>CAMOCC010000045.1 GCA_946610035.1 uncultured Verrucomicrobiota bacterium
GCATTGTCGCGCCGCGGAAAACCACCTCAACTGAGGTTCAACTGACGATTTTAGGGTAAATGATGGGGTGGCAGCCGCAACATGCTCCTCGTCCTCGTGGTGGCCTTCACCTGCCTTATGTCGCTTTGCGTTTTTGTGAAGGCGCTGGGCATCAGCGGCCCCGCCCGCCGCCGAAGCATGATGGTGCTGCTCTACTGCATTACGACGTCCGTCTTCCTGACGCTTCAGATCATCTGGCCTCTTACGCCGTTCACGTCGCTGGGAGGTGGGGGTGGCCGTCGTCGACCATGCGTGCGACGGCGCGGAGGCGCTGGAGGCGCTGGCATCCGCCGTCAAGGAGGGCCGTCCCCACGACTTCGTCTTCACGGACTACTGGATGCCGAACATGAACTGGTTCGAGTTCGTCGAGAGACTCCGCGCCGACCCCCGCTTCGGCGAGCTTCCGGTCTTCGTCGTCACGGCGGACACCGAGTTCAAGCGCGATGCCAGGGGAGGGCTTTTCACAGGCGCCCTCTTCAAGCCGCTCACGTATGCCAGGCTTCAGGAGGTGCTTGCGCGCAATCCTGTCTGTTAGGGTCTGTTAGGGTCGGTTAGGTCAATTCCAGTAGACGACCCAGCGCTCGCCGTTGATTTCGTGGAGCGGCTTTATGACGATGCCGTCCTCGTTGACGAAGGCGAGCTTCGACGCATGGAAGTCCTTGATGCGCTCCGTCGGGTAGTCGCGCTTGTCGAACGTCTCCGTGCAGGGCCTGATCTTCCCGACGTCGCCGAGGCGGACGTGCCGCAGGTGCTCGGGAACGGTGTAGTCGTGCTCGTAGTAGTTGAGCGACCTTGTCGCGTCCTTGCGCATCCCCTCGGTGCCGAGGCAGCCGGCCATAAGCCACGGACCGTAGAATAGCGCCACGCGCTCGGGCGCGCCGGGGGCGGGTTCGAGTCGGAAGGTCCACTTTGACTCGTCCATGTGGCGGAAGGCGAAGAGGTAGTCGCGCCAGCCGGTCTGGCTCTCCATGGCGCTCCCGACGCAGCACCAGAAAGTGTCGTTCGCACGGTTCCTGAGCTTGTAGCTTCCCGTCATCACGGGCATGAAGTAGGTGACGCGCCCCTCCACCGGCTCCTGCTGGGCGAGAATGTGGTTCAGGGCGGCGCGCTCGATGTAGTCCGCTATCCACTCCCTGGGCTCGGCCTCGTAGAGCGCCTTCGCGAGCTTGAGCATGTTGTAGGTGACGCAGCTTTCGCCCGTCACGCCGGTGAGGTGGTCGCCCTGGGTGTCGGGCGCGAAGCAGTGCTCCTTGTCCGAGAAGCATCCGGGCGCGAACATGTGGTGTTCGACGGCGGTCTTGAAGAAGAACTCTGCGCGGTCGCGCGCCGCCGCGTCGCCCGTCAGCCGCCACTTGCGCATCTCGGCGAGGACCTTCGGGACGAACGTGTTCATGTGCTTCGGGGCGAACCGGTCGCGGTGGGCGGTGAGGTCGTCCATGACGGTCGGGTCGAAGAAGCACTCCGCCGCCTTGGCGTATTCCTCTTTCCTCGTGATGCCGTAGAGCCTCCACAGTTCGTCCCCGATTCCGCCGAACTCGTTTCGGCGCATCGTCGCGAGCTGTTCGGGGGTGAGTGGCGAAAGCTTGCGCCACGCCCAGTCGCCGAAGCCCCGGGCGACTTCAAGGGCCTCGGCGTTCCCGGCCTTCTCGTACTGGTCGAGGAGCCCGGCGAGGACCTTGTGCAGGGTGTACCACGGCGCCCACACCTTCTTCCGCGCGATGGCGCGGTCGATGAAATCCTCCGGGAATGCGCTCACGTAGCCCGTCCCGATGGCCCTCTGGCATTCGGCGAGGGCGTGGACGACCTCGGCGCCGCGGCGCTTCGCCTCGGGGTCGTCCGTCTCGCGGACGACGTTCGCCATGCCGGAGAGCCAGTGTCCGCAGGTGTGCCCCCTGAGCTCGATGCCGGGCGCCTCCCATCCGCCGAGGCGCTCGATCCCGTTCGTGTTCGCGAGCGAGTCGAGTCCGGCGGTGACGCGGAACATCCACGTGAGGTTCGCGGGCTCGATCTCCATCATGACGCGGCGGGCGCGGCGGAAGTTCCCGGCGAATGGCTCGGGGAGCGGTGCGTGCTTGTTTTCGGCGGCGAGCGCCATGGGGAGCGCGACGACTATCAGTGCAAGAGTTTTCATGCGGCAATTATATCAAACGCCACATCCCGCCGCCATCCCCCTTTTTAGGCCCGAAAATGTGAAATCGTCGGCCATGGTCCGCGCTATTTTTGGTATAATATACGCACTTATGAGAACTTTGACGGGAATACAGCCTTCGGGCAAGCTGCACTGGGGCAACTACTTTGGTGCGATGAAATCGATGTTCGACCTTCAGGACAAGGGCGAAAACTTCATGTTCATCGCGAACTTCCATGCGATGACGACGGTCAGGGACGGCGCGGCGCTCAGGGAGCAGACGCGCGACGTCGCCTTGGACTACCTCGCCTGCGGGCTCGACCCCGCGAAGACGATCATGTACCGTCAGAGCGACGTGCCCGAGGTGCAGGAGCTCGCGTGGTACCTCTCGTGCCTCACGCCGATGGGGCTCCTCGAACGCTGCCACAGCTACAAGGACAAGATGGCGCACGGCTTCGAGGCGACCCACGGGCTCTTCGCGTACCCCGTCCTGATGGCGGCGGACATCCTCATCATGCAGGCGGACCTCGTGCCCGTCGGCAAGGACCAGAAGCAGCACCTGGAGGTGACTCGCGACCTCGCGCAGAAGTTCAACAACGCCTACGGGGAGACATTCAAGCTGCCCGATGCCTACATCCCCGAGACGGTCGCCACGATTCCCGGCCTCGACGGGCAGAAGATGTCCAAGAGCTACCACAACACGATCGAGCTCTTCGAGGACGTTAAGTCCATAAAGAAGAAGGTAATGTCCATCGTCACCGACTCCACCCCCATGGAGGAGCCGAAGGTCCCCGAGGGAAACTCCATCTACGAGCTCTACAAGCTCTTCGCGACGAAGGAGGAGACCGAGGCGATGGCTGAGAACTTCCGCAAGGGCGGCTACGGCTACGGACACGCCAAGAAGGCGCTCCTCGAGGTCTACCACCGCCTCTTCGACCCGTTCCGCGCCAGGCGCGAGGAGCTTGCGAAGGATCCGGCGACGCTGGAGGACATCCTCCAGGACGGCGCGAAGCGCGCCCGCGCGGCGGCCGCCCCGACGATGGAGAGGGTCCGCACGGCGGTCGGACTTTGATTTTGCGGCTTCAGGAGGGGAATGCGATGATAGACAAGGAGCAGGAGACGGGCGGCAAGATCAACTGGCCGGTTGCGGTGACGATCAGCCTCGCCGCGCACGCGGCGCTTCTGGGGGCGGTCTGGTTCCTCTCCGCGCCTTCCGTCGCGGACGCGCCGGGGGCCGTGCAGCAGGCGGAGCCCGCCGTGTCAGCCCCACAGGAGCCGGAGCGGACGGAAGTCGCTGAGACTCCCGGCGGACAGCCGGAGTCCGCAACCGTCCCGACCGTCGCCGAGCCGGCGCGGCCTGTCGCGTCCGGAGACGGCCATCCGCCCGTTCCGGCGGCGTCTGGGACTTACAAGGTCCGCCCCGGCGACAGCCTTTCGCGCATCGCCAACAAGCACGGGTGCACGGTGGCGGAGCTTGCGGACATGAACGGGATCCCCGTCAACAAGATGCTCGGCATCGGCGAGACGCTCAAGGTTCCGGCGCAGCGGCGGTAAAAGGACATGAACAACTCACGCAGAGCAGCGGCGTTCGCCATCGCCGCATGGTTGAGGACGAAGGACTTTCCGGCGAACTACCTGCCGTCCGGCGCGGACCGCGCCTTTGTGCAGGACCTCGTGTACACGACGGTGAGACGCCTGAGGCCGCTCCGGAAGGTCCTGGGCGAGCTGGTCAAGACGTGGCCCAAGGGGGAGCTCGAGGCGCTCCTCTACATCGGGGCTGCGCAGATCCTCTACATGAAGGACGTCCCCGACTTCGCCGCCGTCAACGAGACGGTGGAGGCGGCAAAGTCGTGTCCCAATCCCAACGTCGCCAAGGTCGTTAACGGAGTGCTCAGGAACCTCCTCAGGCGGCGCGGGGAGCTTGAGACGGTGGTCGCCGCCTCGTCCGCCGACGTGAGGGAGAGCTTCCCCGGCGCGATATGGCGCAGGTGGGTCGCGCGCTACGGCGAGGAGGGCGCGGAGAGGCTTGCGAAGTGGCACAACGAGCCTGCTGTCACCTACATAGCGCGAAGGGACGGCTCCTTCACGATGCTGGGGCGCGGCGAGCGCGTCGATTCCGTAAAGGGCTACGCCGAGGGCGAGTTCATCGTGCAGGACCCGGGGACGGCGCTTGCCGTGTCCCTCGCCGCCGACGTCGCCGGACGCAGTGTGCTGGATGCATGCGCGGCGCCCGGCGGGAAGTCGATCCAGCTCGCGTGGAGGGGCGCCGAAGTCACGGCGTGCGAGGTCAACCCGAAGAGGCGCAGGAGGCTTGCGGAGAACATTGCGCGGATGAAGCTCGACATCAAGGTCGTCGACGCGATACCGTGCGTGGCGGCGGACGGATCGAACCGCTTCGACGTCGTCCTGGTCGACGCGCCGTGTTCGAACACGGGCGTGCTCAGGCGCAGGCCGGATGCGAGGTGGAACTGGAGCGAGGAGAAGCTCGCTTCGATCGTGAAGCTCCAGGGCGAAATCCTCGACCAGGCGGCGCCGCTTGTCGCGAAGGGCGGGAGGCTCGTCTACTCGACGTGCTCCAACGAGCCGGAGGAGAATGGCGGACAGGTCGCCTCGTTTCTTGCGCGCCATCCCGGCTTCAGGCTCGTCGAGGAGCGGGAGTCCGTTCCGATCGAGACGGATCACGACGGCGCGTTCGCGGCGTCGCTCGTCAGGGAGGCGTGACGATGCGGACGTTCTTCGTGATTGCGATGGACTGCGAGGCGGAATGCGTCGTCCGCCACCTCACGGCGGCCGCCGAGTCGCGCGAGTGGGGACGCCGCGTTGTGCGCGGCTCCCTTGCCGGCGTCCCGGTCGCTGTCGTCGTCTCGGGCGTCGGCAAGGCGAATGCCGCCGCCGCGGCGCAGTTCGCCGTACAGTCCGGCGCCGAGCTCGTGGTGAGCATGGGCGTATGCGGCGGCTTCGAGAGGGGGATGAAGGTCGGGGACCTTTTCGAGGTCGACCGGGCCGTCCAGTACGACTTCGACCTCGCGGCGGTAAACGGGACCGCCATAGGAGTGCTCAACGAACGCACCTCCCCGTACATCCCGATGGCGACGACGGGCCGCTATCCCGCGAAGACGCTCGCGACGGGGGATCATTTCAACGACAACACGGACGACCTGCCGCTCCTCTCCTCGCTTGGCGTCGGCCTTCGGGACATGGAGGGCGCGGCGGTCGCACAGGTCTGCGAGACGGCGGGTGTGGAGTGCCGCGCGCTCAAGTGCGTCACGAACGTCCTTGGCGAGGGCGCGACGGGCCAGTACCGGGAGAACCTCGCGAAGTGCCTTGAAATCCTCTCCGGGGCGGTGCCGAAGTATGTTTGAGACTCGCGGATACATGCTCGACGTGAGCAGGGACAGGGTGCCGACGATGCGCACGCTACGGCTCATAGTGGACATCCTCGCCCGCTACAGGTACAACCAGCTCCAGCTCTACACCGAGCACACGTTCGCCTACGAGGGACACGAGAGCGTGTGGGAGGAGGCGGACCCCGTGACGCCGGCCGACATAGCCAAGCTCCAGGCGTACTGCGAGTTCCAGGGCGTCGAGCTCGTCCCCAACCAGAACACATTCGGACACATGGAGCGGTGGCTCGTGAACCCGAAGTACAACAAGCTTGCGAAGTTCCCCAAGGGCGGCGCGATGACGCCGTGGGGGACGATCAAGAAGTTCCCGACGACGCTCGACCCGAAGAACCCCGGATCGATTGCGCTAGTGGAGGACCTGCTCGGACAGCTCCTGCCGAATTTCAGCTCGAAGCTCGTCAACATCGGCTGCGACGAGACTTTCGAGATATCCGATCCCGAGGAGTACTTCGGCTTCCTCATGAAGGTGGTGGACGTCGCGAAGCGGCACGGGAAGAGGCCCATGTTCTGGGGCGACATCATCCTCAAGCACCCCGAGTACATCGAGCGGCTTCCGAAGGACCTCATCGCACTCGACTGGGGCTACGAGGCGAACCACCCGTTCGACGGCGAGGCGGCCAGGTTCGCGAAGGCGGGGCTCGACTTCTACGTCTGTCCCGGGACGTCCTCCTGGCGCTCGCTTGCAGGACGCATGGAGAACATGCGCGAGAACCTCGCCGCCGCCGAGCATGCGGGCAGGGTCCACGGCGCTAAGGGGTTCCTCCTCACGGACTGGGGCGACGAGGGGCACTGGCAGCCGCTCGCCGCGTCGCTTCCGGCGATCATACTCGGCGGGAACTTCGCGATGTCAGGCCCCAAGTCGGCCAACATGGACCTCGAGCGCGAACTCAACTCCGTCATGGATGCGCCGCTCGGCGGATACCTCATGAAGCTCGGCACGCTCTACCTGCGCGGAGGTGCGCTCAAGGCGAACTGCTCGGAGCTGTTCAACATCCTCGCGAATCCGCACGGCTATTCGCGCCATCCGGGGCTTACGGACGCGATACTCGACGAGATAAGCGGCATCGCCTCGGGGGTGCGCATAGCGGCCGGGCGCTGGGCGGACCGCAACGACTGGGCGAAGGAGATAGTCTACATGGCGAACCTCATCGACTGCGCGTGCCACAGGCGCGACGAGGGCCGCCTCCGTGCGCTGCGCGACGAGCACGGCCGAATCTGGCGCCTCCGTTCGCGCGAAGGCGGCCGTGTCGATTCGCTCATGAAACTGCCGCGTTTCTGACCGCAGCGGTTTTTGACCGCATGGGACGGCGGGGCGACGGGCGTCAGTGGGCGTCGAGCCAGTTTGAGCCGACGCCGATGCCGACGTCGAGCGGCACGCCGAAGTCCAGCGCCGTCGTCATTTCGCGGCGGACGATCTCCTTGAGCCGATCGACCTCTTCGACGGGCGTGTCGAAGACGAGTTCGTCGTGTATCTGCAGGACCATCTTCGCGCGCATGTTCGCCGCCTTCATCGCACGGTCCACCTTGACCATGGCGATCTTTATGAGGTCGGCGGCGGAACCCTGGATCGGCGTGTTGATGGCGTCCCTCTCGGCCGCCTGCCGCGCCGTCGCGTTGCGCGAGTTGATGTCCCGAAGTGTGCGCCGCCTCCCGAGGACGGTGGTGGCGTATCCCCTCGCCCTCGCCTCGGCGATCGCCTTCTCCATGTAGTCCCTGATCTTCGGATAGAGCTTGAAGTACGTCGCGATGAGGTCGGCCGCCTCCTTGCGCGGCACCTTGAGCCGCTGGGAGAGTCCGAAGGCGGAGATGCCGTATATGATGCCGAAGTTCACCATCTTGCACTTCGCTCGCTGCTCCGGCGTGACGAACGCGGGCATGACGTCGTAGACGCGGCTCGCCGTGTCGCGGTGGATGTCCTCGCCGTTCCTGAACGCCTCCAGCATGGCGGCGTCCTTCGAGAGGGCGGCCATGAGCCTCAGCTCGATCTGCGAGTAGTCGGCGGACACGATGACGTGGTTCTCGTCGCGTGCGACGAACGCCTTGCGGATCAGCTTGCCGCGCTCCGTGCGGATCGGGATGTTCTGGAGGTTCGGGTCGGACGACGAAAGCCGCCCTGTCTCGGTGAACGCCTGCGCGTATGTCGTGTGGACGCGTCCGTTCTCGTCGATGAGCGTCGGCAGCTTGTCCACGTATGTCGACTTAAGCTTCGTACACGCCCTGTACTCGAGTATCTTCGGGATGACTGGGTGCGCGTCGACGAGCTTGGAGAGCGTCTTCTCGTCCGTAGAGAACTGCCCCGTCGCCGTCTTCTTGCCTCCCGGCAGCCCGAGCGAATTGAAGAGCAGCTCCCCGAGCTGCCTGGGCGAGTCGGGATTGAAGCCCGGGTCGGCGAAGGAGAGGATGTCGCGCCTGAGGGCGAGGATCTCCGCGTCGAGTTCGCGTCCGTACGCCTTGAGGGCGTCCACATCGATGCGCACACCTTCGCGCTCCATGTCTGTCAGGATCTTGACGAGCGGCTCCTCCGCCTCCTCCAGGGCTCGCAGCGCACCCGCCTTTTCGACCATGGGGCGAAGCGCGTCGTCGAGCCTCAGCGCCACGTCGGCGTCCTCGGCCGCGTAGTCGAGGATCGCCGCCGGCTTGAGCGCGGCCATCGAGAGCTGCTCCTTGCCGCGCTCCTTTTCGCCTATGAGGTCGGTTATCGGAATCGGCCTGTAGCCGAGGTACTGCTCGGCGAGCGCGTCCATGCCGTGGCGCGCCGCGGCGTCGAGGCAGTAGTGCTCGAGCAGGGTGTCGCGCGGGACGGACGCGAAGCCGATGCCGTAGCGGTGGAGGACCGAGCGGTCGAACTTCACGTTGTGCGCGACGAAGGTCTTGGAGGGGTCCGCGAAGAGCGGACGGAACACGTCGATCTGGTCGGCGGTGACGTACCAGGCCCTCCCGGGCGCGGTCGCGAACGAGAAGCCGACGAGCTTGCAGTGGTGGGCGTCGGTGGACGCGTACCTGCCCGTCGCGTCCTCGGACGCGGCGGTCTCCGTGTCGAACGCAATGCGGTCCGCCCGGCGCAGCTCCTCGAGGAGGGCGTTGGCCTCCTCCTCGGTCTGGACGAGCTTGTATTCGTGTGGGAAGGAGGCGAGCGTCGAGACGGGGGCGGCGTCCGGCGGCCCCTCCGGCGATGCTTCATGCGTCGCCGCGGGCGATGCGGACTCTTCGCCGAGGAGGGCGGCGGCGAGGCGCTTCAGCTCGAACTTGTCGCAGACGGCGCGGAGCTTCCGCTCGTCTACGCCGTCGAGGCGGTATGCGTTCCAGTCTGGTTCGATCGGGACGTCCGTGCGGATCGTCGTCAGGAACTTCGAGATCCTGGCGTCGTCCCTGCCGGCGAAGACCTTTTCGGCAAGCTTGCCCTTGAGCTTGGGGATGTTCTCGATGATGCCCTCGACGGTGCCGTACTTCGATAGGAGGTCCGCCGCCGTCTTCTCGCCGACGCCGCGTATGCCGGGTATGTTGTCCGACGCGTCGCCTGCGAGCGCGAGGTAGTCGATCATCTGCGCGGGCCCGGAGAGGTGCCAGTGCTCGCGGACGCCCGCCTCGTCGTACACCTCCGCGCCGTCGCCGGAGCGTCCGGGGCGGTAGAGCTTCACGCCGGGGCGGACGAGCTGCGCGGCGTCCTTGTCGGGGGTGGCGAGGTAGACGTCGAATCCGGCGGCGGCGCCCTTGACGGCGAGGGTTCCCATCACGTCGTCGGCCTCGAAGCCTTCGACGCGGACGACCGGGATCTTCAGCGCCTCGGCGAGCTCGAAGGCGTAGGGGATGGACGCCGCGAGGTCCTCGGGCATCTTCTCGCGCTGGGCCTTGTAGGGAGGGTATGCCTTGTGGCGGAAGGTGGGTCCGCCGGGATCCATGGCGAGGACGGCGTGGGTGGGCTTTTCGCGTTTGAGGATGGACTGGAGTCCGGCGACGAGACCCAGCAGGGCGGAGGTGTTTATCCCGGACGCCGTCATGCGGGGGTTGCGGAGGAATACGAAGTGTCCCTTGTAGAGGAAGGGCATGAGGTCGATTATGAAGAGTTTTCCCATGCCGGAGATTATACCACATCGCGGGCGGCATTGGCAATTCCAGGACTTGCCCCCCTAGCGGGGTGGGGCGCGATATGGTATAATATGGGGAAATTTCAAAACAGAATACGGAGTTACAAGATGGCGGCTATATACGAGTATACCGGCGTTGTGGAGAAGGTCCTCCCGATGCAGACCTTTGCAAGCGGCTTCACGAAGCGCGACATAGTCCTCACCGACGACGTGGGGCAGGAGTCCAAGTGGCCCAACCACATCGCCTTCACGTTCAAGAAGGACAATGCAAGCGTCCTCGAAGGCGTCAAGGAGGGCGTCCGCGCGAAGATCCGCTTCGCGATCGACGGGCGCGAATGGACGAATCCGCAGGGTCAGGTCAAGTATTTCACCGATCTCACGGGCCTCAAGCTCGAGGTGCTCAACGCCGACGGCTCCTCCACCGAGCCCGTCCCGGCGCCCGCCGAGCCCGACTTCCCCGCCGATGCTGGCGAAGTGGACGACATGCCGTTCTGATCGGGTGACCGGCGCTTCGCGAAAGCGCCGTCCACCAACCACCGTACATGACCTGGCGGGAAGTACTCGACAAGACAGAGGCCTACCTCGGCGCGAAGGGCGTGCCCGATCCGTCCGTCGCATCCGAGCTTCTCGCGGCGCGCCTGCTGAAGTGCGGGCGCGGCCTTCTCGCCGGTTCGCTTGAAAAGGACGTCCCCGAACGCTGCCTTGAGGCGATGCGACGCGGCATGGCGCGCCTTGTGAAGGGCGAGCCGCTCCAGTACGTGCTCGGCGAGTGGGACTTCCGCTCGCTCACCCTCGGATGCGACAGGCGCGCGCTCATTCCGCGTCCCGAAACGGAGGAGCTCGTGACCCGCGTCCTTGCGCATTTGAAGTCGCTCGATGCGGAGAACCCCTTCGTCGTCGACGTCGGGACCGGCACGGGCGCGATAATCCTCTCAATTGCGCATGAGTTCCGCAGGCCCGCCGTCCTCCTCGGGACGGACGTATCCGAGGACGCGATATCGCTCGCGAAGGAGAACGCCGAGCGGTGCGGGCTCTCCGGGAGGGTCAGGTTCGCCGTCGCCGACGGCCTCGACGACTTCGACGAGCCGGAGTGCATAGACGTGATAGTCTCCAACCCGCCCTACATCGAAAGGTCCGTATGCGAGACGCTGGACCCTCGTGTAAGGGACTTCGAGCCGCGCCTCGCCCTAGACGGCGGGGCGAGCGGACTCGACTTCTACGACCGCTATCTCGCCGACGCGCTGAACCTCCTCAAGCCGGGCGGGGCCGTCTTCTTCGAAATAGGCGAGAACCAGGGCGAGGCGCTTGCGCGGATGATGGAGGGCTACGGCTTCTCGAACATCCTCGTCGAGAAGGACTTCGCGGGGCACGACAGGTATGCGACCGGCAGGTTGAACGGCTGACAGGCCGGGAAAGGATTCAGACATGGGCAGGCACAAGGGTCAGATTTCGTATCGCAAGGAGTTCTTCGACCGCGAGTACACGGCAAAGGAGGCATACGGACGGCTCTGGACGTATGCACGCCGCTACCGCGCCAGGCTAATATTCGGCGTAATATGCGGCATACTGACGGCGGGAACGCTCGTTTCGTTCTTCAGCGTCATCCAGCCCGCCCTCGAACATGTTGAAAAACCGGTGGAAGTTGCGAGGGAAGTCGAGAGGGACGTTAAGAGTGAAGAGTTGCGAGTCGTGAGTGATGGTGCGGAGGAAGCCGCACCGACCACCGGCCACCAACAACCAACCGCCAACCACCAACCACCAACCACCAAATCCGACAAAAAGGCCAAGGGGCTGATAAAAGACTACGGAAAGGTGAGGAAGTGGGCCCAGAAGTTGGGCGTCGACCTGCAGGGGGAGGACGAGGAGCTGGGGTTGCCGCTTCTTCTGCTCATTCTCGTCGTCGTGCCGATTGTCGCGCTTGTGAGGTGCGGACTCCTCTTCCTCAACCACTACTGCCTTGCGTGGGCGGCGATGCATACGATAAGGGACATTCGCGTAGACGTCCTCAAGAGCGTTCAGGCGCAGTCGATGCAGTTCCACGGACGCATCGACGTCGGGCAGCTCATGTCGCGCTGCACGAACGACCCGAACCAGCTGAAGCTCGTCCTGCAGCACGTCGTGCAGGAGCTCGCGCAGGCGCCGTTCGAAATAGCGGTGTCAGTCGGCTTCATAATCTGGACCGCAGTCAAGAACGACATGCTCCCGACGCTCGGGGTTCTCGTAGTCGGCTTCCCGCTCTTCATGCTGCCCGTCGTGTTCCTCTCGAAGCGCATCCGCAAGTGGAGCAAGAAGGCGCTCCAGCGCTTCTCCGTCGTCGGCAGCCGCATCCACGAGGTGCTCACCTGCATCAAGGTCGTCAAGGCGTACGACACCGAGGCGTTCGAGAACAGGAAGTTCGAGTCTGCGAACGACCAGACGCTGAAGGCGACCCTGAGGTCCGTACGGTGGGGGCTTCTCGTCGGGCCCGCCGTGGAGACGGTCGGCATCCTCCTCATCTGCGGTTTCGTCGTGTGGTGCTACTTCACGCAGGTTAAGCTCTCCACCATCGTGCCGATGCTCGCGCCTCTGCTTATAATATACCGTCCGCTCAAGCAGCTCTCGAAGATCCAGATGCAGATCGAGCAGGGACGCGCCGCGCTGACGCGGCTGTGGTCCGTCCTCGACGTCGACATGCGCCTTCCCGAGGACCGCTCTCCCGTCGCGAAGACGTCGTTTGACGACAGGATCGTCTTCGAGGACGTCTCCTTCCGCTATGACACCGCAGACCGCGACGCGGTGCACGGGGCGAGCTTCGAGATCCCGCGCGGCAGCGTCGTCGCCGTCGTGGGCGGCACCGGGAGCGGCAAGTCGACGATGAGCGCGCTCCTCGCGCGGTTCTTCGACCCGTCGTCCGGACGTATCACGATGGACGGCGTGGATCTCCGCCGGCTCAGGATCGCGGACCTCCGCAGGCTCGTGGGGTCCGTCCAGCAGGAGACGCTCCTCTTCAACGACACCGTCGAGGCGAACATCCGCTATGGCAGTCCCGATGCGACGCGCGAGCAGGTCGTGGCGGCCGCGAAGATGGCGAACGCCCACGACTTCATCGTCTCCCAGCCCGGCGGCTACGAAAGGCTCGTGGGCGAGAAGGGCTTCGCGCTCTCCGGCGGCGAGCGCCAGCGAATAGCCATCGCGCGCGCGATACTCCGCAATCCGCCGATACTCATCCTCGACGAGGCGACGAGCGCGCTGGACACGGTGACGGAGCGGCTTGTGCAGGACGCGATCAACAACCTCATGAAGGACCGCACGACATTCGCGATAGCGCACCGCCTTTCGACGATCCGCAATGCGGACCTCATACTCGTCATGCAAAGCGGCGAGATCGTCGAGCGCGGCACCCACGATTCGCTCTACGCGGCGAACGGCGTCTACCGCCGCCTCTGCGACATGCAGCACCAGACGTGAGCCAAACTTGAGATAGCCATCGGGGCGGGGGATATGATATAATATCCCCTATGGAATTCGAGAACACTATCGGACTTGAGACCCACGTGCAGCTCAAGACCCACACAAAGATGTTCTGCTCGTGCCTCCTGAAGACGGGGTGCGAGCCGAACACGAACGTATGTCCCGTCTGCCTCGGCTACCCCGGGGCGCTCCCCGTCATGAACAAGGAGGCCGTCAAGCTGACGGTCATGAGCGGAATGATGCTCGGCTGCGAAGTGAACCGCCACGCGACCTTCGACCGGAAGAACTACTTCTACCCCGACATGGCGAAGGACTACCAGATCTCCGAGAACGGGAACCCCCTGTGCATCGGCGGGGGCGTGGAGATCACGCGCGCGGACGGCACGAAGAAGTTCATCCGCATCAACCACATCCACCTCGAGGAGGACGCGGCGAAGATCAACCACTACGCGACGACCTCTGGCGTCGACTTCAACCGCGGCGGGACGCCGCTCATGGAGATCGTCTCCGAGCCGGACATGGAGTCCGCCGACGACGCGATAGCCTACCTCACCGCCCTCAAGGAGATACTCGTCTACACCGGCGTCTCGGACTGCAACCTCGAAGAGGGCAACATGCGCTCCGACGTGAACATCTCAATCCGCCCCGTCGGCGAGAAGAAGCTGGGGACGAAGGTCGAGATCAAGAACATGAACTCCTTCTCCGGAATCCACGCCGCGCTCGAGTACGAGGCCGTCCGCCAGAGGGAGTGCATGGCACACTCGATCCCGATCGTCCAGGAGACGCGCCGGTGGGATCCCGAGGCGATGGAGACCGCCTCCATGCGCTCGAAGGAGAACGCCCACGACTACCGCTACTTCCCCGAGCCGGACCTCGTGCCCGTTGAGCTCTCCGAGGAGTGGATCGCCGAGTGGCGCGCGCTGCTGCCCGAGAAGCCCGAGGCGCGCCGCGCGCGCATGATAGAGGCGTACGGCATTGCCGAGTACGACGCCGAGGTCCTCTCCCAGCACAAGGCGAACGCGGACTGGTTCGAGGCCGCCGCGAAGGGGCTCGACAAGAAGACTGCGAAGCTCCTCTGCAACCTCTTCATGGGCGACGTGATGGCCCTCATGAACTCGTCCGGGAAGGCGATAGGCGATTGCGCGATGAAGCCGGCCGAGCTCGCCGCCCTGGTGAAGCTCGCGGCGGCGGGGACTATAAACGGCCCGACGCTCAAGGAACTCCTCCCCGAGATCTTCGAGAAGGGCGGGGACCCCGAGGCCATCGTGAAGGAGCGGGGCCTGGGCGCCGTCAGCGACACGTCCGCCCTGGAGGCGTTCGTCGACCAGGCGATCGCGGCGAACCCGAAGTCCGTCGCCGACTTCAAGGCCGGCAAGAAGGCCGCGGCCGGGTTCTTCGTCGGGCAGGTCATGAAGCTCTCGAAGGGCAAGGCGGATCCGAAGATCGTCGGTCCCCTCGTCGCGAAGAAGCTCGCGGAGGTGTGACATGAAGAACCGACTCGCCCGCCTCCCGTTCTCCATTCTCCATTTTACATTACTCGTTCTCCTTCTCGCGGGGTGCTCCGTCTTCAGGCTCACGCAGGAGGACTCGTTCATAGACGAGGAGGGCAACGTCCTGTTCGTCCGCTACGGCGAGCTCTCCCGCTCCTACTCCTACAAGATGGTGTCGCCCGCGAACGGCGTGGAGATCGAGGGCAGGGACAAGCGCGTAGTCGAGATAAAGCTCCCCGAGCCGAGCAGCGACTGGATCACCTGCCGGATATGCCAGAACAACAGTCCGAAGGGCACGATGTACGAGACGAAGGACGGCAAGTGGCGCTACTGGACCATCGGGATCATGAGCCGCCTATACGTCATAAACGAGACCCGCGACGACTACCTGCTCGTATTCGAGGGCGACTTCTACCCCGAAGGGTCGGGCGCGAAAGGACAGACGCTGTGAATCCGCTGGACAACATACGCGTAGTGCTGGTGGGGACGCTCTACACCGGAAACGTCGGCTCGAGCTGCCGCGCGATGGCCAACATGGGCATCCGACACCTCCGCCTCGCGGCCCCGAACCTCCAGAACTCGTGGGACGAGGGCGAGAGGCTCGCAGTGCATGCGACGGACATCATGAACGCGCGCGAGGAGTTCGCGACGTTCGAGGAGGCCGTCGCCGACTGCGTCGCCGTCGTCGGCACGACCGCGCGCGAGGGCCTCTACCGCCAGCACGTCAAGGCGCCGCGCGACTGCGCGGCGGACATCCTGTCGCTCGCCGCGACGGGGCCCGTGGCGCTCGTATTCGGGCGCGAGGACAAGGGGCTGCTCAACGAGGAGATCGCCCAGTGCACGCATCTTGTCAGGATCCCCGTCGACGAGGGCTACACCTCGATCAACCTCTCGCAGGCGGTCCTCATCACGTGCTACGAGTTCTTCACGGCCACGGGACGGTACGTCCCTCCGCACGAGAAGGCGCCGCCCGCGCCGCAGGCGCAGAAGATGCAGCTCATGAAGAACTGGGCGGCGATGCTGGAGGAGATCGGCTTCATGAAGCCGGTCCAGGCCGAGCACTTCATGCAGGGCTTCCATCGCGTCTTCTCGCGCGGAGTCTTCACGCGCGACGACGCGGCGCTGCTCCTCGGGGTCGCGCGCCAGGCGAGGTGGGCTGCGAAGAACGCGGTGAAGGCGGACGAAGGCGCCGCCGCAGGGAACTGACGGGATGGAGAGGGGGAACCGCCTATGGACAGACTTTCATACTTGGTAAGACGACTTCTGCTGGTGATACCGACGTTCATCGGCATCACGATCGTATGCTTCAGCCTTACGCGCTTCCTGCCGGGCGGGCCCGTCGAGATGCGGCTCATGGCGATGCGCGGGATGGGCGGCTCGGGCGAGGCCTCGGCCGCAGCCGCGGCGTCCGCCGCCGACGGCGGCTCGGGCGGGGTCACGGAGGAGTACCGCAGGGAGCTGGAGGCCCAGTACGGCTTCGACAAGCCCATCTACGAACAGTACTGGAACTGGCTTGTCGTCAACAGGATGGGGATGAAGCTCCCCTCCTACGAGTATCCCAACAAGACGGCGTGGCAGCTCATAAGAAGCCGCATCCCGGTGTCCGTCTGGTTCGGCCTCGCCTCGTTCATCCTGACATACCTCATCTGCATACCGCTCGGGATAGCGAAGGCGCTCAAGCACCGGCAGGCGTTCGACGCCGGGTCCAGCATCGTCGTGTTCGTCGCATACGCGATACCGAGCTTCGCCCTCGCGATGGGGCTGAAGATGCTCCTCTGCGGGACGCTGGACGGCGCGTGGGACTTGTTCCCGCTCGGCGGACTCTCCAGCGACTTCGATTCCGACCCGTCGTTCTGGGTGTGGTTCAAGGACCGCGCCTGGCACATGGTGCTCCCAATCGCCTGCTACGTCGCCGGCTCCTTCGCGATGCTCACGCTCCTCATGAAGAACTCGCTCCTCGACCAGATCAGCGCGGACTATGTGCGAACCGTCATAGCGAAGGGCGCGACGCGCCGCCGCGCGATATGGTGCCACGCCTTCCGCAACGCCCTCATCCCGATCGCGACCGGACTCGGCGGCATCATCGGACTCCTCTTCGCCGGCAGCATCATCATCGAGTCCATATTCGAGATCCCCGGCATGGGGCTCCTCTCGTGGAACGCCCTCATCGGACGCGACTACGCCGTCTTCCTCGCGCTCCTGGCGCTCACGGCGAGCATACAGCTCGTCGGCAACATAATATCCGACGTCCTCTACATGGTCATCGACCCAAGAATCGACTTCTCAAAGAAATAACGCCATGTTCAACTTCTCGCCGCTTACAAGAAAACGTTTCCGCGCCTTCAAGCGCATCAAGCGCGCCTGGTACTCCCTCATCGCGCTCGGGGGCATCTTCGTCTTCTGCATGCTGGCGGACGTCGTGTGCCCCGTCGGCCCCAAGGAGGTCGCCGACCCCGCATCCCTCGAACAGTACCGCAAGCCCGTCGTCTCCACGCTCTACGACGTGAAGACCGCCAGGTTCAGCGTCGACCAGGCAGGGCGCGTCTTCGACTTCGAGGGCCCAGAGGAGGTCCGCAGGGAGGTCCTCTCGGCCGACCGCGCCGCGTGGTCCGCGAACTTCAAGGACTACACCGTAACCGAAAGGGCGGGGGACGGCTGCACGCGCGTCTACATGGAGCCCAAGGCCCCGCCCGCCGCGCGCGACAACAAGGACGCCGTCTTCGCCCACGTCAGCTTCCCGTTCGCGCCCTGCAGGGCGCATCCCTTCGGACTCGACGAGGGCGGCCGCGACGTGTACACCCTAGTCGTCCACGGAATGCGCATAGGGCTCCTCTTCGGGCTCGCCCTCGCCGTCTCCGGCATGTTCGTCGGCCTCGTCATCGGCTCCATCGAGGGCTACTTCGGCGGCGTCGTCGACATAACATGCCAGCGCTTCACCGAGATATGGAGCGCAATCCCGTTCATGTACGTCATGATCTTCATCGGACAGACCGTGGGCCAGAGCTTCGGCGTGCTCCTCGTCTGCTACGCGATCTTCAACTGGATCGGCGTGTCCTACTACATGCGCGCGGAGTTCCTCCGGCTCAGGATGCGCACCTTCGTCGAAGCCGCGAAGTGCCAGGGCTTCTCGGCTTCGCGGATCATCTTCGGACACATCCTCCCGAACGCCCTCACCCCGCTCATCACACTCTTCCCGTTCCTCCTCATGGGCTCCATCGCCTCGCTCGCCGCGCTCGACTTCCTCGGCTTCGGGCTCCCCCCGATGACCCCGTCCTGCGGCGAACTCCTCAACCAGGCGATGCACAACCCGTCCGCCTGGTGGCTCATCGTCTTCCCGTCCGCGGCGCTTTTCATAGTCATGCTCCTCACCGTCCTCGTCGGCGAGGGCCTCAGGGACGCCTTCGATCCGCGTCAGAAATCGAAACTGGAGTAGAATGGCCGAGGAACTCACACCCATGCAGCGGCAGTACCTCGCGCTCAAACGCGAGGTCCCGGAGGGCGCAATCCTCATGTTCCGCCTCGGCGACTTCTACGAGATGTTCGGCGAGGACGCGGTTAAGGCCGCCCCGATACTCGGCGCAACGCTCACTCATCGCGGCTCACAGCCCATGTGCGGCGTCCCGCACCACGCCCTCAACGCCTACCTCGCGAAGCTCATCCGCGCGGGGAGGACGGCCGCGCTCGTGGACCAGGTCGAGGACCCGAAGCTCGCCAAGGGCCTGGTCCGGCGGGAGATAACCCGCATCGTCACCCCGGGCACCGTGACCGAGGACGGCCTCCTCGACGAGACGGTGAACAACTGGGCCGCCGCCGTCTCCGGGCTCGGCCTTGCAATGCTCGACCTCGCTACGGGCGAGTTCGTCGTCGAGGAGTTCCCCTCGCAGGAGAAGCTCGACGAGGCGCTGGAGCGCTACAACCCAGCCGAAATCCTCAGGCGCACCGACGAGAACGGCTGGACCTTCTCGCCGGACGCCGCGTTCGACACGCTGACGCGCCACTTCAAGGTCCTCGCCCTGGACGGCTTCGGCCTCACAGGCAGGACGGACCTCGTATGCGCCGCGGGCGCGCTCCTCCACTACGTCGGCTCGACGCTCCGACACAGCCTGGGGCACGTCCGAAAACTCGCCATCCGCCGCTCGGACGACGCCCTCGCCCTCGACGCGGGGACCGTCCGCCACCTCCAGCTCCTTCCGGGGGGCGAGGTCCCGAAGGAGGCTTCCCTCCTCGGCGTACTCGATGCGACCAAGACGCCGATGGGCGCGCGCACCCTCCGCAACTGGATCGCCCGCCCGCTCGCTCGCGCGGCGGACGTCAATGCGCGGCTGGACGCGGTCGGCGCGTTCGTCGCGGACCGCGTGTCCCTCTCGGCTCTCCGCTCGCTCCTCACGGGAGTGCGCGACCTAGAACGCCTCGTCCAGCGCGTCGACTCCCTCCGCGCCAACCCGCGCGACCTCAAGTCGCTCTCCACCTCCCTCCGCCCCATTCCCGACATCCTGGGGGTGTTAGGGTCGGTTAGGGTCGATCCAGCTCTTCACTCTTCACTCTCAACCCTTGACTTCCCCCTCAGGCCCCAGCCCGAGCTCGTCGATTTGATCGACCGCGCCATCGCCGACGAGCCGCCGGTGATGCTTGCGGACGGCGGCTTCATGGCGTCCGGCTACAATGCGGAACTGGACGAGCTCAGGACCATCGCAACGGAGGGGCACCGCTGGCTTGCCGAATTCCAGGCTCGCGAGCAGGAGCGCACGGGCATATCGAAGCTCAAGGTGAAACACGTGTCGACATTCGGCTTCGTAATCGAAATCCCGAAGAGCTTCATCGACAAGGCGCCTTCCGACTACGAGCGCCGGCAGACCCTCACCACGGGCGAGCGCTACACCACGCCGGAGCTGAAGGAGTACGAACGCAAGGTCCTTGGCGCGCAGGAGCGGGCAATCGCGCTCGAGCAGAGGCTCTTCCGCGAGCTCGTCGCCAAGATCGCCGAAAAGACGGTGGAGATTCAGGGGACGGCCCTTGCCCTCGGCGAACTGGACGCGATTCTCTCTTTTGCCGACCGCTCGCTCGCCGCCGGATACGTGCGGCCGACGGTGGACGACTCGGACATCCTGGAGATCGCCGACGGGCGTCATCCGATAATCGAACAGCTCCCGGATGCGGAGCCGTTCGTCCCAAATTCGACCTTCCTCAATACGACTACGGATCAGATTGCGCTCATCACGGGGCCCAACATGGCCGGCAAGTCGACGTACATCAGGCAGGTGGCGACGCTTGCGGTGATGGCGCAGGCCGGATGCTGGGTGCCCGCCGCATCGATGCACCTAGGCGTCCTCGACCGCGTCTTCACACGCATCGGCGCGGGCGACGACCTGGCGCGCGGACGCTCAACCTTCCTCGTCGAGATGCAGGAGACGGCCAACATCCTCAACAACGCAACGCCGAAGTCGCTTATCGTCCTCGACGAAATCGGAAGGGGGACCTCCACCTTCGACGGCATTTCGATCGCATGGTCCGTGGCCGAGTACCTCAATGTCAATCCGAAGGCAAAGGCGAAGACGCTCTTCGCGACACACTACCACGAGCTTACGGACCTTGCGGACAACCACAAGGGGGTGAAGAACTTCACCGTCCGCGTGAAGGAGGAGGGCGGGCGCGTCGTGTTTCTCCGTCGAATCGTCCCCGGCGTCGCCGAGAAGAGCTTCGGCATCCACGTAGGCGCGATGGCGGGCCTGCCGAAGGAGGTTGTGGACCGCGCCTCGCAGATACTCAAGAACCTGGAGGCGAACGAGCTGGACGTAAACGCGCCCCAGAAGATCATCCGCCGTCCCCGCAAGCGCCTCTCGGAACTCCCCGGCCAGATGACCTTCTTCTAATCGCCACCCACCAGCCACCAACTACCAACCACCAATCGCCATGACATTCGAAGACAACCTCAAAAACCTCGAAGAACTCGTCCGCAAGATGGAGTCAGGCGGGCTCTCCCTTGACGAATCAATAGCTGCGTTCGAAGAGGGGCGCAAGCTCGTCGAGAAGTGCCGCGCCGACCTGGAGGCGATCCGATTGCGCATCGAGAAGGTGACCTCCTCCGGCACCGCCCCCGTCCCCGTCAAACCCGACGGCGACATCGACCTCTAACCCCGCCCGCCATCAGCCACCAGCCACCAACCACCAATCACCATGAGCAAGCAGATCTACGTACAGGCCCAGGCCGATCACATCGCGTCACTCGCCAAGGCGACGCCCGTCTCGGCGCTTGAGGAGTTGATATGGAACGCATTGGACGCCGATGCGCGCGAGGTCAGGGTCGACCTGATCACAAACGCCCTTGGCGCGGTCGTGGCGCTCAGGATTTCGGACGACGGCACGGGAGTGGACGTATTGAAGGCGGATTCGACCTTCGGCTCCCTCGGCGGCAGCTGGAAGCGCGACGGAGGTGCGACCGCCAACTCGCACAGACGGCTGCACGGACGCCATGGGCGCGGACGCTTCAAGGCGTTCGCACTCGGTACGCACGTCGAGTGGCGCACGACAATACGCATGGGCGGGGACTTGCTGTCGTATGTAATCACGGGCGACATTGAAAGCCCGGGAGTCTTCAACCTCGATTCCGCGCCGCAACCGGGCCCCGGAACGGGTACTGAGGTCTACATTTCCAACGCCTCCGTCAACTGCGACTCCCTTCTCAATGCGGCGGCGACCGTCCAGGCGCTCGCGGCGAAGTTCGCGCTGTATCTGAAGAGCTATCCCGATGTGAGGATATACTTCAACGGACTGCCCGTTACGCCCGTCATCGTCCAGCGCAGGAGCACCGGCTACAGGCTTCACACCGAGAACGGGGCGGAGGCGCGGCTTGAGGTGATCGAGTGGAAGTGCAAGTTCGCCGGTGCGGGGCACCTGGTCTTTGCGGGACCGGACGGCTTCCAGCTGCACGAGCAGGCCGCAGGCGTCCGCTCGGGCGGCGAACCCTTCACTGCGTACCTGGTCTCTCCCCGCTTCCCCGCCCTGGCGGCGGAGAACGCGCTCGTGATGGACGAGCTCAACCCGGAAGTCCGCTCGTACATCGCAGCCGCCCGCAAGGCGCTCAAGGCGCACTTCCTGGCGGAGATGGACGACTCGATCAAGGCGTTCAAGAAGGAGTGGAAGGCGCGCATCGCGGCATTTTCGGAGAAGGAGAAAAAGACGCTTTTGACTCTTCTGAAAAAAAGTTTAAATACCCCCTTGTCAGACCAGGGGCAAATATGATATACTATGTCTCGTTTTCGTGATGCGAGGATAACTCAGTTGGTAGAGTGCCACCTTGCCAAGGTGGTTGTCGCGG
>CAMOCC010000046.1 GCA_946610035.1 uncultured Verrucomicrobiota bacterium
CTCCGAAGCCCGCAAAAACGCGCAAGGCCCTCCGAGGGCTCGGTAGCGTTTCCCAGAGGTGGGGATATTCCAGCACAATCCCCTGTTGTATAAATGGCTGAACTTATGTTATAATATCGTCGGAAATAAAATGAGGGAGGGGTATGTGCGAGAAAGTCTTTGCGGGGATTTTGGCGGCGGGCCTGACGTTTGGCGCACAGGCCATCACTGCTTCCGATACGAGCGGCGTTGTTGCCGACGGCGTCGGCTACGGCACGGCGACATGCAAGAAGCCTGCGCCGACCTGGGCAGTTGCCGTGAAGTAGCCGCGTCCCTATCGTGAAAACAATCGGTCTATAAATCTATATTACTAAGCAGGAGGAACAAACCATGAAAAATGTGCTGAGAAACATTGGCGGCGCCGTCAAGGCGCTGGCCGCGGCGGCGATGGCGCTCGCGCTGTCATGTACGGCGTGGGCCCTTGAATGGAACGACGGCACCTACACCTGGAGCTACGTCGTGAACGGCGACGGCACGGTCCGCCTGTTCAAATCTGACACCGAATCGGCCATCAGCCCAGATCCCGCCGGCGTGCTCGAGGTGCCGTCAAAGATCGACGGGAAGACGCTGAAGGAGATAGGTTCTTCAGCCTTCAAAGCCTGCTCCATGACGGCGGTGACGATACCGGACAGTGTGACGAAGATCGGAGCGCAGGCGTTCAACGGATGCAATTCCCTGACGGAAGTGACGATTCCCGCCGGCGTGACGAGCATCGGGGAGTATGCGTTCAGCGATTGCGCTGGACTTGCGCGCGTGGTGATTCCGTCCGGCGTGACGAGCATCGGGCAAAGCGCGTTCGCCAACTGCGCCGTGCTTAACTACGTGACGGTGCCGGACAGCGTGACGTCAATCGGCGACGGCGCGTTCTCGAACTGCCCCGCACTGGAACATGTGGTCGTGCCTGCTGCGTTCGACTCAAATGGGGAGAAAGTCAGAATATATGGAAAAACGACAGACATTGACGCCCGCGACGTCAAGGTCGAGATCGTGGACGGCGTCGCCTGGGCGTACATGGTGAGCGGCGACGAGGCGACGGTCGGCGGTGGCGCGGATGACTATGCGGTTCTCCCGGATGCCGCCGTCAAGGCGCTGGCCATCCCTGCGACGCTCGGCGGCTGCCCGGTGACGGCAATTGGCAAGGCGGCGTTCTATAACTGCAACGCGCTGACGAGCGTGACGATCCCGTCTGGCGTGACGAGCATCGAGTCTTATGCATTCTCCGGTTGCGGACTTAAGAGCATGACGATCCCCGCCAGCGTGACGACAGTCGGACTGCAGGCGTTCTACGACTGCAACGCCCTGAAGCGCGTGACGATCCCGTCCGGCGTGACGAGCATCGGGAAAAGCGCGTTCTCAAGCTGCGCCGTGCTTGACTACGTGACGGTGCCGGACAGCGTGACGGAAATCAAGGACTATGCGTTCAGCAACTGCGACGACCTGGACTGGGCGGTCGTGCCCACGGCTTTCGGCTCCGATTCCGAAAAGACGCGCATCTTTGGAAAGACGTCCGGCATTTCCGCCCGCGACGTCAAGGTCGAGATCGTGGACGGCATCTGCTGGAGCTACACCGTGAGCGGCGGCGAGGCGACGGTCGGCGGCGGCGCGGGCGACTATGCGATTTCTCCGTCCACCGCCGGCGAGCTGGCCATTCCCGCGACGCTCGGCGGCTGTCCGGTGACGGCCATCGGTAAGTATGCGTTCGATTCCTGCGAATACCTCACGAGCGTGACAATCCCGTCCGGCGTGACGAGCATCGGCGAGTATGCGTTCAAGGATTGCTATGAACTCACGAGCGTGACGATTCCTGACGGCGTGACGACCATAGGGCAATATGCGTTCAGCGGCTGTTCAAAGCTGGCGAGCCTGGAGCTGCCCGACAGCATCACGTCCATCGCTAATGCTGCGTTCATGCATTGCGAATGCCTCACGAGCGTGACGATCCCCGCCGGCGTGACGGACGTCGAGACGCGCGTATTCGACGGCTGCGCCCTGCTTGAGACCGTGACGATCCCCGCCGGCGTGACGTCCATAGACGCCAGGGCGTTTGCCGACTGTGGCGCGCTGCAGGAGTTCATCGTCGCGGAGGAGAACGCCGACTACAAGGCGGTCGACGGACTGCTGCTTTCCAGGGACGGCAAGACGCTCGTCCATGGCGTCGGCGGGGACGTTGTGATTCCCGACGGCGTGGAGACCATCGGCGACAATGCGTTCGACGGCCTCGTCGGGCTCACGAGCGTGGTGATACCGGACAGCGTGACGAAAATCGGGGAGGCGGCGTTCAGCGGCTGCGACTTGCTGGCGAGCGTGGTGATTCCGTCCGGCATGACGGACATCGGGGATTGGGCGTTCTACAAGTGCGACGCGCTGACGCAGGTGATCGTTCCTGCCAGCGTGACGACAATCGGGGATTACGCGTTCGCATACTGCGCAAACCTGACTTACGCGCTCCTGCCCACCTCCTTCAACGGCGATCCGAATCTCGCCGACATTTTCGACTCGACCCCGGCCTACCCGTCGGACATCACCTACGCGAACTACGGGGTGGAGGTCGTGGACGGCATTCCCTGGTATTACACCGTTTCGGGCGGCGAGGCGACGCTTTATGCCTTGTCTCCTGAATATATCCAAGGCGCGGTGACCATCCCGTCCACGCTCGGCGGCTATCCGGTGACGACCATCGGAATAGGTGCGTTCGATGGTTGCAGCGGTCTGACGAGCGTGGCGATCCCGTCCGGCGTAACGTCCATCAAATTGTCTGCGTTCGAAGGCTGCACCGGTCTTGAGAGCGTGGTCGTCCCCGACAGCGCGACCATCGACAACGCCGCGTTCAAGGACTGCACCAGCTTGTTGTATGCCCTCGTGCCGGCGGTCTACGACGGGAGCGCGTCCCTTGCCTCGATATTCGAAAACTGCCCGGCCCATGCAGACGGCGAGATCTACTTCAGCGACGTCAAGGTGGCGGTTGTGGACGGCCTTCAGTGGATCTACACCGTGGATGGCGACAAGGCGGTCCTCGGCAGCGGCATTGAGCGCTTTGCGGCGATTCCGAAGGACACGGCCGACGACCTGGTCATCCCCGCGACGCTTGGCGGCTATCCGGTGACGGCCATTGGGGAAGAAGCGTTCAGCGAATGCGAATACCTTACGAGCGTGACGATTCCCGAGGGCGTGACGACCATCGCGGAAAATGCTTTTCTCGACTGCTACGATCTTGAGGTCGTGACGATATCGGCCACTGCGACGGACATAAATCCTTGGGCGTTCGACGGATGCGGTGTGCTGCAGGAGTTCGTCGTCGCGGAGGGGAACGCCGTCTACAAGTCTGTCGACGGGCTGCTGCTTTCCAAGGACGGAAAGAAGCTCGTCAAGGGCGTGATCGGGGACGTGACGATTCCCGACGGCGTGGAGACCATCGGCGACGGCGCGTTCTACTGTCTTTCGGGGCTCTCCAGCGTGACGATTCCCGATGGCGTGAAGGCCATTGAGGATTACGCATTTGACGCTTGCGACGGTCTTGCGGAGGTGGCTCTCCCCGATTCGCTGACGAGCCTCGGCGATAGTGCGTTCGCCTACTCCGGGATCACCAGCGTGGCGATTCCTTCCGGCGTGACGACCATTGAGGGCGATACGTTCAACGGCTGCGACAGCCTTGAGAGCGTTGTGATCCCCTCCGGCGTGACGATGCTTGGGGAAAGGGCGTTCAACGGCTGCGACGTGCTGGCGAGCGTGACGGTGCCCGACAGCGTGACGGCCATCGGCGACGGCGCGTTCGCAGACTGCGCAATCCTGCTCAATGCCGTCCTGCCGAAGTCCTTTGAGGGAAATCCGGCCATCGCCGGCATTTTCGATTCGAGCCCGACCGCAGTCGAGTACCGCGACGTGAAGGTGGAGGTTGTGGACGGCGTCGTGTGGATCTACATCGTGAGCGGCGGCAAGGCGACGCTTGGCGGCGGCGCGGATGACCTTGCGGTTCTACCGACGACCGACGGCGACATTGTCATTCCCGTGACGCTCGGCGGCTATCCGGTGACGGGCATCGGAGAAAGTGCATTCCACGACATCCCGGGACTGACAGGCGTGGCGGTTCCGTCCGGCGTGACGGCCATCGGCGACGGCGCGTTTGCGAATTGCACCAGCCTGTCGTATGCGATCCTGCCCGGAGCGTTCAAGGACGATCCGGCGCTTGGCGGCATCTTCAGCGGTTGCCCGGCCTATCCGGACGATATCGAATTCCTCGACATCGACATCGTGGACGGTCTCATCTGGGTCTACACCGTCGTCGACGGCAAGGCGGTGCTTGGCGACGGCGATGGCGGCCAAGCGATTCCGCAGGACACGGCTGGCGATCTGGTCATTCCCGCGACGCTCGGCGGCTGCCCTGTGACCGGCATCGGGGATTACGCGTTCGAGGGATGCGGCTATTTGACGGGCGTGACGATACCGTCCGGCGTAAAGGCCATCGGAGATGGTGCGTTCAGCGACTGCATGTCTCTGGCGGCCATGACGATTCCGAATGGCGTGACGGCCATCGGCGACTATGCGTTCGACGGGTGCACGGATCTTGCGAACTTGACGATCGGAGACGGCGTGGAGGTTATCGGGGAATATGCGTTCAATGGATGCACCAGCCTCGAGGACATCGAGATTCCCGGCAGCGTAAAGAGCATCGGCGAGTCGGCTTTCGATGACTGTGTGGCCTTGACAAGCGTGACGATCGGGGATGGCGTGGAGGAAATCGGCGACTATGCGTTCCTCGACTGCGCCGATCTGGAGGCGGTGGAGTTGCCGGCAAGCGTGACGATTCTCGGCAAGGGCGCGTTCAAAGGCTGCTTGTCTCTGACGGACGTGACGCTGTCGGAGGGCCTGACGGCGCTTCCCGACCTTGCCTTCTCTGGCTGCTCGTCGATGACCGAGATCACCATTCCCGAGTCCGTGACGACGGTCGGCGCCAACGCGTTTGACGGATGCTCTGGCCTCACGGTCACGGCACCGTGGGCGCTCAAGGACAAGTTCACCGTGCCGGCCGGTTGCACGATCGAGTACTACGGCGCGCCGACGCCGCCTGCGCCGACGACTTGCATGGTGGTGTTCGACGAGAACTGCAGCGACGACGTCGACGTGTCGGAATCGGCGCGCACGGTGCCGGGCGGTTCGGCGATCGGGGAGCTCCCGACGGCGACGCGCACTGGCTGGACGCTCGACGGCTGGTACACGGCGGCGACCGGAGGAACGAAGGTCGACGCGACGTTCGTCGTGACGGAGGACATGACGCTCTACGCGCACTGGACTGAAAACGGCGGCGGCTCCGGCGGCGAAGGCGAAGGCGGCGGCTCCGGCGGCGAAGGCGAGGGCGGCGGCTCTGGCGGCGAAGGCGAGGGTGGCGAAGGCGAGGGCAAGCCTGTAGCCCCCTGCTACGAGAAGCTGGAGATGGACGACATCACCGCCGCCTACGAAGCGCCTAAGGCGGTG
Organism: uncultured Verrucomicrobiota bacterium; assembly: GCA_946610035.1. Taxonomy (GTDB): domain Bacteria; phylum Verrucomicrobiota; class Kiritimatiellia; order RFP12; family UBA1067; genus UBA1067. The sequence continues at coordinate 5,509 of CAMOCC010000046.1, forward strand.
ACGTTGCATGGCGCGGTGTACGACGGCTGCGACGTCGTCGCCATCGTGGAGCTCAAGCTCGGCAAGGTGAACGCCAAGAAGGGGACGAGCAAGATTGGCGGCTCGGTGACGCTGCTCGACGGCAAGAAGATCACGATCAAGGCCGTGACAGTCTCCGGCATCGACGGCAAGTCTCCCGTGACCGTCTCGCTCGAGGTCAAGGGCCGCGGGACGATGCACGTCGCCATCGGCGGCACGACGTTCGCCGGGTCGCTCGGTGACTGGCACGTGCAGTCCGCGTCCGTGGGCGTGGCCTGGGGCGGAGCGAGCGCTGCAGTGTCCGTCGAAGCGGACGACATGTCGGCGTTCCCCGGCAATGTGCTTGCGGATCTCCTGCCGGCTCCCGAGGTGGCGGACGTCAACAAGGGCAAGTGGGCGTTCAAGAAGGCCGCGGGCGTCAAGTGGGCCAAGCCGAAGAAGGGCGCTGAACTGCCGGAAATCTACGATGCGGAGTCCGGCAAGGGACTTATTGTCGACACGTCGAAGGGCAAGACAAACCTTTCGGGCATGAAGCTCACCTACACGCCGAAGAAGGGGACGTTCAAGGGCTCGTTCAAGGTGTATGAGCTTCAGGGCTCGGGCAAGAAGACCAAACTCAAGAAATACACCGTCAAGGTGAGCGGAGTGGTTGCCGACGGCGTCGGCTACGGCACGGCGACATGCAAGAAGCCCGCAGTGCGCTGGGCGGTGACGGTGAAGTAACACGGGGAGACTTCACAAGCATGCCAAGGGTTTCCATCATCATCCCGGTCTACAATGTCGAAGCGTACCTTCGGCAGTGCCTTGACTCGGTCGTGAACCAGACGATGCGCGACATCGAGGCGGTGTGCGTGGACGATGGCTCCACGGACGGCAGTGCCGCGATTCTTCGGGAGTATGCCGCAAAGGACACGCGCATAAAGGTGGTTTCCCTGCCGAACTCCGGCACTGTCGTCGCGCGGCAGGAGGCGGTCGCCGCCGCCACGGGCGAATGGTGTCTCTTCCTCGACCCCGACGACTGGCTGGAGCTCGACGCATGCGAGAGGTTCGCGGCTTTTGCGGATGTCGAGAACGCGGACATTGTCCAGTGCGGCTTTGTCCTTCATGAAACGTCGTCAAGGCCCATGGCGCAGAAGAATGCGTCGGAAGCGTATTTCAACTGCAAGCCGGTGCGCGTGGAAGGTGTGCAGCTGCTGGAGGAAATCTACAAGAAAAGAGCCCTTCCGTGGAATCTTATAGGCAGGATGATCCGCGCCTCCGTCTGCAAGGTTGCGTTTGCCGAGCAGATAAAGGCATATTCCATAAATGAAACCGACGTCTATGCAGTGTTTCACATAATTGCACATGCCAACGCGCTTGCGGTGATGCCTCGCCGACTTTATCACTACAGATATGGCGTTGGCGTGTCGACAAAGCGGGAAATGGGGCTTGCCGAATTCTCCCGTCTGCTTGGAAAGTTTGATACATTTGACGAACTGATGCGTTATACGGCGCATGCCGCGCCTGATTCGCCGCAGAGGCGGGCTGTCGCCGCCATTGGCGAGCAGATGTTCAGATCGACTTTCCTGACGGCTGCGTCTGGTCGTATCGCAAGGCCCGAGGACAGGAAGAAGGCTTTCGCCCTCTTGTGCAAGAAGCTGTCATATGGCCGGATTGCGGATTTTCTGGTGCGGCTTTACAGGGATTCGCCGGTGAACCTTGCGGATCATCTTGATCTGCTTGACGCAATAGAGCCGATCGACCCGCCGAAGACGATACGGAGGGTCGGCATATTCTACTTCCACCTTGCGATGAGCGGCGTGATGCGCGTCATAGAGGCGGAGGTGGAGGGGTTGCGGAAATCGGGAGTCGAAGTCGTCCTGTTCGCGGATGACGACGGCGCCCCCGTCGAGTTTCGCGTCCCTGACGGCGTCGAGATCGTGCGGTTGCCGCCCCTGATGGGACGAGCGCGCGCCTCGGCGGAAGAGCGCTTCGCCGGGCTTGTCGCCGCGCTCAAGGACCATCCCGTCGACGTTTTCCACAGCCACCAGGGCCTGGAGCCTAGGTCGGTGTTCGATTTGGTCGCCTGCCGCATGGTATGCCGCATTCCGTTTTGGCTTCACTACCACAGCGTGAGCACTGCGACGCTGTGGACGGCTCCGTCGCTTGCAAGCTATCTCAACGAGCCTGCGCGCCTGAGGCTGTGCGACGGTGTATTTGTGCTGAACGACATGGATGCCATGGTTCTGGCGGCGATGGGCGCCAATGCAATTGACGTGGGCAACCCGTTGACCAAGTGCGCGGCGGGCGGGTTGCGCGCAGATTTCGGCGCCAAAGACCCCGACCTTGTCCTGTGGATGGGACGCCTCAGCGGCGAGAAGCATCCGGGAGAGGCTGTCCGGGTGTTCGCGCGGGCCCGCCAAAATCATCCTGGCCTTCGTCTTGCGATGGTGTGCGCGGGGACTCCGAATGCGATCAAGGGACTTGAGGAGATCGTGGAGAGGGAAGGCGTCGGAGACGCGGTTGAGATTCATGGAGTGACGGACGATCCGTCGGCATGTCTCGCAAAGGCGTCGGCGATGCTTGTGACGTCCGACTTCGAGGGGTATGGATTGGCCGTTCAGGAGGCGCTCGCGCATGGGGTGCCTGTCGTGAGCTATGCGCAGGAGGCGCTGACGCTGTACCGCGGCAACAGGGCCGTCGTGCAAGTCCCCCCTCGCGACATCATGGCCGCGGCCGCCGCGCTTTGCGATGTGCTTGCGTCGCCCGACATGCCGGAGCTGCGGAAACTGGCGCGATCCTCGGTGCCGCAGGTCACGCCGGAGGAATTTGCGCGGCGTTTGGCAGACGCCTTTTCTGGGACGCGGCCGCGAAGCGGCGCGTCTGCGCCGGACAGTGCCTTTGCGGTGTATCTCGGCATGTTGAGGAGGGCTCTTGCCGATTTGCACAGGAGGAGGTCTGCGCAGATGGACAGGCTCGGCGCGGAGCGCGACGACTGGCGCGGCAAGGCGCAGGACAACGCGGCGAAGGTCTCGGCGACGGAGGTCCGGCTTGGCGGCGAGCTTGCCAGGGAAAGGGAAATGAGGATGAATGCCGAGAGCGCGTGCAAAAGTGCGCTGGACGACAAGAACGCCATGTCCGCCAGGTTTGAAGAGGTCAGTCGCAAGTTGGACGAGGAAAAGGCGGCACTGGGCGCTTTGGCGCTTGAAAACGAGGCTGTCAGGCGAAGCGTGTCGTTCAAGGTCGGCAGGTTTCTTACGTGGCCGGCGCGAGCCGTTCGGCAGTTGGCGCGGAGAATCAGCGGCAAATCCGGAGCAGCCGAGACTGCCGGCGTACTTGCGCATTCATGACGATATTTGGTATAATGCTGAAGTAAAGGCTCCAATGATAACATGATACCACGCAGAGATCATATATGACTTTGACTACCGTAAAGAAGATAAGAGGCGTTGTCAAGCAATTGTTCCCATATTTCATTGAGGTGGAGTATGTTCGTCGGCGGTATGGTATCGTAGAGCGTCTTGACAACTTGCAAAGGCCCGGTTTGCTGCGGCGAGTTCTGCGAGGTCTGGCGTTGGTTATGCCCTATGGCGCCGTTAGATGGTGCCAGCGCAGAAAGCTCGAGCGCATGTCGTCCAATTTGCACAACATGGCGGAGGAGCTTGGGTTCTTCGACCGGAAGTGGTATGTGTCGCACAATGCGGACGTTGATTTTTCCGCCATCGACCCCCTTGAGCACTTTTTCCAGACAGGCTGGAAGGAGTACAGGGATCCAAGCGAGTATTTCAACGTAGGGGGCTATTTGTCGCGGTACACGGACGTGCTCATATCGGGCATGAATCCGCTCACGCACTTCCTTGTGCGCGGGCGCTGGGAAGGGCGCGACACCTGCTCGCCGGGGCCATTCCTCGGCGGGACGCCGTCGGTCAGGGATCGACTGGCCGCATTCTGCAGGAAGTCGCCGCCTTTCTTCAGCGTTGTCGTGGCCAGCTACAATTACGAGAATCTTGTGCTGGAGACGCTAAAGGGTCTGGCGGACCAGACCTACCGCAATTTCGAAGTGATAGTCGTGGACGACGGTTCTACGGACGCCAGCCGCGAGAACATCAGCCGGTTTATCGCCGAACACGGGGATTCCGGAGTCGAAATGCGGCTTTTGACGCACCCCGGCGGGAGGAACATGGGCCTTCCCGCCACAGTCCGCCTTGGCGTCGAGAACAGCCGCGGAGAGTATGTCGCGTTTTGCGAGTCCGACGACATCTGGACCAAGGACCATCTCGAAGAGCTTTCTCGCTTCATACGCCGCTATGGCGCGGCGGAGGTCGTCGTGAACGACGTCGAGATATTCGGCGATCCGGTGCGGGTGGCGCGGTTCAATGCAATCAAGGCGCTGCGCTACAAGGAGCTGCGCCACGCCAGGAACCGCATAAAGCCGGCGTTGATGAGATCGCTCAACTACATCCTCACTTTTTCGGCAGTGGCGCTGAAGCGCAGCATCCTGGACGGCGTCGACTGGAACCCCGTCGCGCGTCCGGCGGCGCTCGACTGGTGGCTCTGGCGGCAAGTCTGCTTCAGCCGCCCCATATATTTCGTCGACAAGGTCCTGACGCGCTGGAGGATGCACGACTCCTATATGTTCAAGACGCACACGGCGGAGGACTGCGCAAAGTCCCTTGCCCAGCTCCAGAAGGAGTTCACCCTCGCATGCGACGACTTGCTCGTGAAGCAGCATCCGTTTTCCCCTGCGGCGCGGCTGATGTCCGTGCACAGGGCCGAGAAGTCCGCATACGTGATGACGAAGGAGAGGGAGGCCAGGTTCCTCAAGGAGAAGGCGGACGGCCTTGCCCTGCATTCCGCCGAGATATCGCGCAACGGCAAGGCGCGGATACTCGTGTGCCTGCACCTTTTCTACGAAGACGCCTGGGGGCTCATATCCAGGTACCTGGACAACCTTAAGCCCTACAACGTCGATTTCCGCATAACATGCGTGGAAGACCGGATTTCCGACGAAACGCTTTCCGCCATTCGCGCCTTCGCGCCTTCCGCGAAGATATCCTTTACGCCCAACAGGGGGTTCGACATAGGGCCCTTCGTCCAGACGCTGCGCGAAGTGGACCTCGACGACTACGACATCGTGTTCAAGCTGCAGTCCAAGGGCGTCCGCCGTCCGCGCATATACATCTACGACCAGCTTTTCAAGAAGACGGACTGGTTCTTCAACCTGTTCGAGGGCGTGCTTGGCGGCATGGCGGTCCACGAGTGCATAGACGCACTCATGAACGGCGGCATGCGTCTTGCCGCCGCGGAAAACCTCATAGTTTCCGATCCAAGGCACAAGGTGTTCTTCATGCGGCGTTTCTGCGAGGAGCACGGCCTTGCGTTTCACGAGAACTACAGATTCGTCGCGGGCACGTGCTTTGCGATTCGCGCCGAGGCGCTTAAGCCTCTGAAGGCGCTGAATCTGTCGATAGACGATTTCGCATCCGCAAAGGCGGGGGAGTTCTCCCTCGCGCATGCGGTGGAGAGGTGGATGTGCTTTGCCGCCAACGGAGCCATGAAAGGGGTGCCTGTGCCGCATCCGGAGTATCGCGGCGAATGCGCGGTGCTTGCCGCAAGAAGCGCCATGCGGCTCCTGGACGACGATCGTTTCACGCTAGACTACGACTTCTTCTACCGTGTTCTGGAAATGCGCCCGGTGACCAAGTACAGGATTGTAGAGACAAGGCTCGGGGACCTGACCCGCTACTGGTACGACGGAAGGCTCTATCCGCTGGAGCAGTGCCCTCCGTACAGGTATCTTTGCGGCGACAAGGAGGCGTACGAATCGTATTGCCTGCAGAACAAGGCCGTCACGGGGTTCGAGATGTCCCCCGAGCGTTTCGAAAGACTCTGCGAAAGCATGGCGGAATACGACCCCAAGTCAATGCCGGTCGTGTTCGGCCCGCGGAACATCATACAGGACGGGCAGCATCGCAGCTGCATCTTGCTGAAGAAATTCGGTCCAGACCACAAAATCAAGGTATTGCGCATCGATTGACGCGAGTAAGGAGGTCGTTATGAGGAAATGCCTGGCAGTTCTTGCCGCAGCCGCCTGCCATGCGGCATGCGCCGCCACGTACACCGTGACCGACGCCAGGTTCGGCGCAGACGGGTCGGACGCCGAGGATGACTCGTATGCAATCCAGAACGCCCTTAACATGGCGAAGGGCGCGTCCGGACCGACGGAGGTGTTCGTCCCGGCGGGGACGTATGTCGTCGGCCTGCCGCTCGGCATCTACTCGAACACCAAGCTGACGCTTGCCGACGGAGCGACGATAAAGCGCACCGTCGGCTCGGCGAGCAAGGTGATGCTGCACGGCAGGCATCTCAACGCCGACGGGTCGGAATGCACGAGGGACGCGACATGCCCGCACGGGGGGCATTCCCAGGTCAAGGGCGTCGAGATAACAGGCGGCGTCTGGGACGGCGGCATGGACACCGAGTCGGTGACGGGTGCGTTTGCCCTTCTGCATGGCGAGGACATAAAGGTGCGTAACGTTACGTTCCGGCACTTCACCGAGCATATCGTCAACTTCAGCGCGTCGAAGGACGTTGTCGTCGAGAAATGCGTCTTCGAGGACGCGCTGCGCTTTACCGGGACGTCCAGCGAGTTCTGGATGTATTACGACGTCGGCGACACGAACAGGTTCCATTCCATCGAGGCCATCCATCTCGACGTTGCAAACGAGGAAGGCGAGGCGACGACCTATCCCATCGACGACACTCCGTGCGAAAACGTGACGGTCGCCGACTGCGTGTTCCGCGGCGTCTTCGCCGGCGCCGGCAACCACCATTCCATCGAAGGGGTCCGCCAGGACGGGTTTGTCGTGGACTCGTGCTCGTTTTCGGGGCTTGTGTCCTATGCCGTGCATGCGCACGGTTTCACGAACTGCGTCGTGCGGGCGAGTTCGGCCACGGACTGCGCGGGGATGGTCTGGAGCCGCGACGCAAGCTTTGCGGCGGAGCGCAACGAAATTGCGTCGTGTGCGCGGCATGGATTCTTCGCAGTGGACTCCTCCGCCGCAATCGACGGCAATGAAGTCGACGGCGTGGGACTGCATGGCGTATATCTTGACGGCGGGTCCGCCTCGATTACGGCGAACAAGTTCCTCAACTGCACGCAGTGCGGCGTCAGGGCCGACCAGTGCGCGGGGCTTTCCGTCAGCGAGAACGATGTGTCGGCACCGGGCGAGGAGGGGGTAAATCTCTTCGGCGGACGCGACATCGAAGTCTTGCTGAACAATGTCGAATCCGCCGGCACCGTCGCCATAATCGTCCAGAACGCGGAAGGGCTGGAGATTTCCTGCAATGACGTGTCCGATTGCCCGGCCTGCGGCGTGTTCGTGAAGTCGTGCACTGACGGAGTTGTCTTCGGAAACTTCATATCCGACGTAACGGACGCCGATTCGCAGGGCATAACCGTGATGGAATGCTATGACGTCGAAGTGCGGGACAACGCCCTCGAGGATTGCAGTTCGTCCGGCATCGTCGTGAACGGCGGCGAGGCGTCGGTGCTCGCCAATATCATAACCAGGCCTGGAAAGAACGGCATAAATGCGCTTTCGGCGACGGTGACGGCGGTCAGCAACGAAGTCTTTTCGGCCGTGGAGTCGGGCTACTATCTCTTCGCCGCCAGCGGATCCTCGTTCCGCGCCAACGGCGTCTCGGGCTGCAAGATCGGGTTCGACGTCGTCAATTCAGGTGGCGTGGCACTCTCGGAAAACTCGATAGACGAACCGACGCAGCATGGCATAAACGCCAGGAACTCGTCCTCGCTTGTCGTCAGCGGAAGCATCGTCGAAAACGCCGGCGAGCGCGGCGTGACGGTCTCGGGCGGCGATGCGACGGTCGTTGGATGCAGAATCGTCTCGCCCAATGTCTTTGGCATCTGCGCGGAAAACGGGGCTGGCCTTGTCGCGTCGGAGAATGAAATATCGTCTCCGGGCAGCTGCGGCGTGAGACTGATCGGGGTTTCGTCCGCTTCCGTGCGCGGATGCGCGATTTCGGATGCGTCCGCCGCCGGAGTCAGTGTGTCGTCAGGTTCCTCCGGCGTGATGGTCGACGGAAACACCATAGATGACTGCGGCAGCGGGTTTGCCGACAACGGCACGTCAGGGCTGACGGTGTCAGGCAACGTGGTTCGGAATGCGACGGGCCACGGAATTTCTCTTGAAAACTCCACCGGCGCCACGGTGAAGGGGAACACTGTCGAGTACGCCGGCGGACGCGGAATAACCGTTTCCGGCGGCGACGTTGCGGTGACTGGGAATTCGATTTCGGAGCCTGCTGACGTTGGCATCTATTCTTCGTCGGCGAAGACGACTATCGTCGGCAATTCGATCGGCCGGGCCGGCGGCAGCGGACTGCGTCTTGTCGAGCTCGACGGCTCCGAGATACGCGACAACGAGATCTTGGGAGGCAAGGGCGACGGAATGCTCGTGTCCTCCTCGAAGAACCTTGTCGTGTCGGGCAATGAGCTCCAGGGCTCGGGCGGGCGCGGCATGCTGTTTTCGTATTGTTCGGACTGTGACATCTCGCAGAACTTGATTGACGGCGCCGCTTCCGAGGGAATCTACTACCAGTATTCCACAGGCGGCGTCATTAGTTCAAACGAAGTGGTGAAGACTGGTGGCTTTGCGATTTGCGTGGCGGGGAGCGTTTCCTCGGCGGCGGTGGAGTCGAATGTCGCAACCGCGCTGTCCGGCCATGACATAAGAATCGGCGACGGTGCGGTCGGCTGCTCCGTGACGGGAAACTTGTGCGGAGGCGGCGGCGTGGGGATCGTGTCGTCGGTTCTCGCGGGCACTACGTACGAGCCGTCCGACTGCCGTGTATGCGCGACGGAGGTTTCGTCCGGCAATTACCTTGTAGAGTGGACCCCCGCTAAGATCGCCGTTGGAACGGGATCGTACATCGTGGAGTGGACCCATTCCTCTGCCGACTTCGCCGGATGCTCCTCGACAGTCGTTAATGGGGCGACAAGCGACAATGTAATTGTCAGCGATCCTTCCGGAGTGTCGCATGTAAGGGTACGCGCCGTCAATACGATAAGCGGAACGTCCTATACCTCGTCTGGAAGCAGCGGGTTCGTTGCGCAAGTCGGTAAAGTTTGCTATGAGTTCGTCCCGGCCGGGGGGACGGGCGGCGATCGCACGGCGACGGGCACAATCGGCGCGGCGCTGCCTCAAATAACCGTGCCATCCCGCCCCGGCTACGACTTTGGCGGATATTGGACAGGGCGCGACGGAACCGGCACGCAGGTTTATTCGTCGGAAGGCAAGGGAGTGTCCGTGTGCGCCAAGGACTATTCCACCGTGGTCCTTTACGCATCCTGGAGCCTGGCTCGGGAAGTCGCGGTCACCTTCAGTGCGCCTGGATGCCATCCCGAGACCAGCGTTGTCATTGTCAGGGCGGGGACGCTTTTCTCGTCGTTTGCGCCACAGGACCCCGTCCGTACGGGATATGACTTTGCAGGGTGGCGCACAAAAGACGGAAGTGCGGTCTCTGACGACTATGCCGTTCCGGGCGACATTGACGAGCTGGAGTTTTCTGCGTCGTGGGATGTTCGTCAGTACCACATTTCGTTTTCGGCGAACGGCGGCGAGGACGGAACGACAAGCTTGCTAGAGTTTGGATCGGGAATCAAGCCGCCAGAGGTGTCTCGCACGGGCTATGACTTGATGGGATGGTCCCCGTCCCTGCCGGAGACTATGCCTGCGGAAGACGTGACTTTCGTAGCTCAATGGCGAGTCCACGAATACAAGGTTGCTTTTGATGCCGCTGGAGGGATTGAAGATACGGTTCTCTACCTTGGCTATGGTTCGGCAATTGTGGCGCCGACCGTTACGCGGGCCGGGTACACGTTTAACGGATGGTCTCCCGCAGTGCCGGCCACTGTTCCTGCCGAAGACACCGAATATGTCGCACAGTGGGAAGTGAATAAATACAAGGTCACTTTTGATGCGGCCGGCGGTACGGGCGGATATTCGTCCCAGATGGACTATGGCACGCCCATCACCCCGCCTGAAGTTTCCCGGACAGGCTACGACTTTATGGGATGGGATCCGATGGTGGATGCCGTCGTTCCGGCTTCGGATGTGACGTATGTGGCGCAGTGGAAGGAAAGCTCCGGCGAGGGCGGAGGCTCTGGCGGTGAAGGCGAGGGCGGCGACTCCGGTGAGGGCGGTTCTGGCGGTGAAGGCGAGGGCGGCGAAGGCGAAGGCGGCGGCGGCTCCGGTGAGGGTGGTTCTGGCGGTGAAGGTGAAGGCGGCGAAGGCGAGGGCGGCGGCTCTGGCGGCGAAGGCGAGCCTGTAGCCCCCTGCTACGAGAAGCTGGAGATGGACGACATCACCGCCGCCTACGAAGCGCCTAAGGCGGTGACGTTGCATGGCGCGGTGTACGACGGCTGCGACGTCGTCGCCATCGTGGAGCTCAAGCTCGGCAAGGTGAACGCCAAGAAGGGGACGAGCAAGATTGGCGGCTCGGTGACGCTGCTCGACGGCAAGAAGATCACGATCAAGGCCGTGACAGTCTCCGGCATCGACGGCAAGTCTCCCGTGACCGTCTCGCTCGAGGTCAAGGGCCGCGGGACGATGCACGTCGCCATCGGCGGCACGACGTTCGCCGGGTCGCTCGGTGACTGGCACGTGCAGTCCGCGTCCGTGGGCGTGGCCTGGGGCGGAGCGAGCGCTGCAGTGTCCGTCGAAGCGGACGACATGTCGGCGTTCCCCGGCAATGTGCTTGCGGATCTCCTGCCGGCTCCCGAGGTGGCGGACGTCAACAAGGGCAAGTGGGCGTTCAAGAAGGCCGCGGGCGTCAAGTGGGCCAAGCCGAAGAAGGGCGCTGAACTGCCGGAAATCTACGATGCGGAGTCCGGCAAGGGACTTATTGTCGACACGTCGAAGGGCAAGACAAACCTTTCGGGCATGAAGCTCACCTACACGCCGAAGAAGGGGACGTTCAAGGGCTCGTTCAAGGTGTATGAGCTTCAGGGCTCGGGCAAGAAGACCAAACTCAAGAAATACACCGTCAAGGTGAGCGGAGTGGTTGCCGACGGCGTCGGCTACGGCACGGCGACATGCAAGAAGCCTGCGCTGACCTGGGCAGTTGCCGTGAAGTAGCCGCGTCCCTATCGTGAAAACAATCGGTCTATAAATCTACATTACTAAGCAGGAGGAACAAACCATGAAAAATGTTCTGAGAAACATTGGCGTCGCCATTGCCATGACGGCGGCTATGCTGCCTGTGCCGGCAGATGCGGCAACGCGGGATGCCCGAAGGGCGAAAGCAACGCTCGGTGGGTCTTATTATTATGAAGATGAATGCGAAACCGACACCATTCGCATATACTTCAACAACGGCGGCGGGTCGGGGTCGATGTCCACTGTCACAAGAAAAGTCGACTACTGCAGCTACTCGATCTATACCCTGCCGGCATGTCGGTTTACGCGTTCCGGGTACACCTTTGCGGGCTGGGAAGTCAGCAATCCGTGCATGTACACCTCTTCCCTCTTCCAGCCTGGAGAGGATTTCGAGCTGTCGCCCGGATGCGGCGACTTTCACTTGACGGCCCATTGGAGCAAAACCGCCGCGGAGCGGTATTCGCTTACGGTGGATCCGAACGGCGGCTACCTGAGTGGCAGCAATTTCGGCGACGACGACGGCGGGAGCTGGTCCACTTCGGTAACCGTCACCAGGGGCGGCACGGCGTATTATTCGCTCGGGCGGGCGACCCGCTCCGGCTATACGTTCACTGGCTGGTGGACGTCGTCATACGGCGGAACGCGAGTGTTCGACTCGAACGGGAACTGCATCGTCGGGAACTACTGGAACTCTGCGAAGCAGTGGATATATCAGGGGAACGTTACGCTCTATGCGCAGTGGCGGGAGAACGTCCAGCGATACACCTTAACGGTGAACCCCAACGGTGGCTACCTGAGCGGCGGGAATTTCGGTGGCGACAATGGCGGGAGTTGGTCCACTTCGGTAACCGTCACCAAGGGTGGCTCGGCATACTATTCGCTCGGGCGGGCGACCCGCTCCGGCTATACGTTCACTGGCTGGTGGACGTCGTCGTACGGCGGGACGCGAGTGTTCGACTCGAACGGGAACTGCATCGTGGGGAGCTACTGGAACTCCGCTAAGCAGTGGATATACCCAGGGAGCGTCACGCTCTATGCGCAGTGGCGAGAGAATGCCCAGCAGTACACGTTAACGGTGGATCCGAACGGCGGCTACCTGAGCGGGGGGAATTTCGGCGGCGACAACGGCGGCGGCTGGTCCACTTCGGTAACCGTCACCAAGGGACGTTCGGCTTACTACTCGCTTGGACGGGCGACCCGCTCCGGCTATACGTTCACCGGTTGGTGGACGTCCCCGTCGGGCGGGACTCGCGTGTTCGACTCGAACGGAAACTGCATCGTGGGGAGCTACTGGAACTCTGCGAAGCAGTGGATATACCCTGGGAGTGTCACTCTATATGCGCAGTGGCAGGCGTCTGTCCCTGCATATACGCTTACTGTTCAGCCAAACGGCGGATGCCTGCGAGGAGGCAACTTCGGCGGCGCCAACGAAACCACTGGGTCTGCGTCGGTGAAGGTCTCCTACGGGCGTTCGGCGTACTCTTCGCTCGGCAGGGCCACTCGGCACAACTACACGTTCACCGGGTGGTGGACGTCCCCGTCGGGCGGGACGCGCGTGTTCGACTCGAACGGGAACTGCGTCGTCGGGAGCTACTGGAACTCCGCGAAGCAGTGGACGTACAGGGGGAACATAACGCTCTACGCGCAGTGGCAGGCGTGCAGCTATCAGCGTACATCTACATCGGGCGGCGGTCTCTGGACAAAGCTTTCGGACGGCAGCTGGCGCAGCGGTTCCATAGCTGATGGCCAGTCGACATCGATAGCGCGGAATGTATCAGGCGCGCGCACGGTGACATTCCGCTGGAAGACATCCAGCGAAGGGAACTATGACAAGCTGACGTTCTATGTCGATGGAGTGGAAAAAATGTCGATAAGCGGCGAGATGTCGTCCTGGGAGTCGGCAAGCGTCCAGGTCTCCGGCAACGGCATGCACACGCTTCGCTGGACATATTCGAAGGATGGCAGCGTCTCGTACGGCAGCGACTGCGGATGGATCAATGACGTGAGATGGTGAAATGGCGCTCTCCGGCGTGCCTCGACCGCTGTTTTGGCAGAACGGCCCCATTTATGGTATAATACGTCTGCAATGAATGTAATAGATACCGAGATCGAAGGCGTGAAGATCGTCGAGCCGGACGTGTTCGGCGATTCGCGCGGGTGGTTTTGCGAACAGTACAACCGGGAGAGATACCGCGAAGCGGGCATCGGCGCCGAGTTCGTGCAGGACAACGAGTCGTTCTCCAGGAAAGGCGTCGTGCGCGGCCTCCACTGGCAGGCGGCTCCGCATACGCAGGCGAAGCTCGTGCGCGTCATACGCGGCGCCGTGTGGGATGTGGCGGTCGACATCAGAAAGGGCTCTCCGACCTTCGGGAAGCACGTCGCCGTCACTCTCACAGCCGAGAACCGGAAGCAGTTCTTCATCCCGCGCGGCTTCGCACACGGGTTCATCGTGCTGGAGGACGACACGCTCTTCTCCTACAAGTGCGACAACCTCTACTGCCCGGCGGCCGACCGCGGCATGCGCTTCGACGATCCGGCGCTCGGCATCGAGTGGCCGCAGGTCGGCGTGGAGCTGAGGCTTTCCGAAAAAGACCAGCGGCATCCGCTGCTGGCGGACATAGAACCATGGGAGGAGAAGTGATGGCTCGCAAGGGGATCATATTGGCCGGCGGGGCCGGAACGCGGCTCCATCCGCTCACGAAAGTCGTATCGAAGCAGCTTCTGCCGGTCTACGACAAGCCGATGGTGTTTTATCCGCTGTCGACGCTGATGCTGGCGGGGATACGCGAAGTGCTCGTCATCTCGACGCCGCAGGACCTGCCGAACTTCGAGCGTCTTCTCGGCGACGGGTCCGACCTCGGCATGAAGTTCTCCTACAAGGTTCAGGAGGTGCCGAACGGACTCGCCCAGGCGTTCGTCCTCGGGCGCGAGTTCCTTGGGCAGGACGACGCATGCCTCGTACTCGGCGACAACATCTTCTATGGCGCGGACCTGCCCGGGCTTTTGAAGAGGGCCGCCGAGAAGCGGGAGCCGACCGTGTTCGGCTACCGCGTGAGCGACCCGGAGCGCTACGGCGTAGTCGAGTTCGACGCGGGAGGCAAGGCCGTCTCGCTCGAGGAGAAGCCTGCGAAGCCGAAGTCGAACTATGCAGTCGTCGGCCTTTACTTCTATCCAAACGACGTGGTGGAGAAGGCCGCCGTCCTGAAGCCGTCGGCGCGCGGCGAATACGAAATCACAGACCTCAACCGCATGTATCTCGAGGAAGGGCGGCTTTCCGTCGAGACCATGGGCCGCGGTTTCGCGTGGCTTGACACCGGTACGCACCAGTCGCTTGCGGACGCCACCAACTTCGTGCGCGCGCTCATCGAGCGGCAGGGGCTTCAGATATCCTGCATCGAGGAGATCGCCTGGTCGCGCGGCTGGATAGACGACGCGCAGCTCCGGCGTCTCGCCGACGGCTACGGGAAGTCCAGCTACGGGGCCTATCTCAAGAACCTCGTAAAGGGCATCTGACCAATGGCCTATTCCAAACGATGCGGGGCCTGTCCCCGTATTGCCGTACTGTTGTCGATATGATATAATTTCCATGCGTTGAATGACAGACGTATGCCAAGCCTAAAAAGAAAGGGCGATTCACATGACAAGTAAAACTATTGCCGCTGTTGCGTTGTGCCTTGTTTTTGAATGCGGGTTCGTTGGATGCACCTCGACATCCGATAAAGGATATGCCGTGGCGCAGATAGAGAACGTGTCCGTTACCGTTGCGCAGGGGCGCACTCTTTCGGAAGCCATAATGACGGCGGCCGCGCGCCGTCGCTGGATGCCGCAGGCTCAGGCTGACGGCACCATCCGCTGCACGCTCTCCCAGCGCGAGCATCTGGTGGTGGTGGATGTGGTCCCCGGCGGAGAGCAGAGTTTTTCGATCCGTCTTGTTCAGAGCAACATTCCTGTTCGCAAGTACAACCAGTGGGCCGACAATCTCGCCCGCGAGATTGTGGTGCAGGCGTCGCGGTAATCCGCCGATGCATGTCGTCGCGGGGCGCGACAGGGGCGGCGGTTTTGATTTGTTGCGTCGCGGAGCGACGCAACCCCCTGAGCGATGGAACCCTTTACAGCAGTGACTTGTAACAACCAGACGTCACAGGGGGTTCCGTCGCTCCGCGACGGAACCATGTAAAGCGACCGAACAGTCGCTTCTATTGCGCTCTACATCGTTGCGTCGACGGAGCGACGCAACCCCCTGGGCGACGCAACCCCCTGCGATAGCGGCTGTCTTGTCACATTAATGTGGCAATATAGGATGTGCCAAGGGCAAGGCAGCCCTTGCCGCGACTGGAAAGCAAGGCTTAGTCGGTCTTGCCACATCGGCATGCCGCCTACAGGCGATGCTAACGCCTGGCTAAACCCCCGCGCGAAGCCTCCATTTTACCTGCGGAATTGTTAGCGGTCAGCTAAATCTCAGTGCGAAGCTCCTATTTTTAGCGGAGGGGTGGCGAGCCGACACTCGCACGGGTCGGGCGACGTCGTCGGGCGCCCCGTAGTTTCCCCGGGTCGCCGGACAGACTAAATGCAACTATGGGCAGGTTAAATGCGCTATAGCTTC
>CAMOCC010000047.1 GCA_946610035.1 uncultured Verrucomicrobiota bacterium
ACAATCGTCACATTCCCCTCGACCGTGTAGATGCCTCCGTCCAAGGTCGCCTTCGAGCCGGATGAGAGGCTGCCTTTGTCCGGCAGACCGGCGAACGCCGAAGTTGCCGTCGAAATCGCGAAAAGAATCAGTGGGAATTTTCTTTTCATTCAAGTCGTCCTCCCGAGATCATTTCGATGGTGCATAGGGCGCGACGACTACGCGGTAGAAGCCGCCGGTGCCATGCTTCGGTGCGATTAGAGGATCTCTGAACCACGGCTCGTCGTGGAACTCGTCAGGCGCCCTGGCCTGCTGCCATTCGAAGGCCTCGAACCCGTCCGTTAACGACTTGCTGAATGCAAGCGCGTACCAGAGGCCGGGCTTGAGATTCGCGGGCGTCATCCTGACATAGGAATCGGACCACTCCATGTCAACCTCGGTCGCGACCGGCGTCGCCTCGTCGTTGAGAGTAAGGGATATGCCGGTGTCGGTCTCCTCGTAGGTGAACCACGGATGGGCCTCTGCGAACGCAATCAACTCATTCTGCAACGAGTCGAAGATGGCGTCTACCTCGGCGTCGCCGCCCGTCCCAGAGATGTCGATTACATCCCCGGCACGGTATGCGTCTATTGCTTCGGCGACCGTCCTGTAGTATGTCGTCTCGCCATTGCAGTCGACCACCTTTGCGACCGATTCCTCCTCGGTGACGGCGGGCTCGACCGGTTCACCGTCTTCTTCTTCTTCAGGAGGCGAGACGTCTATTACGGGGGGCATCGGCATGACCGTAGCCCCGAAGAAGGCGTCGGACTCTGGATTGCCCAACTGGTCGGCTTCTATCGTCTTGCCGCGTACGACGGCGCTCCGCCTGCCGGAAATGGCGACCGTTGAACCGTTGGTGTAGACGTATCCGATGGCGTTTTCGGCGAAGTTCTCCCTGACCGTCAGAGCCGAATACGATATTTCGGTGGAAAATGGATATAGTATGTGCGGCATCAAGGAGACTTCCTCCATGGCGTTCGTATCGGCGACGAAGTCGCCGAGTCTATCGACCTTGTACGACGAGACGTCCTCGAATTTCAAGTAGCCGTTCTCCGCCGTTCGCGTCCCGTATGCCGTCGAGACGAACTTCCCCCTCACACCGGAGCCGGACGAGGCTATTGAAATGTCGTTGGTCATGCCCTTCGATCGATTGCCGAGGACTATCGAATCGAGGAGCACAAGCCCGCCTTTCGCGAATATGCCGCCGCCCGCATCGGCGCGCGACGGCACCGAGTTGTCGACGAGCGTGCAGTTCACGAGCCATGTCGGCGCGTTTGTGCTGGACTGGTCGCAGTAGATTGCGCCGCCTGCGGGGAGGTCGCTTGTCGAGCCGTCGGCGACATTTCGCCCGAATGTCGAGCATGCGACTCGCGTAAAGCCCCCCGCCGCCGTGTACAGGGCGCCGCCGCGCACCGCGATGTTGCCGTCGAACGTCGTGCGCCAGACTGTCGTCGTCGCGCCCGCCTCGGTGGCGACCGCACCGCCGTAGCCGACGGGATAGTTCGTAAGCCGCCTTCCCGTCGAGTTGCCCACGAAGACGCAGTTGGAGACGGAGAGGCTGCCGTAGTTCAGTATCGCCCCGCCGTCCGAATTAGGCTGGGGGGCGGCGCCGTACTCCGAGCCGAGGCAGTTCCTGAAGACGAGGTTCTCGACGCCCAGTCTGTTGCCGGGGCGGACGCGGAACGCGCGATAGCCGCCATTCCCCGTCACTTCGACAACCGCATTGGAAGGACCACGAATGACAAGAGTCCTGTTTGTGAACACCGCGAGGTCTATCTGGGCTTCGTCGAACGCGATGCTGTACCTACCCCCTTCCTCGAATACCGCCGGATCGAAGGTGATCACCGTGACTTCGTTGGTTTTGTAGAAGGGATTGTCGACCGCCTCTTCGACCGCCTCGCGGAGCGATGTCTTCGCATTCGAGTTGTCGTACCACTCGTCCGTCCCGTTGACGACAAGCCCGTTCGCCTTGTAGGGCGAGTAGGCGTAGCAGCCGCCGTAGTGGATTAGCTCGCCCGAGTCGACTGCCACCGTAACAAAGGAAACGCCGTCCATGTCGAGCCAGTTCTCGGCGTACGCCCTTCTGCTGGTCAGGGCATCCACGGCGTCGATGCAGAGGTCGCTCTGATCGACCTTGACGCGCCTGTTGTTCACCACGGTCTTCACGCGAAGATGGAAGTCGCCGTTCGGGATGTCGTAGAAGCGGTCGGACTTGAGCTGCGCCGTCGCCTTCATCTGGCTGACGCTGTAGTCGTCGGTCGGAGCTTCGTTGTTGTAGAGGGCGCAGCCGCGCATGATCGAGTGGTAGACCGTCTGGTTATCCTTCGCCGTCGAATCGGCGATCGTGCAGTTGTAGAAGGCCGAGTTGCAGCCCGCGCCGCCCTTCTGCGCCGCGTTGTACCGCAGGAACGAGCCGCGAACCATCGCGTCTGCGAACGAGGCGCCGCCGTTCACCGAGGCGAGGTTCATCAAGTAGGACGAGCGGTCGACGAGCGAGCAGCTCCACGTGCCGCCGCCGTCGGCGTTCGCAATGCAGTTGGTGAAGGTGCAGAGCGCGGCGATCTTCAGGTTCGCCGCGCCGCCGCCGTTCAGCGCCATGCACGAGTTGAAGACGCAGTTGGACACTACGCCCGCCTTGCCAGAGGCGGTCACCGTGATTCCGCCGCCGTTGCCCGACTCGTTCGCGCCGAAGATGAAGTTGAAGCCGTCCCAGACAGCGTCCTCGGAGCCGCTGCGCATCTCCACGCAGGGCTCGTAGAGGTCGGCGTTGATCGTGCAGGCCCCTTTTCCCTCCGCCATGATCGTGATGCGCTTGTTCACGAAGACGGGATCGTAGAAACCGGGCGGCACGACCAGCGTACCGTCGGCGTCGGTCGTGTTGATGAGGTACTGGAGGGTGTTGCCCGCTATCGCCCCCGCCCAGCCTTCGAGGACGTGCTCGCCCAGCTGGTCGTAGAGCAGCTGCACCGTAGCCTCGGACGTCGCGCCCCTTGAATACGTCTGCCAGTCTTCGGAACGGTAAATGTTCTCGGCGAAGCCGTTCGTCTTCGCGATGCCGAACGGACGCCTCACGTAGTGCGTGACGCCGTTGCGGGTGCGTTCCAGCTGCTCGCCCAGGAGCGAGGAAACAGACCCCGAAGTATTGTTCGCCTCGTCGTAGCCCATCGATCCGGACTGCGCCAGGACGGACTGCCCGTCCGCGAAGACGTTGTTTAGGACGACTCCCGAGGCGTCGCAGTTGCAGCCGACTACCGTCGCGCCCGCCGACACGGACAGGTTCGTCACGAACGTGCAGCCGACGACGTTGAGCTTCGCGCCGTCGATCGCGTAGATGGCGGAGCCGCCGGGCTGGCCCGCGACCGGCATCGTCGCCTCGTTGCCGGTGAAGGTCGAGTAGAGGACCGAGACATTCGAGTTCTCCGCCGCGATGACGCCGCCCTCGATCGCGTGGTTGTCCTTGAATGTGCAGGCGTAGAAGACCGCCCGCGCGCCCGGATGGTCGCGGTATACCGCGCCCCAGCCGAACGGCGTGTAGTTCTCCCGGAAGACGCAGTTCGAGACGACGAGCGACCCTTCGTTGTAGATGAGGCTGTCGCGGCCGAGGTCGGAGCCCCGGATGGTGAAGTTCTTGAGGACAAGCGTCGCGCCGCGTTCGATCATGACGAGGTTCCCGCTCGACGGCTGGTAGAGAATCGAAGTAGTGGAGTCGACGAGCCCGTCGATCTCCATCGTGGTCCCCGAGGGAATGACGTAGCCCTCGACGTCCTCCTGCCCCTCCAGCGACCACGAGGCGTAGAGCGTAAGGTCGGCGGGGGTGGCGTAGACGCCGAGCGTTTCGTCGAAGTTGCCCTCCTCATCGAAGTAGCGCACTCCCGTTCCGTTGCGCCCCGAGAAATACCCGCGGAACACGTAGCCGGCGCGCATGGGCACGGAAGGCGTCGGGTATCTGCAACCGAGCGTGACGCTCTTCGTGTCGCGGCTGTCGCTGGTGTTGACGAACACGATCTCGTAAATCGACTCCGCCGGCCCGGCGGTCACGCGCTGGGGTGAACCGTAGCAGACGGAAACGGTGGGATCGCTGCCGCCGTTGACGAGCGTGGCGTCGTCCATCATGTAGGTCATCCCAGACGCGCCTGCGGCGCCTGCCGCGCCCGCCGCGCCGCCCAGCTTGCGCGTAACCGTGCTCATTGGGCCGCCGTCGTCATCGGAGTGCATGGTCCACGAGGCGTTGTTGGCGCTCGCTCCGTTCGCGCCCCTGGACGTGTCGCCGGACATCGAGTAGCCGCCGTTGCCGCCGCCGCCGCCGACGTAGAGGACGCTTCTGCTTTCGTAGTAGTCGTCCCAGTCGTCCGACGTCACGGTGGAGCCCGTTGCGCCGCCGCCGCCGCCGCCGCCGCCGCCGGCGCCGCCGCCGATGGCGTACATGACCTTGCCGCCGCCGCCGCCGCCGCCGCCACCACCGCCGCCGCCGCCGAAGTGGTCGTCCGACGTGTCGTCGATGTAGTCGCCGTTGCCCGCCGTGCCGCCCGCGCCGCCCGCGCCGCCGCCGCCGGCCGTCACGGTGACGGTCACAGTGCCCAGTATGTACACCTTGCCGCTGTCCGCCCCGTTCTTTCCGGCGGAACCGGGATTGCCGTCGTGGTTGGCGTTGCCGCCGGTCACGTACTCCCACTTATTGTAGTCGTTGAAGCCGTCGTCTTCGTAAAGGTACGAGGTCTCAAGCCCCGCGCCGCCCGCGCCGCCCGCGCCGCCCCTGCCGCCGATGGCCGCGGCGGCTCCGGCCCCGCCGGTGCCGCCCCCGCCGCCGGACCCCACCTTGCCGCGGTTCTTGCCGCTCGTGGTCAAGTGCGCGTTGCCGCCGTTGCCGCCCGCCGTGCCGCCGCCGGCAGCGCCGCCGGTCGCGACGAGCGAGCCCTCGCCGGTCACAATCAGGGTCGAGCTCGCCGGGACCTCGATGCCGGCGCCGGCGCTGGTGTTGCCCGATCCGCCCATGGAGCCTTTCACCGTGAGCGTTACGCCGGCCGGAATGTAGATTATGGTGGTCGTGCCGTCGGCCACCTTGAGCGCGCTGCCCCCCGACACCGAAGAAGAGATTGACGCGTCTATCGTCGTATCGGCGGTGACGCGATAGACCTTCGCGGCGAGAGTCGAACCGGCCCCCTTGGGCAGCTCCTCGGCAGCCGTGATCCCCGCGCGCGCCGAAACGGCCGCGAAAAGGCAGACAATTGCTAGTATGCGCTTTCCCATGTAGTGAAGTGCCGTTACTACAATTCAATTTTTCTAAATTATATCATATTTCTGATTGACAATCAATCCCGGAGACCCCTTGACTTCGCGGGCATAAAAGCGGTATAATAAAATCAATCATTGTGGAGGAACAACATGTCAGAAGACTTGCAGGGTTTGCTTGAAAAGATAAACCGCGACGGCGTCGAAAAGGCCCGCGCACAGGGGGATGAGATCGTGGCCGCAGCCAAGGCGAAGGCCGCGGACATCGTGAAGGCCGCGAACGAGGAGGCCGCGAAGGCCAAGGCTGACGCCGAACAGGCCGCGAAGGACTACGCCGCCCGCGCCGCGGAGACCGTGAAGCAGGCCGCGCGCGACACTGTGATCTCGGTGAAGGACGCCGTAACGACGCTTCTCGAGAAGCTCCTCTCAAAGGATGTCGCCGCCGCGCTTGCGGACGGGAAGACCGCCTCCGCGCTCGTCGCCGAGGCCGTCAAGGGATTCGCCTCCACGGGCGAGGTCGCCGCAGGCGACAAGCTCGCGAAGGTCCTCGCCGCCGAACTCGCGGCGAAGAAGAACTTCACCGTCGTCACCGACGACACGATCGGGGCGGGATTCACCGTCAAGCTCGACGGCGGGCGCGTCGAACACTCCTTCACGGCAGACGTCATCGCGGGCGAGCTCGCGAAGCGCCTCCGTCCCGACCTCGCGGCGCTGCTGAAATGAGCATCGACTACGTAGTAGCGTCCCTCCCCGCCCTCTCCTTCGGCGCGCCCGCGCCGATTTCGTGGGCGAAGTTCGCCGAAATGGCGGGGGACGACGCCACGCCGCCCGCCGAATGGACGGACCTCGAGACGCAGCTGCGCAACGCCCTCGCAGAGGCGCGCGGCGGCGCGAAGTTCAAGCGTCCGGCCGGCGGATGCAGCGTCTTCTGGCGCAACCGCATCGCCACCGCGTATGCGGAGAAGGACGTCGCAAGGCGCGACGAGCTCCTCGACAAGGTGTGGTGGGACGCCGCAGGCGAGCTCACCGCGCCCGCAGCCCCCCTCGGGAGGGGTGCGCTCCAGACCTACGCCATAAGGCTGAAGATAGCCCTGCGCCGCGCCGCCATATCGAAGGACCGCGGCAACGAGGCGTTCGACCGCCTCACCGCGGAGACCAGGAAAGGCGCCTGGTGATCCCGCACCGGCCCTACCGCCCAACAACAACAATCAACTTCCAACCTCTTATGACAACAACAGGAAAAATCGTAGCGGTCAACGGCAACATGATCACCGTCGCGTTCGACGGGGCCGTTGCCCAGAATGAAGTCGGCTACGCCGTCCTCGGCGACAAGCGGCTCATGGCGGAAATCGTCCGCGTGCGCGGAACGCGCTGCGACATGCAGGTGTTCGACGCCACAACAGACCTCATGGTCGACGACAAGGTCGAGTTCACGGGCGAGCTCCTCGCCGCCGAGCTCGGCCCCGGAATGCTCACGCAGGTCTACGACGGCCTCCAGAACCCGCTTGCCGAACTCGCCAAGGAGGCTGGAAGGATATCGAAGGACGCCGAGTTCTTCCTCCAGCGCGGAATGTACATCCCCGGCCTCCCGCGCGACAGGAAGTGGGACTTCCACCCCCTCGCGAAGGTCGGCGACAAGGTGGCCGCCGGCGACTTCCTCGGATGGGTGACGGAGGGGATATTCGACGAAAAGACGATGCCGGGCCACAAGATAATGGTCCCCTTCGCCCTCCGCGGCATGTTCACCGTGAAGGCAATCGCCCCAGCCGGCGACTACACGGTCACGGAGGACATCGCGACGCTCACGGACGCCAACGGCAGGGACGTCAAGGTCCAGATGATGCAGCGCTGGCCGGTCAAGGTGCCTATCAAGTGCTTCACCGAGCGCCTCGAACCGACGGAGACCCTTGAGACGACCGTCCGCACGATCGACACGTTCTTCCCCGTCGCCGTCGGCGGAACCTACTGCATCCCCGGGCCCTTCGGCGCCGGCAAGACCGTCCTCCAGCAGACGACCGCCCGCTACGCCAAGATCGACGTCGTGATCTCCGCCGCCTGCGGCGAACGCGCAGGCGAGGTCGTGGAGACTCTCAAGGAGTTCCCCGAGATCAAGGATCCGAAGACCGGCCAGTCGCTCATGAAGCGCACGATCATCATCTGCAACACGTCGTCCATGCCGGTCGCCTCGCGCGAGGCATCCGTGTACACGGCCGTGACGCTCGCGGAGTACTTCCGCCAGATGGGGCTCAACGTGCTCGTCCTGGCCGACTCCACGTCCCGCTGGGCGCAGGCCATGCGCGAACTATCGGGGCGCCTCGAGGAGATCCCGGGCGAGGAGGCGTTCCCCGCCTACCTAGAATCGCGAATCGCGGCGTTCTACGAGCGCGCGGGCCGCGTGAAGCTGAGGAACGGCAAGATGGGGTCCGTCACCATCGGCGGCACCGTCTCGCCCGCGGGCGGCAACTTCGACGAGCCCGTGACCCAGGCGACGCTCAAGGTCGTCGGCGGCTTCCACGGTCTCTCCCGCGCGCGTTCCGACGCCCGCCGCTACCCGGCCATCGACCCGCTCGACTCCTGGAGCCACTACCCCTCGGTCATCGAGCAGGACCGCGTCGAACGCGCACGCGCGATTCTCCGCAAGGGCAACGAGGTCGGCCAGATGATGAAGGTCGTCGGCGAGGAGGGAACAAGCCTCCAGGACTTCACGACATACCTGAAGTCGGAGTTCCTCGACGCCGTCTACCTCCAGCAGAATGCGTTCTCGGAATCGGACGCCACGACCCCGGTCGAGCGCCAGAGGGTTATGTTCGACATGGTCGAGAAGGTCCTCTCCTCCACGTTCGAGTTCCCCGAGAAGGACGCGACGCGCAAGTTCTTCATGGACCTTCAGCAGACGTTCATCGACTGGAACGACAAGCCGTTCAACTCGGACGAGTTCAACGCCCTCAAGGCGGAGCTCGACCGCAAGGTCGCCGAAGCAACGGACGGGAGATAGCCGCCATCAACCTTTCAACTTTTCAACCTTTCAACTTTTCAACCTTCCTGCCATGTTCAACAACAAAGTCTACCACAAGATCGACGCCCTCTCGGGCTCCGTCGCGACCCTTCGCGCCGAAGGGGTCAAGTACAATGAAATAGCCGAGATCGAGTCACGCGCGGGCACTTCGCTCGCGCAGGTCATCAAGCTCGACGGCCCGAACGTGACGCTGCAGATCTTCGCCGGTGCGCGCGGCGTCGACACCGCCGCGAAGGTCCGATTCCTCGGCGAGACGATGAAGGTGCCCTTCTCGGACGCCCTTCTCGGGCGCGCCTTCACGGGCGCGGGCGTCCCGCGCGACGGCGGCCCCGCCATCCACGAGAACCCCTCGCCGATCGGCCAGCCCTCCGTCAACCCGGCCAAGCGCATCATGCCCAACAAGATGGTGCGCACGAACATCCCGATGATCGACCTGTTCAACTCGCTCGTGAAGTCCCAGAAGCTGCCGATCTTCGCGAAGGCGGGCGAGCCGTACAACGAGCTGCTGGCGCGAATCGCCCTCCAGGCGGACTCGGACGTGATCATCATCGGCGGCATGGGCCTCAAGTACGACGAGTACCTGAAGTTCCGCAACACGCTCGACAAGTCGGGCGCGCTCGCGAAGACCGTCATGTTCGTCCACACCGCCGCCGACCCGACGGTCGAGTGCATGCTTGTGCCCGACGTCTCGCTCGCAGTCGCAGAGAAGTTCGCCCTCAAGGGCAAGGACGTCCTGGTGCTCCTCACCGACATGACATCGTTCGCCGACGCCATGAAGGAAATAGCCATCACGATGGAGCAGATCCCCTCCAACCGCGGCTATCCAGGGGACCTCTACTCCCAGCTCGCCTCCCGCTACGAGAAGGCCGTGGACTTCGACGGCGCGGGCTCGATCACGATTCTCGCCGTCACCACGATGCCCGGCGACGACGTCACGCACCCCGTCCCGGACAACACGGGCTACATCACGGAAGGCCAGTTCTACCTCAGGAACGGACGCATCGAGCCGTTCGGCTCCCTCTCGCGTCTCAAGCAGCAGGTCAACAAGTCGACGCGCGAGGACCACCGCACCGTCATGGACGCGATGATCAAACTCTATGCGCAGTTCAAGGAGACTGTCGAGAAGCAGTCCATGGGCTTCAAGATGTCCGCCTGGGACCAGAAGCTCCTGAAGTACGGCGCGGCGTTCGAGAAAGGCATGATGGACCTCTCGGTCAACATCCCGCTCGAAGAGGCGCTCGACCTCGGATGGAAGATCCTCGCCGACTGCTTCGACAAGGGCGAGGTGGGCATTCCGTCCAAGCTCAGCGACAAGTTCTGGCCGAAGTCCTGATCCCGTCCCCGCAAACGCCTCAAACTCGGCGGTCAAGTCGTCGAAGCGAAGGTCGAAGGACGCCCGTCACAACAAAGCCAGATTGTCAATCCGCGGAAATTTGATTCTTCACAGGGCGGACCACGCGCTGGATGTCGAGGCCCTCGACGACGATGGCGGGCTCGGGGCGCGCGGCGCAGATGTGCTCGCACTCGCCGCATCCCATGCAGGCGACCTCGTCGACGCAGAGAATCTTCCCGCCGTCCGCTCCGTCCACCCAGTGGATCGCCTTCACCGGACACTTGCGCGCACAAAGAGTGCACTCTACGCCGTCCGTATTCCGGAGGCACTTGTGCAGATTCCACTTGGCGACGCCAACGTGGACGTCCTTGCGCGGGACGCCGTCCAGGAGCTGTATCGCACCCGCCGGACACGCCTTCGCACACTGCCTGTCGCACCCCGTGCGGCACGCACCGGCGTTGAAGTCAAGCTCGGGCTGCCCGAACGTGAGCGCCTTGAGGGACGGCTTGAGCACCTTCACGGGGCAAGCCTTGATGCAGAGTCCGCAGGCAAGGCACTTGCGCGTGAACATCCCGCGGGACACCGCGCCTGGCGGCAGGACTGAACGCGCCCTTGTCGCGCGCGAGGCGTACGAGACATCCGCATATCCGCCGTCCGTAAGCTTCTCGGTCGCGGCAAGCAGGACGACGCCCTTCACCGCCTCGCGCCGCGTCATGCCGTCCGTCGGCTGTTCGGCGGCATCCGACGCAGAACCTGCCTGCGGCGCAGCCGGCTTCGCCTTGGGGAAGCACTTCTGGCAGTTCTTGCAACGGCCCTCAACCTTGTTCCCCCAGGGCGCAATTCGTCCTATGAGGTTGAAGACGGTTCCGACGGGACACACCCAGTTGCACCAGACTCGTCCCCTGCCCACTGCGGCGGCTAGCAGGATGAAGAACATCGCAACCGGGAATACGCCGACGAGCGTAAGGGAGCGCCCGAGTATCGAGTACGGCTCCAAGGACCATGCAAGCGCGCCGTATCCGGCCGCCACGAGCGCCACGACGATGGCGACAATGGACCAGCGGACCGCAATCTGGGCCTTCGTCTCGGGAAGGCGCGTGCAGACGCGACGGACGCTCGACTTCGGGTGGAAGAGCCAGTTGACGAGGCTCTGGAGGATGCCGAGCGGACACATCATCTCGCAGAAGAAGCGACCGATTAGGGCCGTGCCGACGAGGAATACGGGTGCGAACACCCACGGGTTCCTGAGAATGGCGGGTACGGCCTGGAGGGCGACCGCGAGGTTTGCAAGGCGGTGCCCGCCAAAGAACGCCCAGACGACCAGGGCAAGGAACACCGCCGCGACAGTGCGCTTTATCAGTTTCACAGCCATTTCAGAGACTCCTCGTTGCGGCGCTTGATTTCGCCTTCGAATTCGACGCCCTTCAGGTTCTCGATCACCGCGTCCATCGCGGCGATCTCCTGCGGGATTTTGATCTGCTGGGGACAGTGCGAGACGCACTTGCCGCAGCCCGTGCAGCGGTCGGCCCGGCGCAGGGGGTCGGGGACGGCCTTCGCATAGCCTGCGAGTATCTCGGAACCCGACTTGTCCTCATCTTTTGCGAGCGCCTCGTTGCGGTAGACGAGGATGGCCGGGATGTCGAGTCCGTAGGGACACGGCATGCAGTACTGGCAGCTGTTGCACGGGACGGGTCCGCTGGCGATGTAGTCGTCCGCCGCTCGGGCGAGCGCGGCGAACTCCGCCTCGTTGAGCGGCTTGAGTGGCGAGAACGTCTCTACGTTCTCCTCCATGTCGCTCATCTTCGTCATGCCCGAGAGCGCCGTCATGACGTTCGGGAAGCTGCCAACGAAGCGGAACGCCCAGCGCGCCTGCGAGTCCTCGGGGGCGAGCGGCTTCAGGTTCCTTGCAATCGCCTTGTTGAAGCGCGCGAGGCGTCCGCCCAGAAGTGGCTCCATGATGACGACTGGGATCTTCAGCTCGGTGAGTCGCCTGTAGAGGTACTCCGCGTCGAGGTTCCGCGGGTTCGTATGCTTCGCATGGGTCCAGTCGACGTAGTTCATCTGGATCTGGCAGAAGTCCCACTTGTACTTGTCGTGGTTGTCGAGGCACCACTCGAACGCCTTTGGATCGCCGTGGTAGGAGAAGCCGAGGTTGCGGATCTTCCCCTCCTTCCTCAGCTCAACGCACCAGTCGAGGGCGCCGTTCTCCAAGTAGCGCCTGGAGAACGTCTTGAAGCCGTCGTTGCCGATGGAGTGCAGGAGGTAGTTGTCGATGTAGTCCGTCTGCAGGTACTCGAGGGACTTCGCGAACATCTTCTTGCACTCCTCGAGCGGATACTGCCGAGGATTGAAGTTGGAGAGCTTCGTCGCGATTATGTAGTCGCTGCGCTTGTAGCCGCTTCGCGCGAGGGCGCGGCCGAGGCGGACCTCCGATTCGCCGCGACAGTACGCGGGCGAAGTGTCGAAGTACGTCACTCCGTGCTCCAGGAGGTACTTGATCTGCCTCTCGAGGAGCTCCTGGTCTATCCCCGTCTTGGAATAGCCGTCAGGCGCCCAGCCGTTGGCATGGCCGCCGTCCACCGTCGGCATGCGCATCGCGCCGTAGCCGAGGAGCGATATCGCTAGCCCGTCTTCCGTCTTGAAGTGAGATGTCATGGTGTTTTAATTATACCACAAAAAATAACAGTTAGGCCACTCAAACTTGATGATCGGGAATTTGATATAATATGCGGCGTCTTCAACGGAGAGGTATATGGAATCGAAGGACATTTTCCAGAGACTGTCGCTCCTGGTGGGCGAAGAGACGGCGGCCGCGTACGGTGCGCTCAAGGTCATCGTGTTCGGCGTCGGCGGCGTCGGGAGCTGGTGCGCCGAGGCGCTGGCGAGGAGCGGCGTCGGACGCATCACGCTCGTGGACGGCGACGTCGTGCAGCCGTCGAACGTGAACCGTCAGCTGATGGCCACGACGAAGACGTTCGGCGAAGCGAAGGTCGAAACGCTCGCCGCGCGACTGCGCGACATAAACCCCGCGGCGAAGATCGAGGCCGTCCGCAAGGTCTACACGCCCGAAAACTCGGACGAGTTCCGCCTCTGCGACTACGATTTCGTAGTGGACGCCATAGACGACCTTAAGGCGAAGGCGCACCTCATCAACACGGTGACGCGGCTTGACGGACCTGTCGTGGTTTCATCCATGGGCGCGGCATGCAAGGCGGACCCCTTCCGCATCCGCACATCGGAGTTCTGGAAGGTGCATGGCGACGGACTCGCCCGTGCTCTTCGCAACGCCTTCCGCAAATCGGGAGTCTTCCCGGCGAAGAAGTTCCGCGTCGTATGGAGCGACGAGCGGCTTCCCAACCTCGGCACGCCCCCCGACGACGCCCCGCGCGCCAACGGAACGCTCATGCACGTGACGGCGGCGTTCGGGCTCGCCCTCGCCTCGCTCGTCCTCGCATCCGCCGCGCACCGCCCCTAGCGCCGCCGCTCCTGCAACGAAACCGGCGGATGCGCGAACGCGCCGTACTCGTCCGCCACGCCGCAGATCGCCGCCTTGAAGCCGGCGAGCGTCGTCGTGACGGGGATGCCGTTCGCGACCGCGGCGGACCGGAGCTGGATGTCGGAGTGGTTGACGTCCACTATCCACTTCGCCTCGCGCGAGGCGATCAGCCTGAGCGCCGCGTCCTGGCGGTCCCTTGGTATCGCGACGAAGATGAAGTCCCCGCTCGGCACAGGCGTCCCCGCAGCCGTCTGGCTCTTGAGGTACGCAAGGTCGACGTCGTCGTCCATGGCCATCACCTCGCCCGTCGAATGCATCTCGGGCGAGAGCGTGATGTCCGCCCCCGGGAAGCGCGCAAAGGGGAAGACCGCCTCCTTGACGCAGACGCAGGGGGGTGTCATCTCCTGGGTGAAGCCGATTTTCTGAAGCGTCTCCCCGGCCATGCACCGCGCGGCGACGCCCGCCAGCGAAACGCCTATGGCCTTCGAAACGAACGGGACGGTCCGCGATGCGCGCGGATTCACCTCGATCATGTAGAGCACCTGCCTACCGCCGGGAGCCCCCTCCTCGTTCACCACGGCGAGCTGGAGGTTCATGAGCCCGCACACCCTCAAGCGCCGCGCGAAGATGTGCGCGTAGGCGCGGATTTCCGCAATCGTCTCGGGCCGGAGGGACATCGGCGGCGTAATGCTCGCCGAATCTCCGGAGTGGCAGCCCGCAGGCTCCACATGCTCGAGAATCGCGCCGATCACCGTCGTCTCCCCGTCTGAGACGCAGTCGACGTCAAGCTCGATCGCGTGGCGAAGGAACTTGTCGATCAAGATTGGCGCCTTCGAACCGCCGGACGGAGCCTCGGAGCCGCCCGCCTCCACAACCGCGCCGACGAACTTCCCAAGCTCCCCCGCATCACGGCATATCGCCATGCCGCGTCCTCCTATGACGAAGCTCGGACGCACCAGCACCGGGTAGCCGATACGCTCGGCAATACTCCGCGCGTCGTCCACCGTGTGGGCGATGCCGCTCGGCGGCTGGCGCATGCCCACCTCGTCCACGAGTGCACGGAAGAAGTCCCTGTCCTCGGCGCGGTCGATGTCGTCAGGCGAGGTGCCGACGACATTCGCCCCCGCCGCCTTCAGCCGCTGCGCGAGGTTGAGAGGGGTCTGTCCCCCGAACTGGACGATGACGCCGTCGCACCGCTCGTGGTCGTAGATCTCCATCACGTCCTCGAATGTGAGCGGCTCGAAGTAGAGCCGGTCCGAGGTGTCGTAGTCGGTCGAGACGGTCTCCGGGTTTGAGTTGACCATCACGACCTCGTAGCCGCGCTCCCTCAGGGCGAACGCCGCGTGGCAGCAGCACCAGTCGAACTCGATTCCCTGTCCGATCCTGTTCGGTCCGCCGCCAAGGACCATGATCTTGCGCCGCATGGCGCCGCCTTGGGCGGGGGGCTGCTTCCGCCTGAGCTCCCGATGGTCGTCCGTTCCAGGTTCATAGCTCGAATAGTAGTAGGGCGTGACGGCCTTGAACTCGCCTGCGCACGTGTCAACGACGCCGAAGGACGGCCTTACGCCCCACTTAAGTCGCTTCGTCCGCACCTCGCCCTCGTCAATGCGCAACGCCTTTGCGAGCTCGGCGTCGCTGAAGCCCATGGATTTCGCCTGGCGGACGATCCCCGGCGTGACTTCGTCCGGACCGAGAGTCCCCAGCCACGCCTCGTATGCATCCATCTCATCAAGCTGGCGCTGGAACCACGGATCGAATGCGCTGCGGTCGTGGTATTTCAGGGGGTTCGCGACCTCAAGCGAACGGAGGGCCTTGCGGTACGCCTCCTTGAAGGTGCGTCCGATGGCCATGGTCTCGCCTACGGACTTCATCTGCGTGCCGAGCTTAGCATTCGCACCCGGGAACTTTTCGAACGCGAAGCGCGGCATCTTGACGACGACGTAGTCGAGCGCGGGCTCGAAGCAGGCCGGCGTAACGCGCGTAATATCGTTCTTGAGTTCGTCGAGCGTGTAGCCGACAGCGAGCAGCGCCGCTATCTTTGCTATCGGGAAGCCCGTCGCCTTGGAGGCGAGCGCCGAGGAGCGCGAGACGCGCGGGTTCATCTCGATGATGATGCGCCGTCCTGTTCGCGGATCGACCGCCCACTGCACGTTGGAGCCGCCCGTCTCGATGCCGATCTCCCGGAGGACGGCGATGGAGTCGTCGCGCATCGCCTGGTATTCGCGGTCCGTAAGCGTCAGGATCGGGGCGACGGTTATCGAGTCGCCGGTATGGACGCCCATCGGGTCGAGGTTTTCGATGGAGCAGACGATGACGGCGTTGCCGGCCTTGTCGCGCATGACCTCCATCTCGTACTCCTTCCACCCGATCAGCGACTCCTCAACGAGCACTTCGCTGTTGAGCGACGCGGCAAGTCCGCCCGAGACGATCCTCTCGAACTCCTCCGGGTCGTGCGCGATCCCGCCTCCTGTTCCGCCAAGCGTGAAGCCCGGACGGATGATGAGCGGCCACGATCCGATCCTGGCGGCGACAGCCTTCGCCTCGTCGAGCGAATGCGCGCTTCCCGAGCGCGGCAGGTCGAGTCCAAGCCGCTCCATCGCCGCCTTGAAGAGGTTTCGGTCTTCGGCGGTGTCTATCGCCTTCGCACTCGCACCGATCATCTCGACGCCGTACTTTGCGAGGACGCCCTTTCGGTCCAGTTCCATCGCGAGGTTGAGCGCGGTCTGTCCGCCCAGCGTCGGGAGGAGCGCGTCCGGACGCTCCTTGGCGATTATCGCCGAAAGAGAGTCGACCGTAAGGGGTTCAATGTATGTCGCGTCGGAGCGGTCGGGATCTGTCATCACCGTCGCCGGATTGGAGTTGACGAGCACGACCCGGTAGCCTTCGCCCTTCAACGCCTTGACGGCCTGTACGCCCGAATAGTCGAACTCGCAGCCCTGTCCTATCACAATGGGTCCCGCCCCGATAAGCAGTATGGTTTTCAAGTCTTCGCGTTTCATCACGCGAAAACTAGCACCATCCGTGCCAATCGCGTCCACCTCGTATCAAGCGAAATGTTTTTACAAATTCTATCCCCGGCCGCAATCCAGTATTACAAATTATGTAGAGCCTTCAGGCATGAGGTTCGGGGAAAGTCCAAGGTTATGGGGATTCCGGGACTACCTGGGGACTACGAGGCTCACACAGCGGTTCGCGGGATTCAGGATTTCCCGCGCAACCTCGATGATGTCGTTCGCCGTTACACGACGAGTGGAGTCGACCTGCTCTTCGATGGGGACGACGCGTCCGAACGAAAGGAAAGTCGACCCGTAGTAGAAAAGCTTCGATGTCACCCTCTCGTGCGAGAGGCGGAAGTTGCCTATCATGAATTCCTTCGTGCGCTTCAGTTCGGCGGCGGACACCTTCTTCGTCCGGATCCTCTCCAGCTCCCGGTCGATGACCTTGAGCGCAAGGTCCTTCTTCGCGCCGTCGAGCCCCGCCGTGACAGTGAAAAAGCCGGCATCGGTGAAGAAGTGCATCCTGGACGCGATGTCGTAGCTAAGGCCGCGCTTCTCGCGGACCTCCTGGAACAGCCTTGAGGACATGCCGCGCCCGAGCAACGCGTCGAACACGCTCGCAGCGTACTTGCGCGGATCGTCCACGCCGAAGGTGCGGTAGCCGATCGCAAGCTGCGTCTGCTGGACGTCCTTTGCGGCCATTATCTCGGCGGCCACGGGACCGGGTGCGCCCGTTCGCGTGAGCGCGCGGGCCTGCGCGCGGGCGGACGCCTTCTCAAGCGAGCGTGCGACCAGGTCGAGCGCCCGAGCCTCCTCGAAGCGCCCGACGACGACTGCGACGGTGTTCTTCGGCGTGTAGTGCGACGCTACGTACGACTTGAGGTCCGAAGGACTCATCGGCCCCAGCGACTCGGGCGTCCCGGCGACGGGGAGTCCCAGCGGATGGCGCGGGAAGAGGGCATGCTGGAGGTTCTCCATGACGACCGCCTCCGGGTCGTCGGCGTACATCTTTATCTCCTCGATGATGACCTGCTTCTCGCGGACGAACTCGTCCTTCGGCATCGAGGCGTTGAGGTACATGTCGGACAATATGTCCACCGCATCGTCGAGGTACTCGTACGGGAGGTGGGCGTAGTAGCAAGTCGACTCCTCGCTCGTGTAGGCGTTGAAGTTGCCGCCCCTTCCCTCGATGGCGCGCGTAATGTCGACCGTGCGCCGGGTGGGCGTCCCCTTGAACATCATGTGCTCTATGAAGTGCGATATCCCCTCGCACCCCTTCGGCTCGTGGCGCGAGCCGGAGGCGACGAAGAGGCCGAAGGCGACGCTTTCGGCCTCGCAGGGGACGAGGATGACGCGAAGTCCGTTGGCAAGCCTGTGCAGAGTCGGTGTATTCATCAAAGTGCCGCCAGGTTCATTTCCTTGAGTGTCGTCCTGCCGTCGTAGAGCGCCTTGCCGACGATGGCCGCGCGGAGGTTGGCGCGCGCGAGCGCCTTCAGGTTCTGGACGTCGTACGGCGAACTCACGCCGCCCGAGGCCGTGATCTGGCACGTAGGCGCCGCGTCGCATATCGCCGCCATCTGCGTGAGGTTGGGGCCTCCCAGCATGCCGTCCGTCGCGGTGTCCGTGTATATGATCGTCTTAACACCCGCCTTCGCAACGGCCGTCGCAAGGTCCGTCGCCCTGACGGCTGTCGTCTCCACCCATCCCTTCGTCTGGACGAAGCCGTCCCTCGCGTCAATACCCACCGCGATCTTGTCGCCGTAGAGCTCCACAGCCTGGGAGAGGAACTCAGGGTTCTCCAGCGCCGCCGAGCCGATGATCGCGCGCGCCGCGCCAGCCTCGATGACGGCGCGGAGAGTGTCGGGGGTGCGTATGCCGCCGCCCACTTCGACGGGTCCGCCGAACGCCTTGATGATCGAGGCGATGACCTCGGCATGGCGCGGCGTCCCCGCAAAGGCGCCGTCAAGGTCGACGACGTGGAGCTCCGAGCCTCCCTGGTCGCGCCAGTCGCGCGCCTGTTCGCACGGATCGTCTCCGTAGACGGTGACGTCATCAGCCTTACCCTGTCTCAGGCGGACGCACTTGCCGCCCTTCAAGTCGATTGCCGGTAGAATGATCATTGCGTTGGTGTTTGGTGGTTGTTAATTGGTGGACAGCGGTCAGATTACGCCCTTGGACGACGGGACGCCCTTCTCGGCGGGGTCGATCTTCACGGCTTCGCGAAGCGCGCGTGCGAAGCTCTTGAAGAGCCCTTCGCACACGTGGTGGGCCTCGTCGCCGTACATCTGCCTGAGGTGGATGTTGGAGCGCGACTCGACGCTGACGGCGCGGAAGAACTCCTCGACGAGCTTCACCTCGAAGTCGCGGACGAACATGTGCTTCATGGGACACTGCATGACGAGGAACGGACGCCCCCCGAGGTCGAGCGACGTCTCGCACAGCGCCTCGTCCATCGGGATGGACGCGAACCCGTAGCGGACGATCCCCTTCCTGTCGCCAAGGGCCTGGTTGAGCGCCTGGCCGAAGACGAGCCCGACATCCTCGACGGTGTGGTGGTAGTCCACGTCCAGGTCGCCCTTCGCCTTGACGGTGAGGTTTATCAACGCATGCTTCTTCAAAAGCTCAAGCATGTGGTTGAAAAAGCCGATGCCGGTGTCGATCGCACCTTCGCCCGCCCCGTCGAGGTCGAGTTCGAGTTTGATCTGCGTTTCCCTTGTATTGCGTTCAATCGCTGCAGTTCTCATGGTTGCTATCCTTGATGGGGATAGTATATCAAATTATTGGGTGCCTTTGGGCGAAAAAAAGCATAAAAACCGCAAACGGTGACAAGGTGCTCCTTCCAGAAGTAAACTTGAAAATGAGTTCAAAACCGACAGATATTGCGACTTCCTTCAAGTAAGAGTTATGGTATAATATTCAGCGAAGGATCAAGGGTGGAATCATGACAGAAGGACAGGCAAAGCTCGTCGGGCGGACGTTCCGGCACTTCAAAGGCAATCTCTACCGGCTTGAGGGGTTCGCAAAGGACTCCGAGACGCTGGAGGAGATGGTTGTGTACCGCGCGCTCTATGGCGATGGCGGCCTTTGGGTTCGCCCGGCGAAGATGTTCTTCGAGACCATTGAGCGCGACGGAAAGAAGATGAAACGATTTGAACTGATTGAGGAGTAAGAAAATGAAAAAGAACCTTGGAAAGAAGAACTGGATGTTTCCGATGCCGGTTTTGATGATCGGCACTTACGGGGAAGATGGAACGCCTGACGTGATGAACGCCGATCTGCATAGACACCTGCTCGCACACCTATCGCCTCATGGGTGATGTCGTTGCCAACGCATTCTCCGGCGGGAAGTTACTGCATTCATGACTCCGAACGAACTATTAGACCACCCTGCGCTCGTCGCGCTCTTGGGCACGGCGGCGGCAGTTTGTTTGTGCTTTCTCGTGGCATGGTGCTACATCGCGATTAGGGTCCTTCGCACGCTAAGGATATTGTTTCACATGGAGAAACTTGGTTACAAACGTTCTCCATGTGGTGTATGGACATGGAGCAGGACTGTTGAAGTCCTCAAGGCTGCGGACAGCATGCCGACGCTAGGCTCCGCCAAGATGGACGCAATAAGACAAAAATTGCGCAAGCAGTCAGACTCGCCGGTTCTTGGCTGGTTGATAGCTGCGTTGGCCTTCCTGTTCGCCGCGATGGTTGTGATTGCAGCAATTATAGCTGGACGAGCAGTTGTCGTGCTTGCGCTCTTGCCGGCAGCCGTAGTTTTCCTCGCTTTTCATCACGCCATCAAACACACCGACAAATACTGGCGATGCAAGGAGGATGCAATATGAAGAAATCTCTCAAGCTGCGGGCGGTTGTTTCGCCGACGCCCGCGATCATCGCGGCGGCGTATGACGAGAACGGCAAGGCGGACGCCTGCACGCTGGGAGGGCCTGGCGCCGTCCCGGCCGTGGTGGAGGCGGCCGACACAGAGGTCGGCCCTCCCATGTGCACGGTCGCGGGAGGGCCGGGCGCCGTCCCGGCCAAGGGGGAAAAGGCCGACACGGAGGTCGGCCCTCCCGTGTGCATGGCCGCGGGAGGGCCGGGCTCTGTCCCGGCCAAGACGGAAAAGGCCGACACGGAGGTCGGCCCTCCCATGCGTGGGCGCAAGCGGCCATCGAAAAACTCAGTTCTGTTGACGCATGACAACAGGACGATTGTTCTTTTCGTTACCATAGTTGCGAATCTTCGACAAAAGGTGCTGGACAACAAGATCGCCTTTGATTATATAATCAACGCGTGACGAAAAGCCGACAACTGGATTGTCGGGCGTTTTGTCATCATGCCCGATCACATACATTTCTTCTGCGCACCATCAACATATCCACCGCCTGATTTTCATCGTTGGCTCAACTATTGGAAGTCGCTTTCGTCGCGGACCTTTCCCGTCGAACACAGTATTCCGCTGTGGCAGCGGAACTGCTGGGACACGCAACTCCGCCGTGGAGACAGTTATGCGGCAAAGTGGGAATATGTGCGGAATAACCCAGTGCGTCGTGGCCTTGTCGATAATGCGGATGACTGGCCGTATCAGGGTGAAATGAATATTTTGGAATGGCATGATCGATGACACAAGACACACACGGGAGGGCCGGGCGCTGTCCCGGCCAAGGTGGGAATGGCCGACACGGAGGTCGGCCCTCCCATGTGCATGGCCGCGGGAGGGCCGGGCGCCGTCCCGGCCAAGGTGGAAAAGGCCGGCACGGAAGTCGGCCCTCCCATGTGCTAGCGTCAAGTGAAGCCAAGGCGAATTGAAAATGAAGGAATCTATGACAGTCGTAAAAATAACAGTGCTTGAGACATCGCTCAAGAAGGATCTGGCGGACGAATACGCCGTGCCGAATCTCGAGCCGTGTCCCGTCTTGAAAGCCGGGCAGGTTTTCTACGCGACGAACACATGCCCAAAGGGAATGTGCGACGCCGCGTGGCGCACGATCAACCAGTACGTGTTTGCGCTCG
>CAMOCC010000048.1 GCA_946610035.1 uncultured Verrucomicrobiota bacterium
GACTGTCTCCCAATTGCGGTTAACCCGGTAGACGTAGGGCAATAGGCAACAGGGGAAATATTTGGAGACGCGGCTTCCAGCCGCGTTAATCAAGTGATTGGCCTGCGACTACATTAGCGCACTTGACGCGGCTGGAAGCCGCGTCTCCAAAACCCCACGGGGACTGTCTCCCAATTGCGGTTGGGACTTCCTTGTTGCGTCGCGTGATTCGCCTGCGCCGAAGGCGTCAGGTTGGCCGACGAGCGAAGCGAGGAGCTTTGCGAAGCAAAGTCGCAAGAGCCCGAGCGACGCAACCCCCTGAGCGACGCAACCACTGTCAGTTTTCCCCATGAAGGGGGTTCCGTCGCTCCGCGACGGAACAAGAAACGCTTCGGCCGCATACCCGTAGCCAGACGCGGTTGCAATGTGGTATAATACCGTGCATGAGAAACGCACAGGACAGACCGAATGGCGCGCAGGGGTGCGAAGCGCTCGTGCGCGGATTGTA
Organism: uncultured Verrucomicrobiota bacterium; assembly: GCA_946610035.1. Taxonomy (GTDB): domain Bacteria; phylum Verrucomicrobiota; class Kiritimatiellia; order RFP12; family UBA1067; genus UBA1067. The sequence goes on from CAMOCC010000048.1 coordinate 488, forward strand.
CGACAGGCATTCCGGGACGGCGGAGCGGTTCGGCTACACCTTCCGCAGGGAATCGGTCTCGCCCGGCGGGACGCCCATGGTGCTCTTCGCCGGCAACCACTCCTCCGGCAAGTCCACGTTCATCAACGGACTCGTCGGGGCCGATGTGCAGGACACCGGCGTCGCGCCGACCGACGATTCATTCACCTTCCTCGTCCACGGCGAATCCGACGGCGAAACCGTAGGCGCGGCGGCGATAGACGCGCTCCCGAGGGAACTCAAGCGGCTCGAGGAGTTCGGCCCCTCGCTCGTCGCCCGCATACGCGTGCGCACGCGCAACCTCGACGCATTAAGGGACGTCACGCTGGTGGACACCCCGGGAATGATCGACTCCGGGGACAAGTCGTTCTCGCGCGGATACGACTTCTTCGGCGTGCTCGCGTTCCTCGCGGAGGTCTCCGACCTCGTGCTGATGATGTTCGACCCCGAGAAGCCCGGGACGACCGGCGAGGCCGTCGAGGCGCTCAAGGGACCCCTCTCCGGCTCCTTCTTCAAGCTCCGCATCCTCTTCAACAAGTGCGACCTCTTCTCCGGCATCTACGACTACGCGCGCGCATACGGCGCGCTGTGCTGGAACCTCGCGCGCGTACTGCCTTTCAAGGACCTGCCGAAGATCTACAACTGCCGCCTCGCCGTCGCCCCGCCGTCGAACGCGAAGACGATCGACCTTGCGGACTTCGACCGCCTGCGCGAGGAGATCGTAGGCGAAATACGGTCCGCCGGCGAGAAGCGCTCGGACAACATACGCATGGCCGTCGCAAAGGACCTCTCCTGCCTCGAAATGCACGTCAGGATGGCGCTCAGGATCCGCCGCGCGCTCGCCCGCAGGCTGCTCGGCTCGCGCCTGCTCTCCGCCGGCGTCGCAGTGCTCCTCGCCGCCGCCGGCGTCGCCGTCGGCGAGGCGTGGGGAGTCTCCGTCTCGACGCTCCATGGCTCCCTCGCGGCAAAGGGGCTCTTCGCCGTCCAGTGCATCGCAATCGCCGCCTTCGCGGCATTCGCCGGCTTCGCCGCAAGGGGCATATCGCGGATGGAGTTCAACAGGTACCTGAAGCGAATCTTCGCGGACGACTCGTTCTTCCAGGCGGAGTACGTGCGCGAGCTCTCCCTCGGCGGCAGGGACGACCTGGCGGAATACTGGCAGATGGTGAAGCCCCCGCTGGAGCGGCTCGTCGAGGTCCGCTGGCGCGAACTCCCGCGCTTCGGCTTCTTCGCCCTCCGCCGCCTCAGGGCCGACATCCTGCGAATCAAGGGATGACTACCCACCAGCCACCAATCACCAACCACCAACTATCCTCCCACCAGGCGTCGGTTATATGGTATAATACCTCTCCATGAGAAAAGCATGGAGCATACTGCCTGAGGAATGGAAGCCGATCCTGACGGAACGTGGGCTGCGCGCGTTCCGCGCCGACCAGATCCTCCACTCCCTCTACAGGGACTGGATAACGGACTGGGACAAGGCGACGACCCTTCCGAAGGACTTCCGCGAATCGCTTAAAGCCGAATTCCCCATCACCAAAACCGAGATCCTCGAAGTCTCGGAGTCCGCAGACGGAACCAAGAAGCTCCTCCTCGGCCTCGAGGACGGCGAAGCCGTCGAAACGGTCCTCATCCCCGCCACTGGCCGCTTCACCCAGTGCATCTCCACACAGGTCGGGTGCGCCATGGGCTGCGCCTTCTGCGCAAGCGGCTCGCGCGGGGTCGTAAGGTCCCTTACTGCGGACGAGATCGTCGCCGAGTACATGGCGGGCCGCTCCTTCGGCGAGATAACGAACATCGTCGTCATGGGCATGGGCGAGCCCTTCATGAACTACGACGAGACGATCCGCGCGCTCAAGCTCATCAACGCCGGCAAGGGCCCCAACCTCGGCGCCCGCCACATCACCCTTTCCACCTGCGGCGTCGTCCCGGGCTTCGCCAAGCTCGCGGCGGAGGGCATACAGTTCGAGCTGTCCGTCTCCCTCCACGCCCCCAACGACGCACTCCGCTCCGAGCTCATGCCCGTCAACAGGCGCTGGCCCATGGACGAGCTCCTGGAGGCCTGCGCCGCCTACACGAAGACCACGAAGCGCATAATCACTTTCGAGTACACCGTCATCAGGGGCGTGAACGACTCGCGCGCCTGCGCGGAGGAGCTCGCGCACCAGGTGCGCCGCGTCCCGATGGCCAAGGTGAACCTGATCCCGCTCTCCCCCGTCTCGCACCGTCCCGACTTCAAGACGCCCGACGAGGCGACGATGATGATGTTCCTCGACGTCCTCATGAAGAACCACGTCCAGACGATGCTCCGCCGCTCGCGCGGAAAGGATGCGGACGCCGCCTGCGGACAGCTAAGGCTGAGGCGAATGGAAAATGTAAAATGTAAAATGTAAACCAATGCCTAGATCCGGCATAACAAGGGACGAAATAATCAAGTGGGGCGGACCTGAAGTCTTCAACCAGGCGCTCTCGCTCGTCAACTCCGGCGACGTCGCAGAGGTCCGCTACGACGACGAAACAGTCACCATAAGCGGCAAGATAGAACGTCCCGACGGATGGGCCATGCCCGTCTCGCTGAAGCTGAAGGAGCAGGGACGAATCGAATCGCACTGTCCGTGCTACGACAACCAGCGGCTCGGACTAGTCTGCCCCCACGTCGTCGCCCTCGGCATCGCCCTCTCGGTCCTGGAGGACGACGCCCCAGAGTCCGATATGGACGGAGGAAGGGCCCTAAGCGACCCCAATCCGACCCTAAGCGACCCTAACCCGACCCTAAACGACCCTAAATCAACCACAAGCGGCCCTGGCTCTTCCCTGGACGACCACATCCTCGTCCCAATGAAGCCGGGCTTCTACGCCCTCGTCTCCGGCTCGCGCGCGTCGCTCTCCATCGCCGTGGACGCATGGTACGGCGACATCGACTTCCCGGCGTGCTCGCTCCAGCAGGAGCGCCTCGTCTACCTCCCGGACCCATCCGACCCGCTCGTCCGCAAGACGCGCTCCATGGAGGCCGAGCGCGCGGCGATGAAGCTCCTCGGGACGTGGGGCTTCGAACCCGGCTACAGGGAGGGCGACCTCAAGCTCTACATGACGGACCCGCAGAAGGTCCTCAACTTCCTCGGCGCGGGCGTCCCGGACCTTCGCCGCCGCGGATGGAAGATCGACTTCTCGGAAAGGCTGGAGAAGCTTACGGATTCCTTCTCCGCCGTCGTACCGGTCGTCCGCGTGAAGGACGCCCCGCATGGCGCCTTCGACGTCCAATACTCCTTCGAGACGACGGGCGGCGGCGAAATCTCCCCCGTCGAGATACAGGCCGCCATAAACCGCGGGGACGGCTACATCCTCAAGGACGGCGCGGTCGCCCTTCTCGACAACAAGGCGATCGAGACGATGCACGACGTCTTCCGCGACTGCGCGACATCCCAGGGCGGAGCGCCCGCGGGATGGTTCCGCGTCCGCGGCGTCCACGCCCCGTACGTGAAAAGCTCGCTGGACGCAATAGGAGACATCCTCGAACTGGACGACTCGGAGGCCGCCTCGTGGCGCGAAACGTCGTCGCTCAGGAACCGCGACTCGAACGCCAAGTTCGAGCCGGTCTCGCTGGGCGAGCTGGACAAGGTGCTGCGCCCCTACCAGAAGCAGGGCGTCTACTGGATGCGCTTCCTCGAATCGGCGGGGCTCTGCGGACTGCTCGCCGACGAAATGGGCCTCGGCAAGACGCTCCAGACCCTTACCTGGCTCTCCCTCCCGCCAGCCGCCGACCACCGGACGGCAACCTCCGGACAACACCTCCCCAACCTCATCGTCTGCCCGACGTCGCTCGTCCGCAACTGGGAGGCGGAGGCCCACAAGTTCACGCCGAAGACGAAGGTGCTGGTGATATCCGGTCCCGACCGCGCGAACTACTTCAAGTGCATCGACTCTGCGGACATCGTGGTCACCTCATACGCGCTGCTGCAGCGCGACTTCGAGGACGCCTACATGGGGCGCGAATTCGGCGCCGTCGTCCTCGACGAGGCGCAGCACATAAAGAACCGCCAGACAAAGAACGCGAAGTCCGTGAAGCTCCTCAACTCGAGCCGTCGGCTCGTCCTCACCGGAACACCGGTCGAGAACTCGGTTGCGGACGTCTGGAGCATCTTCGACTTCCTGATGCCCGACTACCTCGGCGACTACGAATCGTTCAGGCTCGGCTACGAGCAGCCGATTGCGGACGGCGGGGCGGCCGCCGACGACGCGCTCGCGCGCCTCAAGCGGAAGCTCCACCCCTTCATCCTGCGCCGCGTCAAGAAGACTGTTGCCAAGGACCTCCCCGACAAGATCATCAAGGTCTCGTACTGTCCGATGGACGACGACTCGCAGCGCGAATACAACGAGGCGCTTGCCAGGACCCGACGTCAGGCGGGCGATCTCGTGAAGGCCAAGGGTTTCCAGAAGTCCAAGTTCGAGCTCCTTGCAATGCTCATGAAACTGAGGCAGGTCGCATCGCTCGGGAAGCTTCCCGCGTTCATGGAGCAGCTGCAGTCCGCAATCGAAGGCGGACACAAGATCCTCGTCTTCTCCCAGTTCGTTAAGATGCTCCAGATAATCGCAGCCGAGCTTCAGGAGGAGGGAATCCCCTTCTGCTACCTGGACGGCTCGACGAAGGACCGCCTCGGCGAATGCAACCGCTTCAACCGCGATCCGAAGATACCGGTCTTCCTGATCTCGCTGATGGCCGGCGGAACGGGCCTCAACCTCACCGGCGCGGACATGGTGATCCACTACGACCCGTGGTGGAACCCGGCCGTCGAGGACCAGGCCACGGACCGTGCGCACCGAATCGGGCAGAAGAAGACCGTCTATGTCATGAAGATGATCGCCTCCGGCTCCATCGAGGAGAAGGTACTCGCCCTCCAGAAGAGGAAGCAGGCCGTCATCGCGGCGACCGTCTCGACGACGGATGCCGCGGTCATGGAAAAGCTCACCGCCGAGGACCTCAACGCGCTTCTCGCGTGAGAACCCCGGCGGCGAATGGTCCGCTATCGCGGCGGATTAGATTTCAACCTTCTTGTAGTGCGGCACGAGCGTCTTCATGACGCACCAGCCCACGATATAGGCAACGGCGCAGTAGCCGAACACGATGAGGTAGCCGGCAGGCTTTCCGGAGTAGCCCAGGAATTCCATCGCGGGGCGCGCATACTGCGCGCCGGAGGCGAGCAGCTCCTTTGTCATCTCCTTTTCGACGCCTTCGACGACCGTCGTGCCCGCGGCGTAGGTGAACAGCGCGCCTGCGCACTTGTTGACGAGGAAGCTTCCGCTGCCCGCGGCGAACTGGGCGATGCCGGTCAACGTGCCGATGGTGGACTTCGGGAACATGTCGCCTACAACGGAATACAAGTTGGCGCTCCAGGCCTGGTGCCCAGCGCAGGCAAAGCCGATGAGTATAGCGGGCCACCACGCGGAATATGCGCCGAGCGGCTGCGCACCGAGCGCGAGAAGCGGGAAGAGCGCAAAGATGAACATCGACAGCATGCGGCCCTCGTACGGGTTCATGCCGCGCCTGTCGACCATGTAAGTCGGGATTTTGCAGAGGAAGATCGAAACGAAAGTGACGATTGCGTAGAGCGTGAAGATGAGCGCCATGCCCATGCCGTCCGAGCTCTTGTACCCGAACTGGTCGGAAAGGTAGCCAGGCGTCCAGAAGAGGAAGAACCACCACACGCCGTCGGTGAGAAGACGCCCGAAAATGAGCGCCCATGTCTGACGGAACGTAAACGCCTTGAAAATGCTGACGCCCTTGCCCTCCGCCTCAGGCGCGGCAGCGGTGCTGTCCTTGGGCTGCTCCGCCTCGTCCTGATTGATGTAGGCGAGCTCCGCCTCGTTGACGCGGCTGGACTCCGCCGGCTTCTTGTAGAGCCACATCCAGAAGCCCATCCACACGAATCCGAGCGCGCCGATTATGATGAACGACATCTCCCATCCGCACCACTTCGCGATAAGCGGAATGGAGAGCGGCGCCACAAGCGCGCCGACGGACGAGCCGGCGTTGAAGATCGAAGTCGCGAATGCGCGGTCCTTCTTCGGGAAGTATTCAGCCGTCACCTTGATCGCCGCCGGGAAGTTGCCAGCCTCGCCAAGCGCGAGTACCGAGCGGCACGCGAGGAAGAGCCAGACGGATACGGTTATGCCGAACATTCCCGTGAAGCCGACCGCGTTGAGAGCTGAGTTGCCGAATCCGCAGCCTGCGTGCAGGCAGGCACCGAGCGACCAGATGAAGATCGCCCAGAGGTAGCCCTTCTTGGTGCCGAGCCTGTCGATGAACTTGCCCGCGAAGAGGTTGCAGATGGCGTAGATGATGGAGAAGACGCCGGTTATCGTGCCGTAGTCGTTGTCGGTCCAGCCAAAGACGGGCGCGATGAAGTCCTTGTATGTGAGGGACAGCACCTGCCGGTCCATGTAGTTGACGGTCGTCGCGAAAAACAGCAGCGAACACATAATCCAGCGGAAATTACTCATCTTTTTCATGGTGGTCGGTGATTGGTTGTTGGTGATTGGTTGTCAGTTGTCGGTATTCTACCACAAACCGCCCGTCGGGGCACTACCCCTTCGGGCGGTTTCAGACGGTTATGAACCGCGCGGGGTTGTACGGATGCGGCGCGGGGAGCGGCTGGTCGGCGTAGCCGAGGGCGAGGTGCCCTACTCCGACCCACTCGCGGTCCGCAAGGCCCGCGCGCTCCACGATCTTGCGTCCGAGCGGAGATTCCATCTCCTCCTTGGCGCGGTGTATCCAGCATGCGCCGAGCCCGAGTTCGTACGCCTTGAGCATCATGTTGCCAAGGGCGAGCGATCCGTCGTGGATCGCAGTCTCCTCGCGCGCCTTGTTTGCAATGACGAGCAGGATGACCGGAGCGCCGTAGAACGGATCCATCGGGCGCCCGGGCGGCGGCGCACCCATGATCTCGGCGTTCTTCGCGACGACTTCGGCGCGCAATTCGGGGTCGTCGATCCTTATGACGACGGTGCTGCCCTGGTTGCGTCCGGTCGGCGCCAGGAGCCCCGCCTTCACGACCTCGTCGACGAGTTCCTTCGGCGGCACCTCCGCCTTGAACTTCCTAATGCTGCGCCTCTCGTAGATCAACCTGTCTAGTTCAGTCATATCAGTCTCCTTTGGGATATTGTATGCATAGTATTGTACCACGTTCCCTTCGATATAGTCAATCCACGGATTACAAACACGCTTATCCCGATTTTTTCGGGATAAGCGTGTTTAATTTCGTACGCTCGGCAGCCATCGGCCAATCCGGCCGGCCGCGGGAGGTCAGACGATGAGCATGCAGTCGCCGTAGCTGAAGAACATGTAGTTCGCCCGGACGGCCATCGCATAGGCGCAAAGGACGCGCTCGCGCCCGGCCAGCGCGGAGATCATCATCAGGAGCGTCGACTGCGGCAGATGGAAGTTCGTGAGCATGCAGTCGCACACCTTGAACCTGTACGGGGGATAGATGAAGATGTTCGAGGCCCCCGAACCAGCCGCAACGAGCGGGTCGGGCGTCGTCCCGGCACCCTCGCGGTTCGCAACCGTCTCAAGAGTCCGCACCGTAGTCGACCCGCAGCAGAAGACGCGTCCGCCCCGCGCCTTGCAGGCGTTGATCGCCTCGGCGGCCTCCGGCGGGACGGTGAACGCCTCGTAGTCCATCTGGTGGTCCTCGATGTTCTCGGCCTTGACGGGACGGAACGTGCCGGGCCCGACGTGCAGTGTCACCGCGACGCGCTTCACCCCCTTCGCATCCAGCGCGGCGAAAATCTCAGGCGTGAAGTGGAGCCCCGCGGTAGGCGCGGCGACGGATCCGACATGCTTCGCGTAGATCGTCTGGTACCGCTCGCGGTCCTCCAGCTCCTCCTCCCGCGTCCCCTCGCGCTTCACATAGGGCGGAACGGGCGTGTGGCCGAATTCGTCCAGAAGGTCCATGAGAGGCCGCTCGCAGAGGAACTCCACCTTCCACATCCCTATCCCGGAAAGCGGCTTGAGGAGCCTCGCCTTCAACTCGTTGTTCGGACCGAACACGGCGACCTGTCCCTCGCGGCACTTCCGCCCCGAACCGAGCATGCAGTTCCAGACGAGCTCCTTGACGGTCTCCGCCTCCGGCGCGGCGGCGATCATGAGGACCTCGACGGCGCCTTCTGAGTCCTCCCACTTGCCTATGAGCCGCGCCGGGAAGACCTTGGTGTCGTTGACGACCAGGAGATCGTTAGGTGTTATGTAGTCGACTATGTCCGCTATATGGCGATGCTCGAGCATGCCCGTGTCGCGGTGCAGAACCATCATCTTCTCGGTGCCCCTGCGCTCGGCGGGATGCTGGGCGATCAGGCGCTCGGGAAGCGGATACCAGAATTGATGCGTCTTCATTTGCCCGCATATTATACCAAATCCGCCCCCCGCTGGCTATAGAGCCGCGTTCGTCAAATATGCTATAATATCCTCCATGGAAGTCAAGATACACCCATCATGGAAGGCGGTGCTGCAATCGGAGTTCGACAAGCCCTACTTCGCCAGCCTCGCCGCGTTCGTGAAAGACGCCTACCGCAACGGCGTCGTATACCCGCCAGCGGGCAAGATATTCGAGGCGTTCAACCGCACTCCGTTCGACAAGGTGAAGGCTGTGATCATCGGACAGGACCCCTACCACGAGCCGGGGCAGGCCCAGGGGCTCTGCTTCTACGTCCCGCCGTCCGTCCAGCCGCCTCCCTCCCTCGTCAACATCGCCAAGGAGCTTGGGCGCATGCCGGACCTCCTGTCCTGGACCGACCAGGGCGTCCTCCTCCTCAACGCGACGCTCACAGTCGCCGCGCACCGCGCCGGCTCGCACCAGGGCAGGGGCTGGGAGGTCTTCACGGACGCGGTGGTTCACGCGCTCGCCGAGCGCCGCGAGCACCTCGTCTTCATCCTGTGGGGTTCCTACGCCCAGCGCAAGGGCGCATTCATCGACCGCTCGCGCCACTGCGTAATAGAGTCCGCCCACCCGTCCCCGCTTTCGGCGTACAGGGGCTTCTTCGGGTCGAAGCCGTTCAGCCGCGCGAACGAATACCTGAAGGCCAATGGAATCGGCACGATAGAATGGTGAGGAGCGCAGCCATGGAGAGCGTTGTCATATTCGAGGACGACGACATAGTTGTCGTGGCGAAGCCGGCCGGAACATACGTACACGCCTCGCCCGGGCACGAAACGGGCTCCCTCGCCGACGCACTCGCCGCGACACGCCCCGGGATGAAGTCCGTGGGCAGCGCTGAGCGTCCGGGCGTCGTCCACCGTCTCGACGCCGACACGAGCGGCGTCATGGTGTTCGCAAAGACAAGGCGCGCATATTTTTCACTCAGGGAGGCGTTCGAGCGACATGACAGGGTCCGCAAGACATACCTCGCCGTCTGCCACGGCGCGCCGTCCCCGAACGAGGGGACCCTGCGGACGACGATAGGGCGCAAGCCGTGGGACCCGAAGCGCATGGCGGTGGACGTCCCGGACGGAAAGATCGCCGTGACGCACTGGTCCGTCCTCGGCGCACACAACGGCATAGCGCTCGTTGAGTTCCGCATCGAAACGGGCCGGACCCACCAGATCCGCGTCCACGCCGCCCACCTCGGGCACCCCATAGCCGGGGATCCGCTCTACGGCGACGCCGCAAGGGACCGCCGCATGAGGCCGCGTCCGGTCCGGACGCTCCTCCACGCGGTCGAGCTCGCCTTCCCCCACCCCGCGACGGGGAAAACCGTCGTCTTCGCGGCGCCACCGCCGCCGGACATCGTGTACGCCTAGCCGCCGCGGCGCTACGTGTGCAGGCTGCGGGCGAGCGTCGCGCACCAGACGCGGCCGGCGCCCGCCTCCTTGAGGACCTTGGCGCATTCGGACAGGGTGGAGCCCGTCGTCATCACGTCGTCGACGACGAGGACCGTGCGTCCGCAGACGTATTGCGCATTGACGACGGCGATCGTCCCCTTCACATTCTCGCGCCGCTCGTCCTCGTGAAGCTCGGCCTGCCTTGACGGACGGCCCACGCGCTTAAGCACATCGTTCCGCACCTTCCTCTCGAAGCGCCTTCCAAGCTCGTCCGCGAGGTATCCGCTCTGGTTGTATCCGCGGTCCATCCTGTGGAACGTCGTAAGCGGCATGGGGAGCACGACGTCTATCGCCGCCGTGTCGAGGCGGGCCCTGACGGCGCCCTCGATCCAGTCCGCGAAATCGGCGCGCAGGTAGAGTCGTGAATTGAACTTGTATCCGAGGAGCATTTCGCGGGCGACGCCCTCGAAGCGGACCGCGCTTGCGGCGCGGTCGAAGCGGGGCGCGTTGGGTCCGATGCAATCCTCGCAGAGGAACTCCTCGGACTGCCCCTCCACGTCCCTTCCGCACACGGCGCAGCATCCCTTCGCCGGGATGAACGGAATGCGCATGAGGCACTCGGAACATACGTGACGCCCGGGCCTGTCGGCCGGGCGTCCGCAGACCGCGCAGCGGCGCGGCCATATCGCGTCTAGCAACGAGTCTATCACGCCCCGACTTGCTTGACGACGCTCGTGCACGCCTTGATGACGCCCGCGACGTCCGCCAGGTTGGACGGGATGATCATGGTGTTGTTCGCCTTCGCGAGCGCGCCGAACTGGTTGATGTACTGCTGGGCGAGCTGCATGTTGACGGACTCGAGTCCGCCCTTCCCGCCGATCGCCTCGGCGACCTTGCGGATGCCCTCGGCCTGCGCCTCGGCGACGAGCAGAATCTCCTTCGCGCGGCCCTCGGCCTCGTTGATCTTCCTCTGGCGCTCGCCCTCGGAGAGGTTGATCGCCTCCTGCTTCTCGCCCTCGGCGCGGTTGATCTTCGCCTGGCGCTCGCCCTCGGACTCCGCGATCATCGCGCGCTTCTCGCGCTCGGCGCGCATCTGCTTCTCCATCGCGTCGCGGATCGTCTGGGGCGGCGTGATGTTCTTGATCTCGTAGCGCGTCACCTTGATGCCCCACGGGTCGGACGCCTTGTCCACTGCCGCGACGATCGCGGAGTTTATCGTGGTGCGCTCCTCGAACGAGCGGTCGAGGTCGAGCTTGCCCATTTCGGAACGCATGGTCGTCTGCGCGAGCTGGGTCGTCGCGAAGAGGTAGTTGCCGATGCCGTAGCTGGCCTTCGCGGGATCCATGACCTGCATGTAGAGGATGCCGTCCACGGAGACGGCGATGTTGTCCTTGGTGATGCACTCCTGCGGCGGGACGTCGATCGCCTGCTCCTTCAGGGTGTGCTTGTAGGCGATGCGGTCGAAGAACGGGACGAGGATGTGGAAGCCGGCGTCGAGCGTGCAGCGGTACTTGCCGAGGCGTTCGACGATGTAGGCCGTCTTCTGCGGGACTATCACGGCCGTCTTCGCTATGGCGACCAGCACCACGAAGGCGACGATTCCGAAGAATATGAGAGCGGGGGATACTGCGAGTATCATTTCTGTTTTACCTTTCCTTTTGTTTTGTTGTTTTGCAGGTGTAAACCGAGCCGGCCGCGTCCGTCAGACGGCGACGACCTTCAAAGTGAGGTTGTGCTGGGCGACTACCCTGACCTTGGCGCCGACGTCCAGCGCCGCGACGGACTCCGCGGTCCACTCCGCGTCGCCTATCTCCACGCGCCCCGAAAGCGGCGGTTTGATCGCCTCCTTGACGGTGCCGATGCGTCCGACGTACTCGTTGCCGAAGCCCACGGCGGAGTCGGACACCTTGCCGGAAAAGAGCTTCTTCAGCCAGCGCCTCAGCACCGCCAGGTAGACTATGGAGAAGGCGGAGAACGCCGCGACCTGCCAGGTGGCGTCGAACGCCTCGCCGAAGGTGAATCGGCAGAGTCCGACAGTCGACGCGGACAGTCCGAAGAAGAAGATTACGAAGCCAGGCGAAACGAGCTCCATCAGCATGAGGATCGCGCCCGCGTACATCCACAGCCACGCACAACTGAACATGTTCATACCTGTCTTGCCTCCTTTATGTCCGTCACCGTCGCGCCTGGTATGGCCTTGAAGATGGCGTTTAGCTTAGGGTCGTCCAAGATGTCCGACCTTGATGAAAAATCCATTTTTGGTTTAGGGTCTTTTAGGGTCAGATTAGAGTCATTTAGGGTCTTGTTAGACTCGTTTATGGTCTTGTTAGACTCGTTTATGGTCTTGTTAGACTCGTTTATGGTCTCTAACCCGACTCTATCCGACCCTAACTCGGCCCTACTCGACCCTACCGCGCCCTTCCTCAGCTCCCGCACGGCCTTCATCAGCTCCTCGACCGTTGCGGTCGTCGCTATCCGCGAAGCCCTGATCAGCGACATCTCGATGAGCGTCCTCACGCTCAGGACGTACCTGAGCTTGTCCTCCATGTCCGCCAGCTGGTCGCAGATCCTGAACACACGCCCTGGATCGACGCCCTTCGCCTGCTCAACCAGGACCTGTATCTGGTCGGGCGTCGCCTCCAGCGACTTGGAGTCCGGCCCAAGCGCCTGCAGGACGACGAGGTTCCTGAAGTGTGCGAGCAGCTCCCCGGAGATTCGGCGCATGTTCTTCCCCGCGGAGTCGAACATCTCTATCGACTTCAGGATCGTCGCGACGTCCCCCTTGAGGATCGCGGCGGCAAGGCCCTCCAGCGCCCCGCGCGAGACAAGTCCGAAGACGCCGAGGGCGTCCTCCTCCGTCACGGTGTCGCCCTTGAAGGAGATAAGCTGGTCGAGCGACGAGAGCGCGTCGCGCATCCCGCCCTCCGCACCGCGCGCGATGGCCAGGAGCGCGTCGTCCTCGGCCTTGACGCCTTCGTTCCTGCAGACGTGCTTCAGGCGCGAGACGATGTCGTTCGTCTGGATGCGCCTCAAGTCGAAGCGCTGGCAGCGGGAGATGATCGTAGCGAGCACCTTGTCCCCCTCCGTCGTCGCGAAGATGAACCTGACGTGCGACGGCGGCTCCTCCAGCGTCTTCAGCAGCGCGTTCCACGCCGCATTGGAGAGCATGTGGCATTCGTCTATGATGAATATCTTGAACCTGGAGTTCGCGGGCTTGAACTCGACGGAGTCGATGATGGGCTTGACGTCCTCCACCTTGTTGTGGGATGCGGCGTCGAGCTCCGTCACGTCGAGGGAGCGCCCGGCGGCGATCTCAAGGCAGTTCTGGCACTTGCCGCACGGTTCGACTCCATTCGGAGAAAGGCAGTTGAGCGCCTTCGCGAAAATCCGGGAGAGAGTCGTCTTTCCTATGCCGCGCGGACCGATGAAGAGGTATGCGTTCGCTATGCGCTTCGACTCTATCGCGTGCCGGAGCGTCCTCACCACGTGCTCCTGCCCGACGACGTCGTCGAACGTCATCGGACGGTACTTGAGCGGCAGTGCCATATGGGTGTTTTCTGACATTGGCAATATTATATCAAAAAAATCCGAAACGCGCCCTAGGGAAATGGTGGCTGGTGGTTGGTCGCGCAATTTGATATAATAGAGGCATGAAGAAAACAATTGCATCCATGGCGTTCGCCGCAGTATCGGCGACGGCCCCTGCGACCGACCTCTACGTCGGCGCGGGAAAGACGTTCACCACCGTCCAGGCGGCCGTTGACCGCGCCGCCGAGCTCGCGCCGGCGGGCGAGGCCGACCGCGTCGTCATACACATCGCCCCGGGCGTGTACAGGGAGCAGGTCTCGGTGCGGACGCCCTACGTCTCCTTCGTCAACGACTCGCCGGACGCCGAGGCGCGCATAACGTGGTACTACGGCATCGGCTACAAGTACTACAGCGTCAACGCCGACGGCGTGTACGACGGCGCATCGGCGAAGTCGAGGAGCGCCAAGCGGACGCCCTCGCACCGCTGGGGCGCGACCGTCCTCCTCGCACGCGAGGCCGCGCACTTCCGCGCACGCGGCGTCGTATTCGAAAACTCCTTCAACAGGTACATGACGAAGGAGGAGCTGGCGGATGGTGTGGAGCCGGACGGCAACGACGCCGTATCGCGCATTTCGTTCGTGCGCAAGGCGGGGTCCGACGTGGCTTCGCGCGCCGCAAAGGAGCGCGCAGCCGCGCTCGCAACCGACGCGCCGGATGCCGCGTTCGAGGGATGCTCCTTCCTTTCTGGACAGGACACGCTCTACGTCGGCGCCTCCCCTTCGCGCTTCGCGGACTGCCTCGTGGAGGGCAACACGGACTACATCTTCGGCGACTCCGACGCCCTTTTCGAGCGTTGCGAACTGAGGTTCCGCGGCAACAGCGACGTACCGCACGGAGGCGTCGTCACGGCGGTGCGCGACGATGCGGACGACGACGGCGGATTCGTCTTCCGCTCTTGCAGGATCACAAGGCTCAAGGGAATGAAGCACCGTCCCGGACACCTCGGACGCCCCTGGCGCGTCAGCGCGAAGGTGCAGTTCATCGACACCGTGGTTGAAGACGAAAAAACAATCGACCCGTCCGGCTGGACCTCCATGTCAGGAGTCCAGCCCGAACAGGTCGAGGGGTTCCGCGAGACCGGGACGAGGTATCCGGACGGCAGGGCCGTCGACCTGTCCCGTCGCCGCGTGTATCAGCCGAAGAAGGCCTTGTAGAGTGCGCGGACTGCAGTGTCGCGGTCCTGGCGGCGGATTGCGAGCATGAAGCTCACCTCGCTCGAGCCCTGGTTGACCATCGACATCGAAATGCCGGCCGAGGCGAGCGCGAGGCAAGCCTTGGCGAGCATGCCGGGAGTGTAGCACATTCCCTCGCCCACGACCATGATTATCGTGATGTCGCGCTCGACGGCGACGAAGTCGGGCTTGAGCTCGCGCTGTATCGCCTGGACGACCTTGCGCTCCTTCTCCTTCGGCAGGACCTTCCCCTTCACGACGATGCACTGCGAGTCGACGCCCGAGGGCATGTGCTCGTAGGAGATGCCCTCGTCCTCGAGGACCTGCAGGAGCCTGCGGCCGAAGCCGACCTCGCGGTTCATGAGGTACTTCTCGACGACGATGTTGCAGAAGTCGTCCGCGCTCGCGATGCCCACGACCGTGCCGGGGACAACGCGGCGCGACTGCTGGATCATCGTCCCGGGTTCGTTCGGGTGGTTTGTGTTGCGGATGTTGATCGGGATGCGCGCGCGGACGGCCGGGATAACGGCTTCGTCGGCAAAGACGCCGAAGCCGGCGTATGCGAGTTCGCGCATTTCGCGGTATGTCATCGTCGGGATGCCCTCGGAGACCTCGGGGACGATGCGCGGGTCGACCGGATAGACCGAGTCGACGTCCGTGAAGTTCTCGTAGACGTCAGCGCAGACGGCCGCGGCGAGGATCGAGCCAGTGATGTCGCTTCCGCCGCGCGGGAAAGTCGCGACCTTCCCCTCCTTCGTGTAGCCGAAGAAGCCGGGGTAGATGACGATGCCGTCGAAGTTGGAGAACG
Organism: uncultured Verrucomicrobiota bacterium; assembly: GCA_946610035.1. Taxonomy (GTDB): domain Bacteria; phylum Verrucomicrobiota; class Kiritimatiellia; order RFP12; family UBA1067; genus UBA1067. The sequence continues at coordinate 15,888 of CAMOCC010000048.1, forward strand.
CGCGCGAAAGCGTCGCGTAGCTGGACGGATCGAGCGTCGCGTCGCCGAAGGGTCCGGTGAGGACCATTCCGGTGTCCTTCGGGCTCGCATAGCGCGCCTTCCTGCCGCGCACGCCGAAGGCGACCGCGACGAGCTTCGCGTTGTTGTCCTCGCCGGACGCCTTCATGAGGTCCATGAACTCCGCCGGATCAAGCGTCGAAACCTTCGCAATGCGGTCCATGAGGTCCATCTCTATTTCGCGGACGATCTCGCCGCCGAGCTTGAGCTCGTCGGCTATCTCCGCGTAGCGCTCGACGACCGCGCCGAACTGGCGGTCGGTGTTCTCGCCCTTGAGGGCCACGTTGGCGAGGTCGATCAAGAGGTCCGTGACCTTGGTGTCGCCGGAATGGCGCTTGCCGGGGGCGGACACGACGACTATGCGGCGCGCGGGGTCCGCGAGCACGATGTCCATGACCTTGCTGAGCTGCGTTGCATTTGCAAGCGAGCTGCCGCCGAATTTGCAGACTTTCATCTCTTCTCCTTTACAGGACCCTCAACGCGACGGGCTGTGCGCCGATCACGCCTGTGTCCTGGATTTCCCTGAGGGCGTTCTCGAGATCGCTCGCCTTGGCCTTGTGCGTGAGGACGACGACCGGCACGGGCTCCTTGCCGACTGACCCCGCCTTCTGGGAGGCGGCGTCGAGCGACACGCCGTGGTTGCCGAGGATGGTCGCGATCGTGCCGAACGCGCCCGGCTTGTCCTCGACGAGGAAGCGGATGTAGAACTTCGAGGCGATCTCGCCCGCCGCGCGCAGCTTGACGGACCCCTCGGCGTAGTCGGGCACTCCGCGCTCGTAGCGCGTCTCGCCGTGCGCGAGGTTCCTCGCGATGTCCCCGATGTCGCCCACGACGGTCGACGCCGTCGGCGCGCGGCCCGCGCCGCGTCCGTAGTACATCGTGTAGTCGCTCATGTCGCCCTTGACCATCACTGCGTTGAACGCGTCGTTGACGCCCGCAAGCATGTGCGTGAACGGGACGAGCGTGGGATGTACGCCAACCTCGACCTCGGCGCCCTGGCGGGTCACCGTCGCGAGGAGCTTGATCCTGTAGCCGAAGTCGGCCGCGTACTTGACGTCCTCGCCCGCGAGGTTGCGGATGCCCTCGACCTGGACCTCGCCGACCGCGGGCTGGAAGCCGAACGCGAGCGCGGCGAGGATGCACGCCTTGTGGGCCGTGTCGAAGCCGTCGATGTCGAGCGAGGGGTTCGCCTCCGCGTAGCCGAGCTTCTGGGCGTCCTTGAGGACGACGTCGAAGGGGAGCCCCTCGTTCTCCATCCTGGTGAGGATGTAGTTGCACGTTCCGTTGAGGATGCCGTGGATGGACTCGATCGCGTTGCCCGCGAGGCCCTCCCTGAGGACGCGGATGATCGGGATTCCGCCGCCGACGGACGCTCCGAAGTAGATGTCCACTCCGTTGGCCTTCGCCGTGTCGAAAATCTCCTTGCCGTACTCGGCCAAAAGCTTCTTGTTCGCGGTGACGACGCACTTCTTCGAGTTGAGCGCGTCGAGGACGAATTTCCTCGCGACGCCCGTGCCGCCGATCGTCTCCACGATGATCTGTATCTCGGGATCGGCGATCGTGGCCGCCGCATCCGTGGTGAGGACGCCGTCCGGGACGGCGATGCCGCGGTCCGTCGTGATGTCGAGGTCCGCAATCCTCTTGAGTGCGATGTCGACGCCCAGGCGCCTGGCCATCACTTCACGATGCCTCAGGAGGCCGTCCGCGACTCCCGCGCCGACGGTCCCGAAGCCGAGTATTCCAACTCCGATTTGCTTCATCAGGTTACCTTCTTTCTCCATGAGCCGTATATTTTACACTTTTATGTGCCAATCCGTCAATTGGAAGCTTTGGGAATTTTTGGGCTGTTTGGGCATTCAATGCGACAGGTGTACATGAAAAAAAGACGCCGCGCGAGGCGGCGTCTTTTTTCACGTCCTGGCGGACGGCTCGGTTAGTTGAGCTCCATGCGTCCGCGGCGCGAACGGTTGCGGATGCGGGCGCGCTGGGATTTCTTCCTGGCCTTGACGCAGGGCTTCTCGAAATAGCGCTGGTCGCGGATCGTCTTGAGGAGGCCCTCCTTGTCGAGGATCTTCTTCATGCGCTTCAAACCGCGCTCGACGGACTCGCCCTTCTTGAGCTTAAGAACGATTGCCATCTCACTTCACCTCCTTCGCCGGCTCTTCAGCTGCGGGGGCCTTGACGGGCTCGCCCGCCGTGACCCACTGCAGGATGCACATCTCGGCAGCGTCGCCCTTGCGGGTTCCGAGCTTCACGATGCGCGTGTAACCGCCCTGGCGATCCTTCATCGCAGGGGCGATCTCCGCGAAGAGCTTCTGGACGGCCTTGGGCTCCGTGAGGCGGCTGGCGGCGAGGCGGCGGGCGGCGAGATCGCCCTTCTTGGCGATCGTGACCATCTTGTCCGCGTCCTTGCGCGCTTCCTTGGCCTTCGGGAGGGTCGTCTTGATCGACTCCGCGAGGATGAGGTTTGTGACGAGGCTCCGCATGAGCATCTTGCGGTGCTCCGTGGAACGTCCGAATTTCTTGACTACTCTCTGATGACGCATTGTCTAAACTCCAGTCTTACTTCTTGCTTTCCAGCAGGTCGGCGTCGAACTTGTAGCCGAGCGAGAGGCCCAGCTGGACGAGTTTCGCCTTGATTTCGGTGAGCGACTTCTTGCCGAAGTTGCGGTACTTGAGCATGTCGGCCTCGGTCTTCGAGGCGAGCTCGCCGACGGTCGAGATGTTCGCGTTGTTGAGGCAGTTCGCCGCGCGGACGCTCAGCTCGATCTCGTTGACGGACATGTTGAGGAGCTTGCGGAGACGTTCGCGCTCGTCGGCGTCCTTCTTCTCCGTGTCCTCGAACTCGAGCGTCTCCTCGCCGGCGTAGTCGACGAAGACGTCGAGGTGGCGGCGGAGGACGGCCGCGGCCGTCTTGAGCGCCTCCTCGGGCTCGATGCGGCCGTCGGTCCAGACGTCGAGGACAAGCTTCTCGTAGTCGGTCCGCTGCCCGACGCGCGTGTTCTCCACGAGGAAGTTAACGCGGGTGACGGGCGAGAAGATCGAATCGATCGCGATCTTGCCGATCTCCTGGTCGGGACGCTTGTTGCCCTCTGCGAGGCAGAAGCCGCGCCCGGTCCTGACGTCGCACTCCATCTCGATGGAACCGCCGACGTCGAGCGTGCAGATCTCCTGGCGGGGATTGAGCACCTGGACGTTGTTGGCGGACGCGAACATCTCGGCCGTCACGGTGCAGGGCCCTTCGGCCTTGAGAGTGATCGTCTGACCTTCGCGGGAATACGTCTTGAGGAGAACGCGCTTCAGGTTGAGGATGATGTCGGTGACATCCTCCGCACAGCCCGGAATCGTCGAGAACTCGTGGCTCACGCCCTTGATCTTCACGGACGCGATGGCCGCGCCCTCGATGGAAGACAGGAGAACGCGCCTGAGCGAGTTGCCGATGGTCCGAGCGTAGCCGATTTCGAAGGGTTCCGCGGTGAAACGGGTGTACGTCGCGGTAGCCGTGGACTCGTCCTTGACGACTCCCTTCGGCATTTCGAAGCGGCTCAAACGGATAGGCATTGTTTACCTCCCTGGTAAATGTTGATGACTGAAGCGGGAATCAACGCGAGTATAGTTCGACGATGGCCTGCTCGTTGATGTTCTCGGGAATCTCCGCGCGCTCGGGGACCTGCACGAAGGTGCCGGTCATCGTCTGCGGATCCCAAGTGAGCCACTGGCCCGAGACGGGACGGTGCTCCAGGGAACTCGTGATCGCTACCATGCCGCGGTCCTTCTCGCGCACGCCGACCGTCTGGCCGGGCTTCACGATGTAGGACGGGATGTTGAGCATCTTGCCGTCAACCTCGATGTGGCGGTGAGTGACGAGCTGACGGGCCGCCGCGCGCGTCGGGGCGATCCCGAGGCGGTAGACGACGTTGTCGAGCCTGGACTCGCACATCTGGAGGAGGAGGTCGCCCGTCTTCCCCTGCTTCGCCTTCGCGCGCTCGAAGAAGATGCGGAACTGGCCTTCGCGCATTCCGTAGATGTACTTCGCCTTCTGCTTCTCAAGAAGCTGCTGACCGTATTCGGAGACCTTCCGCTTGCGCTTCGCACCGTGCTGGCCCGGAGGCGTCGAACGCTTGATCTCCTTCTCGCGACCGAAAATCGGCTCGCCGAAACGGCGCGAGACCTTGGACTTGGAACCTGTATAACGAGACATGGATTAAACCCTCCTGCGCTTGCGAGGACGGCAGCCGTTGTGCGGGACCGGCGTGCAGTCCGTAATCTGGGTGACGCGAATGCCGGCGGCCTGGATCGCGCGGACCGCGCTCTCGCGGCCGGCTCCGGCGCCCTGCATCCTCACTTCACACTCGTGCATGCCCTTGGCGACGGCCGTGCGGGCCGCATCCTGGGCAACCATCGTCGCCGCAAAGGCGGTGGACTTGCGCGATCCCTTGAAACCGGCCTTGCCGGCCGAGCTCCACGAGATGACCCCGCCGCAGGCGTCTGCGATCGAGACCTGGGTGTTGTTGAAAGTCGAGCGGATGAACGCGATTCCGGCGGGAATGGACTTCCCCGGACGCTTCTTCGCCGCGCCTTCGCCCTCCGCCGCCGCTGCGGCGTCCGCCGCAGGGGCTGCGGCCGGGGCTGTTTCGTTCTTGATTTCTTCTGCCATTTTAAATTACCCCTTCTTAGCGACCGGCCTGCTTGGGCATCGCAATCGAGACGCGCTTGCCGCCCTTGCGGGTGCGGGCGTTCGTCTTCGTGCGCTGACCGCGGACGGGAAGACCCTTCTTGTGACGGAGACCGCGGTAGGACCCGATCTGGATCAGACGGCGGATGTTCTGCGAGACCTCGCGGCGGAG
>CAMOCC010000049.1 GCA_946610035.1 uncultured Verrucomicrobiota bacterium
GACGACGTAGAGGAGCGAGTTCTGCTCGCAGTTGACGTACGCCTCGAGGAGGTCGAACGTCTCGCCCGACGTCTCGCCCTTGAACCAGAGCTTGTTCCGGCTCGTGGACCACAAAACGAGCTTCCTCCTGGCGAAGGACTCCTTCATCGCGAACTCGTTCGTGTAGGCGACGAGGATCACCTCCTTCGTGTCGGCGTTCTGCACCGCGACAGGGATCACCCCCGGATCGCACGGGGCGGACCCCGCAGCGCGCGTGTCGGCGACCTGACGGCCGACTTTCTCAAGCTTGGTGAAGTCGAGCGTCAGCTCGGTCGATTCTTCTAGTTGTCCCATTTTGCTTCCCCTGAATGTTTGTGAGTCACTATTATATCAAAAAACGGCGCAGGATGTAAGGGGTATCAGCGCCCGCCCGGACCGCGCAGCGTGCGCATGCTGCCCGTGCCCTTGAGCCCGATGCGCTCCAGGCGCTCGGTCCTGCGCCTTGAAGCCTCCTTCGGGTCCTCCTTCAGCACGGCGTCCTCTACCTGCGGCTCCATCCTCAGCTCGACCTTGACCGACTTCGCGAAGTCCGGCGCGCACCTCTCCATCTCCCCGGCGACGAAAGCATCGCGATTCGCAAGCTTTTCGGCGAGTTTCGCCTTCTTGCGGCGAAGGGCCGACCACTCCCTCGTAAAGCGGTCCGCAGTGGACGACTTCATGACGAAAAGCGGCGTCGGCGCGCCATGGACGAACTGCACCGTCCACCCGGCGTCCCTTCCGCCCTGCTGCACCTTCCGGCTCCCCTTCGCCTCCACGAACCCGGCCTTCGGGTCCAGCTCGACGAGGACGATCCGCTGGCCGCGCGGCACGTTCGCCGCCCTCACGAGGGCCGTGAACCTCTCGTCCGCCAGCTTGGCGATGATCTTCCTGACAGAGTCGCGGTCGGGATAGCGCGTGTAGTCGGAGTTGACCGGAAGCTCCCCGGAATCGAGCAGTTCCAGGAAATTGAGCGCCGTCCTCGCCTCGGCCGCCGCGACGAGCTCGTTCCAGCGGCGCTCCTCGACGGCGACGTCCACAAAGGCGTCCAGCTCGCGCTCGACCACCACGTGGTCCGCAGGATTGAGGTTCACGGACGCGATCATGCGCTCCGCATAGTGCTTCAATGCCTCCTGCTCGGCCTTGTCCTCCTCGGCGCGACGCCTGTCCTCCTCGGCCTTTGCCCTGGCCTCCTCGCGCGCCTTCCTCTCGGCCTCCTTCTTCGCCTCCCTCTCAAGCCGCTCGGCCTCGCGCCTTTCCGCCTGCGCCTTGCGGTCCGCCTCCGCCTGCGCCCGCGCCGCGGCCGCCCGCGCCGCGTCGTCGGCCCTGCGCTTCGCCTCCGCCTCCCGCGCGCGCTCCTCTTTCTGGCGCTCGTACTCCTCCCTGCGTTCGACATCGCGGCAGTGCGCCTGCCACTTGTCCCAGCCGAGCTTCGCCCCGACGGCGGCCGCCAGGAGGACGGCGACGAACACGACATTTGACGCAATGGCCTTGCGCTTCCTGGCGAGCTTCTCCGCGCGCGCCTCCGCGCGCGCCCTCTCAAGATCGAACCTCGTGTCTGAAACCATCCCGAGCCACCCCTTTCTCCTGCCTGGCTATTTGAGCTTGTCGTCTATCGCCTTCTCGTCCCTCCAGTCGCCCGGAAGCCGCGGGTCGAACTGGACGTCCGCAAGGCTGACCCTGAAGAACCCCTCGTACGCCCTCGGGCCGTTCAGCCCCTTCAGCGAGAAGGCGACCTCCCTCGTCCCCGCCGGGACGCGTCCGACGATCGAGAGGCCCTCGCCCCTGTACAGGTTCCTGAGCCTCCTCGGGAACGCCTCGGCATTCGAGCCGGACGTGAACACGACCCTCAGGTCCGTCAGCACGGGGTCGCGGAACCTCTCGCTCAGCTCGCCGATCCCCTTTCCGGCGTACTTCCGCTCGCCCTCGTAGATGAAGCTCTCGCCGCGGTTGCCGTGGGTGAGGACGTCGATGAGCTCCCTGTTGGCACCTTCCTTCACGCCGTACATGTAGACGCTGACGAGTCCGTCGTTCAGCGCCGTGAACCTGGAAAGTATCTCCGCCGTCCTGCTCACGCCCGCGTTCGCGTCGCCGTCCGTGACGACGAGGGCGATGAGCGGACGCTTCGGGTCGCGCGGGAGCGTCAGCACGGACGCTATCGTCGCGAAGACGTCCGTCCTCCCGTGCGCCGCCAGCCTGTTCATCCACGCGTCCGCCGCGTCGAAGGAGGGCTGGTCGCACGGCCTCCACGTCTTGAACGCGTATGAGAAGCTGTTCCTGAACGCCACCAGGTTGAAGCGGTCGCCCGTGTTGGTGCAGGTGCGCAGTATCTCCTTGGCCGCCGCGCGGCAGCTCCTGAGGCGGTCGTTCGCGATCGACCCCGAGGCGTCCATAAGCACCACGACGTCCTTGGGGACGACCTTAAGGTCCTCCAGCGGGTCGATCTTCACCCGGAAGTACGTCCACTTCCCGGCCGCCGCCGAATTCGCCCCCACCTCCACGAACTTCGCAAGCTCCTTCGCCTCCCTGACGTCGAGGAGGTCCCTGACGGCAGCCTTCTCGGCCGCGACCACGCTCTCGTCCACCTCCGCCATGACCTCCGGCGGCGGCGCGAAGTCCGGCTTCTGCTCCGTCGACGCCGGCGCATCGGCCGGAATCGCCGCCGTCTCCTCCGGCGCGGGCGGCGCCACGACGGGCGGCGGCGCGAAGGCGGGGACCTCCGCGGGCTCGTCGTCCACCACGAGCGGGGCGTCCGCCACGCCGGCGGAAGGCGGCGTAAGCCCGATCATCGTCACATCCGCGACAGGCGTCACGAAGGACGGGATGTCCTCTACCTTGATCGCCTCCGCGAACTTCGGCGACACCTCGACCTCCGGCTGCGGCGGAACGAGCCTCTCAGGGTCCGCCGGGACCGGCGGCGTCACGCCATCCCTTGCGGACATCCCGTCCTCCAGGGCCGATGCCGCGGGGAGCAGCGCCTCGGACGACGCCTCCGGCGAGTCCCTCAGCGGCGAAAGGTCCTTCACCGCCGCCAGCCGCACCGACTCCGGCAGCGCCTTGACCTCGCGCATGGCCATCGGACGCCTCGCGGCGGTGCGCCGTATCGCTTCCGTGTACCGCGTCATCACCCGGTGGCTTATGACGGCCATCACGCCCAGGTGCAGCGCGGCGGAGACGGCCAGCGCCCCGAGTAGAACGGCCTGCCTGCCCGCCGGACTCACTTCGCACCCTCCCCGAGCGACTCGACGAGCCTCTTCGCCTCGGCGACGGACGCCGCATCGTCGAAGAGCGTCGTCACGATCGTCGCGTACTTGCGCGCCTCGTCGGGCCTCCCCCACGCCGCGCAGTTGCGCGCGAGGGCGAGGTACGCCCTCACGCGGCGGGCGTTGTCGCCGGCCGTAAGGCGCACCGTCTCCCTGAGCGTCGCATCGGCCCTCTCGCACTCCCCCGCCCTGGTCTCGAGGATCCCGAGCGAAAGCGCGGCGGCCGGAAGGTCCTCGGTCGTCGCCTTGTCCATCTCCTTCATCGCGCGCCTGTATGACTCGACGGCGGCGGCGAACGACCCCTCGGCCTCCTCCGCCGCGCCCTTGAGCGCCCATCCAGCCTGGCGCCACTCCGCGGAATCCTCGCGCTCCGCGAGCGCCCTGCCGCAGATCGCCGCCTCCGCCGGCATCGGCGCCCCGCCGCGATCGCCGAGCAGGAACCTGCCGACGTTGCGAGTCCGCGCCGCGTTCATGCGAACGCACGCGCCCTCGCGGACGAGCTGCGCGTACGCCGCCTTCGCCTCGGCCTCGCGCCCGGCCTTGAAATCGTCGTCCGCGACGAGAAGCCTCGCCTCCCTCGACTCATCGAGCGGCAGCCCCTCCTTCAGCGCATCCTTGAGGAACGCGACGCCCTCCTCGGGATGGCCCATCCTGCACGCGGAGATTCCGCGCCAGTACTGCGCCTCGGCCTTCAGCGACGGCTTGGCGTTGGAGGACACGACCTCGGCGAGCGCGAGCTCGCACTCGGACCACCTGCCGGCCCTCGCGTCGGACATCGCCTTGCGGAACAGCGCCTCAGAGGCGTCCGCCGTCTTCGGGAAGTCGCGCGCAACGGCCGCGTATTCCGCCGTCGCCTCGTCGACCCGCCCCGCGTTCTCCAGCGCCCACGCGAGCCTGAGGCGGTCGGCGGACGACTTGGAAAGCGCCGCGCTCCTGCGCGCGGCCTCGACGATGAGCGACTTGTCGTCGCCGGCGGAGGCGGCGGCGAAGTCGAGGCGCGCGAGCGGTAGCTCCGCCGCGGCGCGGTAGCGTCCCTCGGGATACGTCTCGAGGTACTTCTCGAGGAGGGCCTTCGCCTTCGCGGAGTCGCCGGACGCGAGTGCGCATGCGCCGCGCAGGTAGTCGAGGTCGTCGGACCTCGCCTCTTCGCACAGCGCCTCGGCAAGCGCCCACTTCCCGGTGCGGTAGAAGCTCCACGCCGCCATCACGCGGACGTTCGCGGCGGCCGTCCCGTTCGGATACGCCTTCAGGTAGCGGCGTGCGAGCGGACCCGCCTCGCCGTAGCGCCTGTCGGCGTAGCAGCAGCGGACGGCCATGTAGAGCGCCTCGCGCGCGCGGTCCTTGTCCGGGAGGAACGTCAGCTCGTTGAACTCGCTCACCGCCGACCGGCGCACGGCGGGGTCCTTCGACTCGGCGAGGATCGCGGCCCTGCGGAAGCGCGCCGCCGTCGCATAGCGTCCCTTCGGGTCGATCTTCGCGCACCTGGAGAGCGTTTCGGCGTCGGAATTCAGCACTCCGAGGTGGTAGAGCGCCGCCGCGCGGACGTCCGCGGGAACGTCGTTGGAATCGAGGACGGCGAACTCCGTCCTCTGCTCGTCCGGCGTCCCGACGAGCGCGCGCATCAGGCGCGCACGGTCGGCATGGCGCGAACCAGGATGCTTCGAGAGGAGCTCGCCGTAGATGGCGCGGGCGCCCTTCGCGTCGCCGGTGACGCGGCACGTCTCGGCGAGACGGTAAAGGAGTTCGTCGGCGGGGACGCCCTCGGCGCCCCTGAGCGCCGAGTACTCGGCCTTCGCCTCGGCGTATGCGCCGCGATCGAACAGGCGGTCCGCCATCGCCATGCGGTCCGACGGGAGGATGGCGACGGAGGCTGCAAGTATGGGGAAGAGTGTCATTTCGCCGGATTTCCCTTCCTTTCGGCTTCCGGACCGGACGAGGCGAGCGAGAAGTTCCACACGCCCGCGCCGCGGCAGGTGTCGATCACCTTGACGAGCGTTTCGTAGCTCGTGTCGCGGTCGGCCCGCACGACGACCGTCTGGTCCGGGAATATCTCGGATATGCGCCTGAGCCTCCCGGCGAGGTCGTCGAGGGAGAGGCTCATGTTGTTCACGACCACCTCTCCGTCGCGATGGACGTTGACGACGAGTTCGCCGGGGAGCCGCTGGGGGGTCTCGGCCGTCTTCGACTGCGGCAGGGTCACCTGCATGTCGTATTCCCACTGGGACTGGATGCTCATCGCCGCGAAGTAGAACAGCAGCAGGAAGATGACGTCGAGCATGGACGTCATCGAGAGCGTCGGGACGCGCGTGCGCCTCTTAACCGCGAAGTGCATCTGTCTTCTCCTCGAGCTTTGCCACGAGACGCGCCGCGCGGCGGCGGAAGAACGCATGGGCGACGAGCGACGGGATGGCGACGACGAGGCCGAAGATCGTGGTCACTACGGCCTTGGAGACGCCGTGCGTCAGGATTTCGGACTTCGTGACCTGGTTGAGGTCCGAGTTCACCATGCTGAACGCCTCGAAGATGCCGAGGACCGTGCCGAGAAGCCCGACGAGCGGGGCGATGGCCGCGATGTCCGCAAGCCAGTCGACGGCGGAGTAGGCGCGGTCGGCAATGCGCGCGCCCTCCGCGGACGGGTCCTTCGCCGCCTGGATGCGGCGGAGCGCCTCGGGTATGAAGGAGGACTTCTTCTGGGCTATCGCGAGATAGATCATGACGGCCAGCGCCACAACCGAGAACCCGACGAGCACCCACATGAGGTTCCCGCCGTAGGCCCACGCCTGCTGGAATGTGATCTTGCCGGCCTCCGCCGCCTGCTGTATGTTCGTCGCTGTTTCTGGGTTCATCTGGTCTTCCATCCTTCTAGTTAGAGATATTTCAAGTTATTATACCATAATTCGCGCGTTTGGGGGATGTTCATTTGCGAAAACTCCGGACCAATTGCATTGAGGACGATTTTTCGGTATAATACACGGTATGAAACCTCTAGAATACGTCGATCGTCGCACAGGCGGACTGATTACAGAGTCCGTCATGGGCGACGGAGCGCTCAGGTTCGCCTACGAGACGCTCCTGGGACGGACCCTCTGGCCCGTCCTCTTCGGTTCCAGGTTGTGTTCGGCTGTCCTCGGGCGCATCTACGATTCGCCGCGCTCGCGCAAGTCCATCGCAAAGCTCGCGTCCACGCCGGGCTGCCGCTCCGAGGAGGCGGAGAAGCCGATCGCCTCGTACACCTCCTTCAACGAGTTCTTCACGCGCCGCCTCCGCGAAGGTGTGCGCCCGCTCGGGGACGGGGTCGTGAGCCCCGCCGACGGACGCCTCATGCTGCACCTCGGGGCGGATGCCGACTCCCCGTTTCCGCTCAAGGGCGCAAAGAGGTCCCTGCGCGAGGTCTTCGGGCCCTCCGGCGCACCGTCCGTCCCCGGTGGCGCATACGACATCGCCGTGATCCGCCTCGCCCCCGTCGACTACCACCGCTTCCACTTCCCCTGCGCCTGCAGGACGCCCGAGCCGCCCATCGTCATAAAGGGCGCGTACCATTCCGTAAATCCCATTGCCCTCATGCGGCGACCCGACGTCTACGCCGAGAACGAACGGCAGATCGTCCGCTGCGAAACCGACTTCGGCCCCCTCTGGCTCGTCGACGTGGGCGCGTTCGGTGTCGGCACGATCGTCCAGACGTATTCCGGCGAGGAGCACGCCAAGGGCGACGAGAAGGGATATTTCAAGTTCGGCGGCTCGACCGTCGTCATGATCGCCCGCGCGGGCGCGCTCGCATTCGACGAGGACCTAAGGGACAACTCCGCCAAGGGGCTCGAAACGCGCGTCTTCTTCGGCGAGCAAATCGCCGTCCCCGTGACCACGGCCGCCCGCTGACGCCTAGCCGGGGGCGAGGGAGCGCACCTCCTCCATGATTCGGGCGACGACCAGCGGATTCTGGAATGTTATCGCCATGCGGACATCGCGTCCGTCCCTCCGCACGGCGAAGGAGAGTCCGCCCGGGATGAAGCGAAGGCGGAAAGATTCCACCTGCCTCGCGGCAATCTGTGAGGCGGGGAAAGTTAAGGACAGGTAGGGTCGATTAGAGGAGTGGAGCGCCGCACCGGGCGGACTACTTGAAGCGGAAGGCGACGGGATTGAATCCGGCGCCGCATTTGCGGATGGCGAAGCGGACGACGCTCGCGCCGGCCGGGACCGAAATGGCGCCGAGCTTCATGACGGTCGGCTTGCCCTTCACCGGGGGGAGGTTGACCGAGAGCGGCTTCCCGGACTCCGTGGCGACCGTCACCTCGGCGGGCTCCAGGGCCGAGTACGCCAATTCAAGTTCCATCTTCCGCTCCGCGTCGCAGGTTACGGTGTACATCGTCCAGTCGCCCGTCGACCAGCGGTCCTTCGACTTCCTGCGGGCGGTCCTGCGCGGCGTTTCGCCGGGGAAGTAGTCCCAGTCCGTGAACTTGACCGTCCCCGGCAGGGCGTGTGCGCCGGAACGGTGGACGCCGTCCTTCCACGTGCCGGGATCGCCGCGCATCCACTTCGTGCGCGTCTTCGTGAGCGTCCCCCAGCCGGTGAACTCGTAGTACCAGTTCGCGCCGAAGCCCCAGGTCTCGAAGCCGTTGTTCTCGAGCGCCCGGTCGACGGCCTTCCTCGTCCACGCCGTCGCCTCGTCGGGGAGGCCCTTCACGACCGAGTAGTGCATGAGCGCGCATGTGCGCGGCGCGGCCGGTCCGCCGTCCGAGCCGCGTCCGTGCGGCGACTGCGCAAGGGCGGTCCACCTCCCGGAGCGCGTGTTCGCCTTGTAGAAGATCTCGTTTTCGAAGGAGACGTCCTCCTCCTTCTCCGAATAGCCCTTCGGCTCCCAGTCGCTCATGTTGTACCGGAGCGACCATTCAAGCCCCTTCAGGATGCGGTTGTCGAGTTCGCCGTACAGGTCGTCCCCCTGGTTCCAGAACATCTCGGCGATGCCGACGTAGTTCATGAGCCCGTACATGCAGTGCGCCTGGTCGCGGCAGCTCTCCTCGCACTGTCCGTTCCTGTAGATGTAGTACTGAAGCAGCTCGTCGTATCCCCAGTCCGGTTCATTGCCGTGTGCGGGGCGGTTCCGGCGCGAGACGAGCCACGGGGAGAAGTCTGCCGGCCAGCCGGGGCACCATGCGCCGCCGGACGGATACGGCGCGTCGTCGGGACGGTGCGCCCTTCCCGTAAGGTAGTTCCACACCCTGTCGTACATCTTCTCGTCGTCGAGGAATATCGCAATCGCAAGAGTTCCCTTGAACGCCGAAAGGCCCTGGTTGCCCCAGCGCGCGATGTCGCCGTTGCATATCACGGGATAGAACACCTCGCGCAGGACCTTGCGGAACTTCTCCCTGTCCGCCTCGGCCCAGTCCCTGAAGTCGCGGATCATCTCCGCCGCCTCGACGAGGAGGAATATCTTGCCGTTGTCCAGCGCGGGCGTCCCCGTCGCCCATACGTCGCGGTAGTTGACGCTTGAATTGACGAGGTCGCGCGCGCGGACGGCGTACCCCTCGTCGCCGGTCAGGCGGTACATCAGCGCCTGGTCGTGCGCCTGGCGTCCGTCGAAGCCGATAGTGTTGTTGAAGCTGCCGAGCCCCGCGCCGCGCCCGCGCGCGAAGACGCCGGGACTCGCCCAGCGGGATGACTTGAGGCCCTCGAAGCACCGCTTCCACGGCTCCCTTCCGGCGGCGACCATCGCCTTCATGCGGTCGAAGTCGCCCTGGGTGTACGTGATGCCGGGGTGCTTGAAGACCTTGCCCTTCGTCACGCGCGGCGGCGGCCTGTCGGCGAATGCCGCCGCCGAGACGAGGCAGAGGATGAACGCGAGTCTCCTCACAGTCCCTTCGCCGGAATGCGTACCACAGTCACGGAGTTCGCGCCGAGGTCGAGCGAGAGCCTGTCCCCGCCCTCGAAGGCGAGAGAGGACTCGACTGGGGCGACTGCATCGGGCGACTCGGGCTTGTTGACGGCCACGCGGCCGGCCGAGAGGGAGGTCACCTTGACCTCGCCCTTCGGGGCGGCGACTCCGAGTTCGACAACGACCTTGCGGGCGCCGTCCTCGACGTTCACGAGCTTGAGGACGATCTCGCCGGCCTCCCTGTCAGCCCCGCACGAGGTGAATAGGTGCTCCTTCTCCTCGCCCTCCACTGAGCTGCCGACGGTGTAGTCGGGGCGGTTGAGGGAGAACATCCGCTGGACGTGGTAGTTGGGCGTCGCCCAGCTCTTCTCGCCGTCGAACCAGATGAGGTTCGGGGACCACTGGTAGTGGCCGACCCTGGCGAAGAGCGGGGCGTAGCTCGCCATCCTCACGACGTCCGCATTGCGCTCGAAGCCGCACATCGCGACGGCCTCGCACACCGCGCTCCACTGCGTGTTGGGCTTCGCCTTGTCCACGTGGTGGTGGCAGGCGTACTCGCCGGCGTATACGGGGAGCTTCGCGCGGTCGTAGCCGTCGTAGCGGCGGAAGCTGTTGATGAACCAGGCCGGATCCCTGTAGTAGTGCTCGTCCACGATGTCCGCATACTCCTTAGAGAGGCGGCTCCACGCGTACTTGTAGTGTCCGTCGTCAGGTCCCGGACCGGAGCTGCCGACGATCTTGATCTCGGGGTGCTTGGCGCGGATGATCCTGGCGATCGGCTCGCAGCGGTCGAAGAACGGGGCGTCCCAGTTCTCGTTGCCTACGCCGACCATCTTGAGGTTGAACGGCTTCGGGTGGCCCATGGCGGCGCGGACGGCGCCCCACTTCGTGTCCGTTGCGCCGTTGGCGAACTCGATGAGCTCGAGGATGACGTTGGCGAAGTAGTCGACGTCCTCGACGGCGCACATGAGCGACGGACGCTGGTACTGGCACGTGAGGCCGGAAAGGCAGATCGGAAGCGGCTCGGCGCCGAGCTCCTCGCAGAGGATGAAGTATTCGTAGAAGCCGATGTGGAACGTCTCCCAGTAGGGCTTCATGTCGCCGATCCTCTCGCTTCCCCAGCGGTTCCAGATGCACTCGCGCCTCTCCTTGGGACCGACCGTCCTGCGCCAGTCGTACCAGTGCTGGAAGTCGCCCTCCTCGACGATGCATCCGCCAGGGAAGCGGACGAACGCGGGCTTGAGGTCCGCCAGGCGGTCGACGAGGTCCTTGCGCATTCCGGCGCGGACGAGGTTGGGCCCGGTCGGGAGCAGGCTCACGTTGTCGAACTCCATCACGCGGCGTCCGGAGACGAGGATCGAGAACTCGGTCTCGCCGACGACGATCTTCGCGCCGGTCTCCTCGAACGTGCGCTCGCCCTCGAAGGTGAACTCGAAGACGCGGCGCGTCCACGCGGGGAGGCGCCAGTCGATGCCGTCCTGCTCGGTCAGTTCGCGGACGTCGTACACGAGGCGGTAGGGCTCGCCCTTGACGAGCTTCATGCCGTCGAGTCCGGTGTTCTTCACGCCCGCGAGGCCCTTGCCGAACGACTCGATGCGCAGGTGCTTGGCCGTATTCGGGTGGACGGGCGCGCCGTACTGGAAGGAGAGGCGGGCCATGCCGCCGTCGCGGAAGTCCGGCACCCAGCCGTCAGTCAGCCTGTCCCACTTCTCGTGGTCGTTCTGCTGCCAGTCGAAGCCGCCGTTCGCGAGCAGCTCGGGGTTGAGCCCGCCGTCCGCCGCCCAGTTGATGTCCTCGAAGAAGATGCCCCAGAGGTCCTTGGCGACCTCCTTTTTGGGCGCGTTCCAGTCGAGTTTGACCGTGGGGTCGGCCATGGCCACGCCTGCGGCCACGGAAGCGATTAGCATCACTGCCTTGTTCATCATATGTGTCTCCTTTCGAAAGTACGCCAACATTTTACCATAAAAGCCATGGCAATGGCACTCCCCATAAGGGGTAGTCACTGGAACGCATCGCATCTCGGGGAGGCGCGCGACCGGCGATTCAGCTCCCCGGCCCTACTTGCCGTCGGGAGACCAGGCACGGGCCATGCAGCAGCCGAGCAGGACGATCTGCCAGCTCATGAAGAGCCAGGCGAGGACGATCGGCAGGAACGCGAACGAGCCGTAGAGGGCGGACGTCTTGGCGATTCCGACCTGCGCGACGGCGCATATCTTCATCCACGCGCCGAAGAAGACGGCCGTGACAAGCCCCGCGCGCATCGAGGCGCGTCCGTTCACGCGGCAGTTCGGCATGACCTTGAAGAGGAACGCGAAGACGAGCGTCGCGAAGAACAGCGTTATGCAGAGCCTGAGCGCCCACGAGTCGAGGAGCCACACCGCACCGTCCGAAACCCACTTGGTGAGCCAGAGGGACCCCGCAGTCGCGACTATTATGTCCTTCACGAGCTTGAGGAGCGGCACGGACACCGCAAGCGTCACGAGGACCGGCATCACGAGGGCGACGAACAAATCGAGGAATGCGCGCTTCCAGATCGGACGCTGCTTCGGAACGTCCCATACCTCGTTGAAGCTGAGCTCTATCATCCCGATCGAGCTTATGACCGTCCAGACGAGGGCGAGGAAGCCGATCCATCCGAGCGTGCCGACATGGAACTGCTCGATCTTCTCGAGGAGCCCCTTCTCTATGCTCCTCGCCTGCTTGATGAACTCCTGCGTCGCGGCAAGCTTCTTCGCCGCCTCGTCCTCCTCCTCCGCGGCGACTTCCGCCGCAGTCTCAGCCGCCTCCGCCGCGATCTCAGCCTTCTCCTCGTCCGTCTTCGCGGCGGCGACGCGCTCCGCCGTCTCCTCCGCGACCTCCGCCGCCTCCGCTGCGACCTCGGCCGCCTTCACCTCAGCCTTCGCGCCGGAGTCGAGCTCGAACTGGCTGATCTGCGCCTCGAACAGTTCGTGGATCTTCTCGCGCGCCGGCTGGTCCGCACCAAGCATCTTCGCCGTCGCGAGGAGCACGCACAGCACCGGCACCACCGCGAGGAGCGCGTAGTACGTAAGGCCCGCCGCGTGCATGGAGCAGTGCTTGGACGAGAAGGACTTCAGGACTGTCACCAGCCAGGTCCACGACTTCTTGAATACAGACTGCATTTCATCCCCTCCATAAGGGCCTACGCGCCGGCCGGGGCGGGTCCGACCATGAACCCGGCGAGCCAGCCGAGGAATACGCCCAGAATGTATACGGCTAAAAGAATCGCGAGGTTCTCCTTGATGTTGCGGTTCGTCCGGAAGAGGACGAGAAGTCCGAGCCCGGACCCCGCAAACGAGCTCGCCATCAGCGCGCCGGGGCTCATCGCCCCCTTCATGTACAGCTCCGCGCCCGCGACGGACACGGCGCAGTTCGGGATCATCCCGACGGCCCCGGCCGCGACTTCGCCGAAGAACGGCGTCGTGAGCCTTAGCGTCTTCAGCGAATCCTCGCCGAAATAGTGCATGCAAAGCTCGATCGCCCCCGAGACGAGGACTATGAAGAGGAATATCTCCGCCGTGTGGATGAGCGCGGGAACGAGTATCCCGCCGTGCGAATGGCAGTGGCAGTGGCTGTGCTCGCACAGCTCCTCCACCGTGACGGAACGCCGCCTGTGGCGGAAGAAGGAGAGCAGCCCGTCAACTGTGAAACCAACCGCTATCGCCGCGACAACCTTGAGAAGGACGATCTTCGTCATCAGGAGAACCGGCATCCTCGCGGAGATGAGGACCGGTATCAGCTCGTCGGACGTCGACAGGAACACCGCAATGAGCGTCCCCACCGATACAACCCCTCCCGCATAGAACGACGCGGCCGCCGCCGAGACGCCGCACTGGGGGATCGCGCCTGCGACCGCCCCCGCGAAGGGACCAACTGAACGGGAACGCTCGAGAAACTTCTCGAGCGCCCCATTCGTATGCGCCTCCACCGCTTCGAGGACCAGAAAGGTCGCGAAGAGGAACGGGAGAAGCAGCAACGTTTCTTCTATGAACTCCATCATGCCGCGGATATGGCCTCGCACGGACACTGAGCCGCGCAAGCGCCGCAATCCAGGCACTTATCGGGATCAATCGAGTACTTGTCGCCCTCGTTGATCGCGTCTGCCGGGCAGGCCGCCTTGCAGCCACCGCACGCTACACACTTTTCAGCATCAATCTTATGTGCCATTTTTATGTTCCTCCTTGGTTGGTTGTTGATAATTCCGTTTGGAAAATCTGAATATATTATACCACAACCGGACCTTGTTAGAACAGTGAAAGTTGATTTGTTTTTGGAGCCTCGCCCTCACTCGAAGACGAGGTACGCCGGGAGCCCTATTATGGACTCGAATCCCGGGATTTTCTTCAGTTTTCCGATGTCGGACTTGACCTCCAACTTAATTACGGTGAACTTGTCCCTGACAAGCTTGGCAACCCGCTCGTCCTTCAACGTCGTCTCGTCCATGGCGAGGCAGTTCTTGCACCACGTCGCCCAGCAGTCCACGAAGACGGGCCGCCCGGCCTTGCGCGCCTCGGCAAGCCTTTCGGGGAAGTCGGACGGCGTGGCGGCGATGACGCCACCCTCCGCCACGGCGACGGAGGAAGCCCTCTCGTCCGCCGTGAAGCCCCTGTAGGCGAGGAAGATGTACCACGCCGCAAAGCAGAAGACGACGAACGCGAAGAGGCGGTTCACGCTCTTCATCCAGTTGCCCGGCTTGGGCAGGACCTTGAGCCCCGCACCCGCAAGCGGCCACGGAAGCCCCATGCCGAGTCCGAGGACGAACGGCAGTGCGACGGCAAGGGCCGTCCGCCCCTCGCCCGCAAGGACTGCGGACTGCGCCAGCACCGCCAGGAGGACCGGCGCGACGCACGCCCCGGCGAGGACCGCCCCCACGACGCCCATCACGAAGGCGAAGAGTCCGGGGAAGAGCTTTCCCCTCAGCGCGGAGACGCCGCCCCTGTTCTTCGAGAGGTCGATGAGGAACGCCCCGGAAAGCGCCAGTCCGAGCGCGATGAATATTGCGGCGACGACGACGTTGAACCAGGGATTACCCTGGACGGACCCGAAGGAGCGTCCGAAAAACGCCGCAAGCACGCCGAGCACCCCGTAGGCAACGGCAAGGCCGAGTCCGTAGAGTACGCCGCGCATTGCGGACCTTCCGATGATCATGAGGTTTATCGGCATCATCGGCAGGACGCAAGGCGTGAGGTTCATGAGGAATCCGCCCGCAAGCGCGATGAGAAGGACGAGCCAGAGAGACTTGTCCGCCAGCGGGTTCGCGTCCGCCGCCTCGCGTCCCTCCAGGAACGCGACGAACTCCTCGGGCGTGCGCGTACCCATGATGAGGCGGGCGGGAAGCGGATTAGCCTCCGGCTCCGCCGCCCCGGCGGGCGCGGCGGACTCCGGCTCCGCCTCCTCGACGGGCCCAAGGTCGCGGCAGATGCCGTCGTCCGTACACTCAAAGCGGCGTCCGTTGATTATCTGCACTTCGGACATCGCCAGCTGCGAAAGCGCCAGCGCGGCGACAATACATACTAGTTTTCTCATGTCAGACCCCCTAGGTATGAAACAACTTCGTTGAAGAAATCCTCCGGCGTGGACGCGCCGCTTGTGACGCCGAGGCGCTCGACGCCGGTGAAATCCAAGGCACGGACCTCGTCCAGCGTGCCCGCACGGAACGTCCGGCACCCCGCGACCTCGCATAGGCGGCGGGTGTTGGACGAGTTGGCGCTGCCGAGGACGAGGAGGGCGTCGCCGTCGAACGCCTTCACGGCGTCCTGCCGCTCCTTGGTGGCGCGGCACACCTCAGCCGTAGTCTCGACCTCGCAGTGGCGCTTCAGCTCGGCGACAATGGCCGCCACCTCGTCCGCATTCATCGTGGTCTGCGAGACAACGCCGATTCTGGGGGATTTTAGGGAAGATTTAGGGTCGGATAAGGGAGATTTAGGGTCTTTTAGGGTCAAGTTAGAGTCAATTAGGGTCTGGGCGGCTTCAATTGAATTGATTACCCTGCAATCGACCCTATCCGACCCTAATCCGACCCTATCCAACCCTAATCCGACCCTATCCGACTCTATCTCCCCTACTATCCCCTTGACCTCTGCGTGGTCCGCCTTGCCTATCACCACAACTGGAAGCCCCTTCTGCGCGAACGCACTCGCGGCCGAATGGACCCTCTTCACGAATGGACACGTCGCGTCCACCACCTTGAGCCCCCGCCTCTCCGCCTCGCGCCTCACCGCCGGAGACACCCCGTGGGCCGAGAAAAGCACCGTTGCGCCGTCCGGCACCTCATCCAGCGACTCCACAAACACCATCCCCCTCCCGCGCAGTTCACCGACGACAAGCTCGTTGTGGACAAGCTCGTGAAGGCACCAGACCCTTCCGCCCTCCGACTCTATAAGTGCGCGCGCCCGCGCGAGGGCGCCTTTTACGCCTGCGCAGAAGCCGTGGGGGTCTATAACCTGGATTTTCATTGACATGATTATATCAAATGGTTGCATTTAACACAATATACACAAAATTTTGTGGGATTATTCGGCTTCGCATCAATATATTGTATAAAATACCCTCGGTGCCTTGACAGGGAGGCGTCAAATATGTTAGACTATGCGAACTATTGCGCGGGGAGGGGTTTCCCTGCGGACAAGGAAGGAGAACGAGCAAATGAAGTACGCAGAGTGGGAAGGTTTCGTCGGGGGGCGTTGGGAGAAGGAGATCAACGTCTCGGAGTTCATCAGGCTCAACTACAAGCCCTACGACGGCGATGCGTCGTTCCTGGCGGATGCGACGCCGGCGACGGACAAGCTGTGGGGCAGGCTTCAGGAGCTCCAGAAGGCCGAGCGCGCAAAGGGCGGCGTACTGGACATGGATGTCGACATAGTGAGCGACATCGACTCGCACGAACCAGGCTACCTGGACAAGGACCTCGAGAAGATCGTGGGCCTCCAGACGGACAAGCCCCTCAAGCGCGCGTTCATGCCCTACGGCGGCATCAAGATGGCCGAGGAGGCGCTGACGACGTACGGCTACACGCCCAATCCGAAGCTCCACGAGATCTTCACGCGCTACCACAAGACGCACAACCAGGGCGTCTACGACGCATACACCCCCGAGATGCGCGCGGCGCGCAAGAACAAGATCATCACAGGTCTCCCCGACACATACGGACGCGGACGCATCGTGGGCGACTACCGCCGCATCGCGCTCTACGGCATCGACCGCCTCATCGAGGCGAAGAATGCGGACATGGCCCATTGCGGACTCGGCTCGATGCCCGAGGACGTATGCCGCCTCAGGGAGGAGGTGGCGGACCAGATCAAGGCGCTCAGGAAGATGAAGGTGATGGCCGCAAGCTACGGCTTCGACATCTCCAAGCCCGCCAGGGACGCCCGCGAGGCGGTCCAGTGGCTCTACTTCGGCTACCTCGCCGCCATCAAGACGCAGAACGGCGCCGCGATGTCCATCGGCCGCATCTCGACCTTCCTCGACGTCTACATGGAGCGCGACCTCGCCTCCGGCAAGATCACCGAGACCGATGCGCAGGAGCTCATCGACCACCTCGTCCTCCACCTGCGCATGGTCAAGTTCGCGCGAATCCCCGACTACAACCAGCTCTTCTCCGGCGACCCCGTGTGGGCGACGCTGTCGATCGGCGGACTCGGCTGCGACGGACGCTCGATGGTGACCAAGAACTGCTTCCGCCTCCTGCACACGCTGGAGACGATGGGCCCCTCGCCGGAACCCAACATGACGGTCCTCTACTCCCACCGCCTGCCCGAGCCCTTCAAGGAATACGCGGCCAAGGTCTCGATCGCCACGTCGTCCGTCCAGTACGAGAACGACTGCGTCATGCGCCGCGTCTGGGGCGACGACTACGCCATCTGCTGCTGCGTCTCGGCGACGCAGGTCGGCAAGGAGATGCAGTTCTTCGGCGCGAGGGCGAACCTCGCCAAGTGCCTCCTCTACGCCATCAACGGCGGCATGGACGAGAAGACCCACGTGCAGGTCGCCCCGGAATTCCCGCGCATCATGACGGACGTCCTCGACTACGACGAGGTGATGAAGCGCTACGACAACATGATGGACTGGCTCGCCGGGCTCTACGTCCACACGCTGAACCTCATCCACTACATGCACGACAAGTACTACTACGAAGCCGCCGAGATGGCGCTCATCGACACGAACGTCAGGCGCACGTTCGCGACCGGCATCGCAGGCTTCTCGCACGCCGTCGACTCGCTCTCCGCAATCAAGTACGCGAAGGTCCAGGTCGTCCGCGACGAGTCCGGCCTCGCCGTCGACTACAAGATCACCGGCGACTTCCCGCGCTACGGGAACGACGACGACCGCGCGGACGACATCGCCGAGTGGCTCCTCACCGAGTTCCTCTCGAAGATCAAGGGCCACCACACGTACAGGAACGCGGAGCCGACGACCTCGATCCTCACGATCACGTCGAACGTCGTCTACGGCAAGGCGACCGGCGCGATGCCCGACGGACGCCCCGCAGGCGAGCCGCTCTCGCCCGGTGCGAACCCGAGCTACGGTGCGGAGAGGAACGGACTTCTCGCGTCTCTCAACTCGGTCGCGAAGCTCCCCTACGAATACGCCCTCGACGGCATATCCAACACGCAGACGATCCACCCCTCCGCCCTCGGCAACAACGACGCGGAGCGCGTGAAGAACCTCGTGAGCGTGATGGACGGCTACTTCGACCGCGGCGCACACCACCTGAACGTGAACGTCTTCGGCACGGACAAGCTCATCGACTGCATGAACCACCCGGATAAGCCCGAGTACGCGAACTTCACGATCCGCGTATCCGGCTACGCCGTCAAGTTCATCGACCTCACCCGCGAGCAGCAGATGGACGTGATCAAGAGGACGTGCCACGAGCATCTGTAAGTGAAGGGCCGAATCCATTCCTTCGAAACTTTCGGGGCCGCCGACGGCCCCGGGGTTAGGTTCATGGTATTCCTCTCGGGATGCCCCCTCCGCTGCGCCTACTGCCACAACCCCGACACGTGGGCGAGGCCGCCAGCGTTCGAGATGGAGGCGTCCGAGGTCCTCGCCAGGGCCCTCCGCTACCGATCCTACTGGCGCTCGGAGGGCGGCATAACGGTGTCGGGCGGCGAGCCACTGCTGCAGCTCGACTTCCTCATCGACCTCTTCACCCGCGCCAAGGCGCAGGGAGTTTCGACCTGCATAGACACCTCCGCCGCGCCCTTCACGCGCGAAGGCGAATGGTTCGTGAAGTTCGAGCGGCTGATGGAATCAACTGACCTCTTGCTCCTCGACATAAAGGCGTTCGACCCTGGGCTCCACAAGGCGCTGACCGGCAAGGACAACGCCAACATCCTCGACTGCGCAAGGTATCTCTCCGACATCGGCAAGCCGGTCTGGATTCGCCACGTCTTCGTCCCCGACCTGGCCAGGCTGTTAGGGTCGGATAGGGTCGAGTTAGAGTCAGATGGCGTCGTTCCACAATCCGCCCCCCAAAAGACCCAATCCGCCCCTAATAAGACCCTAGGCGACCCTAACAAGACCCTAACCGACCCTAACCCGACCCTAAATGACTCTAACTCTGTCGCCAACTTTGCAAAGTCGCTGAAAAACGTCAAGCGCGTCGACGTCCTCCCCTACCATGTCTTCGGCGTTGAGAAGTGGAAGGCCCTTGGCCTCCCCTACCGCCTCGCCGCCGCGGAGCCGCCCTCCAAGGAAGCCACCGACCGCATTCGCGCGCTCTTCACCTAGCGCCTCCGCTCGACTGCCGCCAATTCCAAAGCCGAACTTTGAAATCCCCATAGGGGAAACCGCTTAAGCAAAAAAAAGACGCGACCGATGGTCGCGTCTTTTTTTGCTTCATGTCGGGATAGCGTCAGGCGACGGTGCCGCCGGCCTTCTCGATCTTCTCCTTCGCCGAGGCGGAGCAGGGGACCTTGACGGTGAACTTCTTCGTGAGCTCGCCGTTGCCGAGGATCTTGATCTTCGGACGCTTGTTGTCCGAGAAGCCCGCCTTGGCGAGAGTCTCGACGGTGATCTCCGCACCGGCCTCGAAGCGCTTCTCGAGATCGGAGACGTTGACGCCGAGCGCCTTCGCGTTGAACGCGGCGTTGTTGAAGCCGCGCTTCGGGAGGCGACGGACGAGCGGCATCTGGCCGCCTTCGAATCCGAGTTTGTGCTTGTGGCCCTTGCGGGAGGCCTGGCCCTTCTGGCCCTTGGTGGACGTCTTGCCCATGCCGGAGCCGCAGCCGCGGCCGACGCGCTTCCTGGAGTGGCGCGCGCCGGGGGTGTTCGTAAGATTTGAAAGTTCCATTTCTATTCTCCTTTCGACTGCCGTCGACTGCAAGCAAATGCAATCGACGGCTTTCGGTTATCAGGCTCGCACCGCCGCGATCTCCTCCGCGGAGCGGAGCTTCATGAGCGCATTCATCGTGGCCTTGACCACGTTGAGGCGGTTCTTGGAGCCGAGGGACTTGCCCACCGCGTCGCGGATGCCGACGGCCTCGAGGACCGGGCGCATGCCGCCGCCGACGATGAGGCCCGTGCCGTCGGGGGCCGGCTTCAGGAGGACGCGGCCTCCGTCGCAGACGCCTTCGACGTCGTGGGGGATCGTCTTTCCGCGGAGCGTGATCTTGCGCATGTCCTTGCGGGCGGCCTCGCCGCCCTTGCGGATTGCGTCCGAGACCTCGTTCGCCTTGCCGAAGCCGACGCCGACCTTGCCCTCCTTGTCACCGACGACGATGACGGCGGAGAAGCTCATGCGGCGGCCGCCCT
>CAMOCC010000050.1 GCA_946610035.1 uncultured Verrucomicrobiota bacterium
AGACAACAATGCCGACGGAGATTTCGCGGGAACGCTCTTGAACAGCAAGGGCAACCTCAACATCACGAAGATCGGCGAGGGGACGCAGCGGCTTGGCGGGCCTGTGACGATTGGCGGAGACTTTTCCGTAAACGGCGGTGAAGTTGTCCTTACCGGAACGCTTTCCGCGAAGTCTGTTAACGTCGCGAACGGCGCGTCGCTCGTGATCGACTTCCCGGAGCGCGTGACTGCGGAGGCGCGTCTTTTCGTAAAGTCCACGTCGTCCCTTGCCGGGGTTGCCTTCACGAAGGGCGATAATGTAGAATATGTGGAGTTGAGGGAGAACGGCACCGAACTCTGGGCGAAGCCGCGCGCCCCTGGCTTCGTCATTGCGATCGCGTCAAAATAAACACAAGTCGAAAGGAATGTATGCCATGGCCACGAGGAAAATAGTCACCGCCGCGCTCGCGGGCGAGAAGTTCGAGCTGAAGAAGTTGCGCTAGGAGAGGGACCCTCAGTCATGAGATTTAGCCACATTTTGAAGTCGCTGGTCGTTGTACATGCGTTGGAGATGGCAGCGCTAACGTCCGCTGGCGGCGACTGCACGCGCTATGTCAATCCGTGGATCGGCACGGAGGGAAATGGACACGCCACCGTCGCCGCGGCGTATCCGCTTGGAATGGTTCAGGCCGGACCCGACACGGGCACCGAAAGCTGGGACTACGCGAGCGGCTACCGCAACGGCGACACGAAGCTCTACGGTTTTTCGCAGAACCACCTGAACGGTACAGGCGTTCCCGAACTCGGCGATCTCTTGATGCTGCCGTTCGCCGATTCCGCGTTCCCCATTCCCCGTTCCCCCGTCTCCTTCGACAAGTCAAGCGAGGTGGCGACGCCTGGATACTACGCAGTGACGCTCGAAAGCGGCATACGCTGCGAGGCAGCCGCGTCGCAGCGCTGCGCAATCTGGCGCTTCACATATCCCGACGGCGCGAACGCGAAGCTTCTCGTCGACATGCAGTGGGGGCTTGTCTGGGAGAAGATGGACGAGCATGTGAAATGTGCAAATGTGGAAATATCCAATTCCAATGGCCAATGTCCAGTTGCAGAGGGCGATGAGGCCGAAAGGTGCAATCCGCAAATCTTCACGGGCTGGGCGGAGACGAAGTCTTGGACTGAGCGCAGATGGAATTTTGCGCTTGAGGCGGACGCCGATTTCGCCGTGGTGAAAGGCGACGGACCGCTCCGCTTCGCGCTTGACTTCGGCAAGGTGAAATCAGTGACCGTCCGCATTGCGCTTTCCACCACGGACGAGGTCGGCGCTCGGCGGAATCTTTCCGAAGTGCGCGGCAAAACGCTGGAGCAGGTGGCGGCGGATGCGCGCGAAGCGTGGAACGGATATCTCTCGCGCGTTGAAATCCCCGGCGCTGACGCCGCTTCGCACACTAACGTCTACACTGCGCTCTACCATCTCTTCTGGCAGCCAAACGACATTACCGACGTCGACGGAGCGTATCGCGGGGCGGACGGCAAGATCGCGAAGGTCGAAGAAGGGCGCAGATATTTCTCGACGCTTTCGCTGTGGGATACATACCGCGCGGCACATCCGCTCTACTCGATAATTGCGCCTGAGCTGGTTGACGATGTCGTCCGTTCAATGGTCGCGCACCGGAAGGCAGCAGGATATCTCCCCGTGTGGCCGTTGTGGGGACGCGACACGCACTGCATGATAGGAAACCACGCCGTGCCGGTTCTCGTCGAGGCCGTCGAGAAGGGCTTGACTACAGTTCCGGCGGAAGATGTCTACGAAGCGGTCCGGGCAACACTTCGCGAAGAACACGAAGGCAAGCCGAAGGAGCACTGGGACATTCTGGACAAGTACGGATGGCTTCCGTTCGACCTTGTCGACGAGGAAGGCGTCAGCATAACGATGGAAGGCGCATACGACGACTGGTGCGCGGCAAAACTGGCGCGGAGGCTCGGCAGGGCTGAGGACGCGGAGTTCTTCGCGTCGCGTGCACAGGCGTGGACGAATCTGTTCGACAAGGCGACGATGAGCGTCCGCGGACGCGCATCGGATGGATCGTGGCGCGAGCCGTTCGATCCGTCGGCGCTCTTCGGGTATGAAGTGCCACGCGACATCAGCGAGGCGAACGCCAACCAGTACGTGTGGCATGTTCAGCAGGATGCCGAGGGACTCGCCAAGGCCTTTGGCGGCAGATCTGCCGCGCTTGCGAAACTAGAGGATCATTTCGACCATTCGCGCTCACCGCATGGGAGTATCGCTGACGTGACAGGACTGATCGGCGAATACGCGCATGGAAACGAACCGGGGCACCACGTGCCGTATCTTTTCACCGTGTGGGGGCGCCCCGAAAGAACGGCTGAAATCGTCCGCGAGATATTCGACAGATTCTACCGTCCGGCGCCTGACGGACTCTGCGGCAACGACGACTGCGGACAGATGAGCGCGTGGTATTTCCTTTCCGCAATGGGCTTCTATCCAGTCGAGCCGACGAGCGGCGAATACGTCTTCGGTGCGCCGCAGATTCCTGTTGTGAAGTTGAGGACGGGGAATGGGGAACGGGGAACGGGGAACGGCGGGAATACGTTCTCCATTGTTGCAAAAAATCTTTCCCGCGAGAACAAGTATGTGAAGTCCATCTCTCTCGACGGACGCCGCATCGATCTTTCGTCGATTTCACACTGGGACATCCTGCGAGGCGGCGAGCTCATTTTCGAAATGTCAGACAAGCCATTCGACGTCGTTGTAGTCGGCGGAACGAGCGCGGGAATCGCGGCCGCAGTGCAGGCGACGCGCGACGGTGCGCGGACAGTCGTCCTTGAACCGACGCAGAGGATCGGTGGAATGACGACGGGCGGACTGGGCCAGACCGATATTGGCGACAAGTCCGCGTTCGGCGGCCTTGCGAGGAAGTTCTACTCCGACATCAGGAAGCACTACGACGACCCCGCTTCCTGGACGCGGCAGAAGCGCCGCGACTACCGTCCCAACGGACAGACCGCCGGCTCGTCCGACGGCGAGACGATGTGGACATTCGAGCCGAGCGCAGCGTTGAAGGTCCTTGAGAACTGGGAACGCGAGGAGGGCTTGCGCATCGAGCGCGGCGCGCTTCTCGACAGAGGCGAAGGAGGTGTCGTGAAGGAGAACGGGCGCATCGTCTCCGTCCGCACTCTCGACGGACGCGTCTGGCGCGGCTCAGTGTTCATCGACGCGACTTACGAGGGCGACCTTATGGCGGCGGCGGGCGTCTCGTACCGAGTTGGACGCGAGGCCAATTCGGAATACGGAGAGACGATAAACGGCATACAGCGCGGCAAGGCCGTCCATCATCAGATCCAGAATGGCGTGAGCGCATACAGGGTGCCCGGCGATCCGTCCAGCGGAATTCTCCCAGGCGTCGAGCCGGAGGACGACGGGAGGCCGGATGGTTCCGCCGACAATCGCGTGCAGGCGTACTGCTACCGGCTGTGCCTGACGGACGATCCTGCGAACCGCATTCCTTTCGAGAAGCCGGAGGGCTACGACGAGGCGGAGATGGAGCTCCTTCTGCGCAACATCGAGCGGACGCCGGAGGATACGGCGCAGCACTGGCGTCATCAGCCCTGGAACAACTCGCCGATGCCCAACAGGAAGACGGATACGAACAACCGCACGGGCGTTTCGTCCGATTTCATCGGCGGCAGCTGGCGCTGGGCCGAGGCGGACTACGCCGAGCGCGGCAGAATCGCCGCGGCGCACGAGAAGTGGCAGAGGAGCGTTCTATGGACGCTGGCGAACCATCCGCGCGTCCCGCAGTATGTCCGCGCCGATGTTTCGAAGTGGGGGCTCTGCAAGGACGAGTTTGTCGAGAACGGCGGCTGGCCGACGCAGCTATACGTGCGCGAGGCTCGGCGCATGGTAGGCGAGTATGTCATGACGGAGGCGAACTGCCGCGGAAAGCGCGTCGCGGAGCGTCCGGTGGCGTATGCCGCGTATACCATGGACTCGCACCATGTCAGAAGGTATGTCGACAAGAACGGAATGGTGCGCAACGAAGGGGACGTGCAGGAACGGGCCGGCATGAAAGTCCCGTATCCGATCGACTACGGCGCGATAGTCCCGAAGCGCGGCGAATGCGGGAATCTGATAGTGCCGGTGTGCATATCCGCTACTCACATTGCATACGGCTCGATAAGGATGGAGCCCGTGTTCTTTGCGTTGGGCCAGGCCGCCGGCGCGGCCGCGGCGGTTTCGTCGCGGGATGGCCTTGACGTGCAGGATGTCGAAGTTACGGCGGAGGCTCTTCAATAGCTTTTTGAGATTATGTTCATTGCGAAAGCTGCGAATGAAGGGGGTTGCGTCGCTCGGGCTCTTGCGACTTTGCTTCGCAAAGCTCCTCGCTTCGCTCGTCGGCCAACCTGACGCCTTCGGCGCAGGCGAATCCCGCGACGCAACAAGAAAGGGCGTGGAGCAGGCGACTTCTCAGCCACTCCCAGTCGCTTCCCTCGCGCTCTCCCGATTTGTTTGATTCTGCGCGAGCGCTGCGAATGTCCGTCGCGGAGCGACGGACCCCCTTGATAGCAACAGCTCAGTCGCTTTTAGCGACTACCGACCAGCGACTAACGACTAGCCCGAAACCGGTCGATTTGACCCGCCTCGGACGAAGCTTTCACCTGCTTCGCAGATTGCCGCAAGGCAGTTGAAACGTTCTCACCCCCAGCACCCACCTCGCGAGCTGCCCTACGCCCACCTCGCGAGCTGCCCCATGCCCACCTCGCGAGCTGCCCTGTGAAGACCGGATAGGATTGTGGAATTGTGTAATTGTGGAATAGCTGAATAGCGGAAATGTGTAATTGACGTCTTCCCTCTTCCCTCCATTCCCCATTCCCCATTTCCCATTCGCGCCCCATGGAGACGCGGCTTCCAGCCGCGTTAATCTAGTGATTGGTCTGCGACTACTTTAGCGCCTTGACGCGGCTGGAAGCCGCGTCTCCAAAACCTGCAGGGACTGTCCCACTCAGCCCTTTAGCGCCTTGACGCGGCTGGAAGCCGCGTCTCCAAAGGTGCGGCCTAACCTATTGGAGGTTTCCACTTTTTCTGGCATGAAAACGGCCACACCCCAGTAAACAAAGGGTGAAGTGGCAATTTTCATTTTGCGTTAAGTGAAAATCCACTTCCGGTTTGTAATTGAACTCCGAGCGTCTGCGCGAGAACATCAACCGTCGGAGTTTTCCAAAACCGCGCAGGGGTCGCAAAGGTTCGGCAGCCCAAAGTAAAATTGGGGAACCTCCAAGCAAGTGAAGGCGTGAAGAAAAATAACACTTTATGGTAATTGCTTGTCGGGCCCGCATTTGCGATAATGGGGACAGAAATCGCAAAGAAAGGGATTCCGACTATGAGAAAATCAGCCATCGGCAAACTGGGGGTTCTTGCGGGCTTCGCTGCGGCGAGCCTTGCTGCAAGATCTGCTAACCCGATATTCACAGACACATTCACGGCTGACCCGGCGCCTATTGTCGTCGGTGACACGTGCTACGTCATCACGACTCAGGACGAGAACGACGGTACGCCAGGCCAGTGGCTCATCATGAACAACTGGCGAGCGTACTCCTCAAAGGATATGAAGAGCTGGACGTGTCACGGCGTCATCATGGACTGGAAGACTTATTCCTGGGGCGGAAGCGACAGCTGGGCGAGTCAGGTCGTGAAGGGTGCGGACGGAAAGTTCTACCACTACACGACTCTTGTCGGAAAGTTCGACATGGGCTACGGATGCCGCTGCACGGGCGTTGCGGTTTCAGACACGCCGATAGGTCCGTGGAAGGATGCGATCGGCAAGCCGCTGATCAAGGATTCCGACACGCCAAGTCCTTACGGCTGGGACGACATCGATCCGACTGTCTTCACCGACGACGACGGAACGGTGTGGATGGCGTGGGGCAATCCAGTTTGCTATCTCGCGAAGCTGAAGAAGAACATGGTCGAGATCGACGGCGAGATCAAGACAATGCCGCTTCCGAACTACACCGAGGGTCCGTGGCTCTTCAAGCGCAACGGAATCTACTACCTCGTCTATGTTTCGCACAACCACCTCGGCTACGGAGAGAAGGTCTCCTATGCGACGGCGAAGTCAATGGAAGGTCCGTGGACGTATCGAGGGCTCCTCTGCGAGAATCCAGGCGGCGGCAGTTTCGGAATCCATCCCGGCATCTGCCAGTTCAAGGGGCAGTGGTATTTCTTCTACTTCAACGCAGGGCTTCAGATTCCCGGCGGACTCCACGGCGACTCCAACCGACGCAGCGTCTGCGCGGACTACATGTACTTCAATCCCGACGGCTCCATCCGCCAGATCGAAATGACAAAGCGCGGACTTGAGGACGACCCGATTCCGCAGAGCGAGATAGATGCCTCGTTCGAGCCCGTAAAGCCGGTCGTCAACGGCTGTGCGGATGGTTCACTGGTATTCACCGCGGCGGGCCAGACCTTGACTTGGAAGTCGTTTGAGGAAATGCGGAACATCCGTTGGGAGAGGGGTGATATCGCGCTTGCCACTGGCGACAATCTCTACTATGACTTCCCGGAATATGCGACTCACCGCCACGGTTGGGGCGGAGCGGAGAGGCTGGCCCAGACATTCAAGGTTGAGAGGGACATCACGCTTGAGAAGATTGCCTTTTTCCTCGGAAACGGGGACGGAACGGACGAAGAGACTCTGCTGGAAATCCGTCTTTTCGATCTTGGCGGCGCGGCGTGTCCTAATGCCGATGCGTACGAATGCAAGGGCGAGGATATGCTGGGAGGCAGGGCGAAGCTCACGTATGCCGTCGGCTTCCGCGGTCAGGCAAACCTTGCGTTTGCGGACGGGAAGTGCCCGACGCTCCGCGAAGGACACGTCTATGTCGTAGAGCTTGTCACGCGAAAGAACACCTCGCCTGTCGTCTGGTTTGCGTCCCGCGACGACAAGTTCCCGCTCGGCGCCGCATACCGCGACGGAAAGAAGATATTGAAGGGCAAGGACAACAAGGAAACCATCGACTTCGGGATGGCAGTATACGGTAGATCGACCTGTGACAGCTCCGGCGTCAGATACCGCGGCGTTTTCATCAACGACGAGGACTGGGGACTGAGGCCGTGGTGCAATGCGCGCTTCGGCAAGGAGCGCGGGATATGCGCCGAGGCGTACCGCGAGATATTCGCCGACATGAAGTCGCGCGGCGTGAACCTTCTGTGGCCGGCAATGCACCCAGGCGCATACGAGTTCGTCTCCCGCAAGGAGAATATGGACGCCGCGCGCGAGGCGGGCATCACCATCGGCACGAGCCACTGCGAGCCGATGCTGAGGAACAACTGCTACTGGAACAAGAAGGAGCTGGGTGTCTGGGACTATTCCGAAAACAAGTCCGGCATCGACGTCTACTGGAAGTGGAGCGTGGACAACTACGGTGACTACGACTGCCTCTGGACGATCGGGATCCGCGGCATCCACGACGAGGGCATGAAAGGTCCGAAGGACGTCGAGGGGCGCATCAAACTGATGGAGGATGTATTCGCCGCGCAGAAGGCGATGCTTGGTGCGAAGCGTCCGACCGTGTTCTGTCCCTACAAGGAGGTTCTGCCCCTTTACGATGCGGGCCTGAAGGTTCCGGACGATACGACGCTCCTCTGGGTGGACGACAACTTCGGATACTGCCGCCGCCTTGGAGGTCCGAAGGCGGAGGGCCGCAGGCAGGGCATCTACTGGCACGCTTCCTACTTCGGCGGACCGCACAGCTACACTCACGTCTGCACGACGCCGCCGGCGTTCATGTGGTACCAGCTCGTCGCCCGTTGCTGGGAGAACGGAGTGAGGGACATGTGGGTGGTGAATGTCGGCGACTACTATCCGGCGGATGTCTCCATTTACGCCCTTGGGCAGCTCGGAGCCAATCCTGCGGCGTGGGGCGTCGATTCCCACAAGAAGCTGCTTTCGGGATATGTCGCGTCGCTCGGCATGTCTGGCAAGGCGGCCTCGCGCACGGTTAGCCTTCTTGACGAATACTATCGTCTCGGCTGGATTCGAAAACCGGAACTCATGAGCGCACAGTGGGCTGGCGCGCTGCCGAAGGAAGAACGCGCCGCGCTCGACGCGCAGTATGCAGCGTTCGGCAAGCAGCTCGACGATACGCTTTCGCTGATTCCGAAAGAGAAGCGCGATCGCTTCTTAGCAATCCACGGCTATTCCGCGAGGCTGCTTGTGATTGCGGGCAGGTATTTCATGGCGTGGGCGAATGCGGACGGAAATGATGAAGCGCGTCAGAAGCTAGAGGAGAAAGTAAGGTCCGAGCTAGCGGCGCTGGACAACGAGGTGTCTTCGGTCGAAGGCGGACGCTGGAAGAACTTCTGGTGGGACACTACGACCGAGAAGCGTCAGGAGACGCGCTGGTTTAGCGGCGGAAAGGGCGTGAACGGCTGGGCGTCGCAGATGCAGTGGCCGTGGAACGAGCCCGAGGGGATGCGTCCGAAGGATCGCTGCACCGTCTATCTTGCCGATCCGTGGATCGCCGCGGCGAAGATGCGCGACGCCGCAGACTGCGCCGCGACGAAACCGGCGAACGGTGGCGAGTGGAAGGAGGTCTACGGACTTGGCGCCTCCTATCGCGCTATGGCGCTTCTGCCAGTAAGGCCGGGCGTCGGGAAGGGTGCGGAAATCACATTTGAAATCGAGGCAAAGGAAGGCGAGAAGGCGCTCGTATTGCAGTTCCTTCCCGACATGCGCCTTTTCCCGGGCGAGAAGCTGCGCGTCGAAGTTTCCGTCAATGGCGGGGAGCATTTCGCGGTGGAAGTTCCTGGCTCCGACGGACGCGAAGACGAAAACGGCTGGACTAGGCGCTATGCCGTGCAGGACGGCTTTATCCGTACGGCGAAGCGCGGAGTGATGAAACCCGGCAAGAATTGCGTGACGGTCTACGGACTTGACGCAGGCGTAGTCCTCGACAAGATTGGAGTAAGGTAGAGTTCTGAATGTCCGTCGCGGAGCGACGGACCCCCTGGGTGGAGGACAGCCCATTCAGGGGGTCCATCGCTCCGCGATGGACAAATAGCACCGGCGGAACAAATAACACTTTATGGTTATATGACGTGACGTCGGTAAATGATACAATATGATCGTCAAATGACCTAGAGGAGATCGCATTATGAAAGCATCCATACGCGTGAAGACAGTTGCAGTTGCGGCCTTTGCCGCGCTCGGCTCGGCATTTGCCGATAATGTTCATTACTGGGATAAATCCGGTGAAGAGCATTCTGTTGCGGATTTGAATTATTGGACCGAGTGGCAAGACGGAAATACGTATTTTGGATCGGATTGGCTTTTCCTAAAGGGCACAGCGACATTGTCAGAAGGAATAACTTTTTCGTGTCCGTCAAACTTTCGCATGGGCTTGAGTGGGTATTGGTGGGGAAACACATCTCCTGTTTTGAAAATCACAGGCGGCGAGTTTTCCGTCGCAGGTGAAATCACCATCGGTCGCGACAGCGGTTCAAGCGGAACAGTGGAGATGTCTGGCGGAACCATTGCTCTGCAGATCGAAAACAAAATGACAGTAGGCGCAAACGGGGCGGGGACGATCGAGCAAAGCGGAGGGGAGGTTCGTTTCTACGGAGGGAACAGGACGGATACCTCAAAGGTTCCTGCAATAGGGGCGAACAATGGGGCGGTAGGTGTATACAACCTTTCAGGTGGTATGCTGACAAGGGAGCATATGACGTTTTATGGCAACTGGAACGGCGCGGAGTCCGTTTTTTCAGTTGGGGCTAACGGCGCGGGCGCGCTTAATATTTCGGGCACCGGATTTCTTGACTGCGCGGATCGCTTGCTTTTGGCGGATGGCGAATCCTCGTCGGGTGAATTGAATCTCAACGGTGGAACGGCTTGCATAATGGGCATCAAGGGCGGGGCGGGCACGTCGAGCGTCGTGTTCAACGGCGGCGTCCTGTCTCCGACTGTTGCGAACGCCACGTGGTTCCAGAACATAGGTTCGCTTCTCGTCAAGGAGGGTGGCGCGGTAATTTCCAACGACTTCGATGTGACGATCGACCATGTTCTCGCTTCTGGCGCGACACATGATGGAGGCCTTGTGAAGAAAGGCACGTCCACGCTTACGCTTTCGGCGGCGAACACCTTCAATGGGGCGGTCGTGGTCGAGAAGGGAACTCTCAAACTCGGCTGCGACAATGCACTGCCAGCCGGAGTGACCGTGACTGTAAAGAGCGGTGCAACGCTCGACCTCAACGGCAAAGCGTTTACTGGCACGATCATCGACGAGTCGACAGGAACGGCAAAGGCCTATGGCGCAGTTGGGTTGCCCGGTGTCGAGGTCCTTGGCGAGCGTCTTTTGAAAAACGCCGTAGGTTGGTATGACGCCTCCGACACGTCTACGCTGACGACGGACGGCGATACCGACCATGTGATTGCCTGGGCGAACAAGGCGGCGGGCGGCAGCGCGTACGACCTGGCAAAAAGCGGAGGCAGTGCGGCGTATCTTGCAGAGTCTTCTTCGAAATACGGGAAGACTGCCGTCGCGTTCACGAACTCATGGAGTTTTATCTCAAAGAATACTCTTGACTGGAGCGAGAACGAGAACCAGCCGCGTACGATTGTCTCTGTCGGCTACATGGACACCGCTGCATACGATGAGGCGAATCCCGGGCGCCAAAGCTGGGACAAGACGCACTTCTACCCGCTCTGCATTTCAAGCGGCGATCAGTCAGGCTCTTTCGGTTTTGCACACAGGATCGGCGACAATAGCGGATACTGGGATAGCGCCGCAGAAAAAGACGGCAACCCTGTCGGCAACTTCGTCGAGGTTTCCGATTCGTTCGCCATGCCCGATGATGCATGGGCCACGCAGTGCATGTGGAGCGATGGCGAAAAAGTGGGCGGATTCAAGACGACTGCCGATTGGGTGACGACGAGCCTCGCAGAAACTTCGCTCGTCGGCACTCTCGGCACGCCGTCCAATGCCAAGATTATGATCGGTCAGTACATGCAGTGGGGATGGAAAGGGTATGGCGCTGTCGCAGAAGCGGCGGTGTTTGACCGGGCGCTTTCCGCCGAAGAACTTTCGGAACTCAACGGATACTTCAATCGCAAGTGGTTTGGCCAGACTGGAATACCATACAGCACTGACATTCCTGCCTTGGAACTTACGGACGGATCTTCGCTCGACATCGCCGACACTGTGGCGACTATCGGCACTCTTTCAGGAATGGGCGCAGTCGATGGTTCGAACGCACTCCTGACTGTCGACGAGTTTGCCCCTGTCTGCGGAGACATCACGGTGAACGCGCCAGTCGCTGAACCTGCCGAGGGCGGGTACGTCACGCTGCGCATTACGATCAATCCGGCGAACGGAGGCTGCGGCACGCTCGTCGTTCCCGCCGGCTACGATCTTTCGAAAGTTGATCTCGTCGTTACAGGATGCGAGCATCTGACGAGCGCAGATACGTTCACCGTGTTTCAGGGCAAGGCGGGGGAAACGCTCTCGAAGTTCCACTCCGTCGCATCCGATTCAGGGCGTGGGCTTAAGCTTGTCTACGACAATTCAACTGGAGCTGTAACTGGGTCGCTTCCGAAGGGATTAATGTTGATAATAAGGTAACCAACTGTGAAATACCAGGTTGCATTGATGATGGCCGCTTTTGTCGCTGTTGCGGCAGGCGCTGCGACGTCGCGAACGGCGATTCCCCACCGGGGGGCCGTCGAGCTGTGCGGCCTTGACGAAGTGCGGCTCGCAGGAGACGGCTGCCTCGCCAGGGCCGTCAGGGCGGACGTTGAATATGTGCGTGCGCTGGATGTGGATCGTCTCCTCGCGCCATTTCGCCGCGAGGCCGGCATAAGGTCGCCCGCGCATCCTTACGGACACTGGGAGAGCATGGGACTCGACGGACACACGCTCGGGCATTGGCTGAGCGCCGTCTCCCATCTCGTCGCTTCGGGAAACGACGCCGACGGCGAGCTCTCGCGCCGCCTTGAATACGCCGTCGGAGAACTCGCCAAGTGCCAGGAGAAGACGGGCGGAAGACTTGACGGCATACCGGGCGGCGGGGTGGTCTGGGATGCGGTTTCGCGCGGCGATGTAGGAAAGGTATGGGAGCGCTGGGCGCCGTGGTACAACGTCCACAAGACGTTCGCAGGCCTTCGCGATGCATGGCTCGAGGCGGGAAACGTGCAGGCGAAGGCAACCATGACGCGTCTCGCGGACTGGATAGTTTCAACGACTGCGAATCTTGACGGCGCGGCCATGGAGAAAATGCTGGCGCAGGAGTTCGGCGGCATGAACGAGACGTTTGCCGATCTCTACGCGATCACTGGGGACGAAAAATATCTCGCGGAGGCGAAACGCTGGGAACATCATGCCGTGCTGGATCCGCTGTACAGGAAGGAGGACAAGCTGACCGGCCTGCACGCGAACACGCAGATCCCGAAGTTCGCCGGGCTTGCGCGGACAGGCGAGCTTGCGGACGACCGTGCGCGACTAGAGGCGGCTGATTTCGCCTGGCGCACGATCGTAGAACGGAGAAGCGTCGCTTTCGGCGGAAACAGCGTCGGCGAACATTTCCACGCGCTTGACGATTTCGGGAAGATACTGGAAAGCCGTGAAGGACCCGAGACGTGCAATACCTACAACATGCTGCGGCTCACCGAGCGGCTGTTCGAGTGCGACCCGCGCGCCGAATACGCCGAGTACTACGAGCGCGCGCTGTTCAACCATGTGCTCTCGGCGGTCAACACACTGCATCCGGGATTCGTGTATTTCACACCTGCGAGGGCAGGTCACTATCGAACTTATTCTACTCCCCAGACGACATTCTGGTGCTGCGTGGGCACGGGCATGGAATGTCCTGGCAGGTTCGGGCGCTTCATATATGCGAGAGGGAAGGGCTCAATATACGTAAACCTGTTCGTTCCGTCGGAACTGAAAGGCGTGCTGAGGCAGACGACCGACTTCCCTTCTTCTGGCGAAACGACCATAGAGATGCTCGCTCCGTTCGGCGGCGACCTCATGGTGCGCGAGGGCGCGTCGTACGTCCGTCACAAGGGGCCGTGGAAGCGCGGAGACAGGGTGCGCGCGTCGCGTCCGATGGATCGGCATGTCGAAATGCTTCCAGACGGCAGCGGATGGGGAGCTTATATGGACGGCCTGATTCTTCTGGCGCAGGATCGCGGTGCCGAGAATATGGACGGAATGTTCTCGGACGGAAGCGCCTCGTCGCAGACCGCCGCCGGTCCGCTGCTTGAGCCGCTTGACGAACCGTCCTCGCTCGTCCCGTTCTGGACTCTTCACGAACGCCGCTACCAGATATACTGGAAATTCGGCGACGGCAGGGCGGCCTCCAACGCTCGACGCAATGACGAGGCGGCGACTGACAAGGAGGGCCGCAGATACGACGTCCGAAATGTCAAAGCCGTGATGCGCGCCGACGGGCATGTGATAATACGCGGGGAAGTTGACGGAATGCCTGTGGTCAAGGATGTTCGCGTGGACAATCCCGAACCGTGGACCCCTGAGAATCCGAAGTTTTACGAGTTCGACTTCTATGGAGTAAATGTACGTGCGTGCCTTCGGACATCCGAGGTGAATTGCGGTCCTGCGGCGTTTCGCATGATGACGCGCGCCGAGGCTGCGTCGGGCGCTTCGGTTGCCGTAACGGGAGTCGTGACGATGGTCTTTTCCAGCTTCACGAATTCCGGTCTTCTCGCCGACGCGTCGGATCCGAACGGTGACGCCGTGTACTTCATCGCCCAGGGCGCGCCGGACGCGAAGCTGAAGCCGGGCGATGTTGTGGCGGTTGCCGGAACTGTCGCGCCCATGGCGTATTCGCCCGGCTTGATCGGCACGGAAATCAAGAAGCTCGGTTCGGTCGACCTGCCTCCGCCGCCGTTCATGTCATACGGAGTGTTTTCGGCGAGATGCAGCGAGAACAGGCGCGCGCGGGTACGCGGGACTCTCACGGCGGTCAAGCCGCTCCTGTATCAGGACTGGGAGAAGGTGCGCGACGCCGTGCTGTTGTGCGTCGACACAGGTGACGGAGTGCTGGACGCGCGCGTTCCGGGATCCGTCGAGGAATGGCGCGATCTCGTCGATGCGGAACTCGAGCTTGCGGGGGTGGCTTCTGTGTTCTTCAACGCGCGCGCGCAGTTCGTCTCGATGCGGCTCCATGTCTGCGAGAAGGACGACATATCCGTTCTTCGCGCGCCGCCGAAGGACCTTTTCGCACTCCCCTGCAGCGATTTCGAGAGAATTCTTTCATACACGCCGTCCGCGATTTTGCCGCATGCCGTCCATGTCATGGGCGAGGTTACGTATGCGGACGCGAAGGATGGGTTCTTCTTCATCCAGAATGGAACGCACGGCGTAAAAGTCGTCACTTCGGACAGTTCAGTGCCGAAGTTCGGGTCCAAGGTCGACGTCGTCGGCTTTCCGCGGCTTGACGGAGGAATCGGACGCATTGTCGACGGAAGGTTCCAACTTCTAGAGGGAGACACTGTCGAAGCCGGCGCGCCGGTCGAGGGGAGGGCGCAGCGGGTCATGTACTACCGCTGGAGCGACGAGCGCGGGATCTACGAAGACAATGACGGCGTGCTTGTGTCCGTAAAGGGGAGATTCGTGTCGTTCAACGATGACGGATTCGTCATGGAGGACGACGGTTTCCAGTTCCGGGTGCGACTTGTCGGTGGAAGTACGGAATTTCTCGACCATGCCGATTTTACGAAACCGCTTCTCGTAGTTACGGGCGTCGCGTCCCTCACGCTCGATTCATCAGGTGCGGCGTCGCTGTTCCCTCAGCCGCAGAAGCTGACTGTCCTTGTTCAGGATGCATCGTCTATCCGCCTCGTGCAAGATGCGGCATGGCGGATGAGGAGGGCGCAGCTGCTGGGGATTTCCTCTCTCAAGATATTCGGCGCGCTTCTCGCCGTACTGCTTGCGGTTCTCCTAGTCAAGTTCGTGCGCGTCAGTCGGGCGAGAAGCCGCCTCGCGGTCGTCACGAGCGAACGCAAGCGGATGGCCGCGGACCTGCACGACACGATAGAGCAGCATCTCGCGTGCGCGCACATCATGCTTGACAGTGCGATGCGCACGATTCCCGCAAGGCCCGACGAGACGAAAAGGGCGGTGCGGGTTGCGATGGACGTCCTGTCGCGCGCTAAGCGCGAAGTCAGGAAGACGATCATGGACCTTAGGGACGATGAAGTTGTATCCGCGGAATTGGATGTGCTGCTCAGGAGGCTGGCGAAGGAGGTCACTGTTTCGGGGCTTCTAAGAGCGCGGACCGCGCTGCGCGGAATCCCGTCGGGCGTTTCGCTTCCGGTGAAGCTGGACATCGTCGCGATCGTCCGCGAGGCGCTTACCAATGCGGCGAAGCACGGGCACGCGAGAAACGCCGCTGTCGCGTCCGATCCACTTCCCGATGGAGGCTTTGAGCTTACGGTCGCAAACGACGGCGAGCAGTTCGACCGCAATAGCGCGGCTGGTCCGGCAGAAGGCCACTATGGAATTTCCGGAATGGAGGAGCGCGCCGCGCGCATAGGCGGCAGGCTGTCGTTTGGTCGCAAGGGTGCGTGGACAACTGTGAAATTGGAGGTGCGGCCATGATACGCGTAGCCATCATAGACGATCACGCCATCGTAAGGATGGGGCTTAAATATTCGCTTTCGCTTGAGCCGGAATTCGAGTTCGCGGGAGAGCATTCCGGCGGCGAAGGCGCGGGCGATTTCGTTGCGCGCGTCAAGCCGGATGTCGTGCTGCTGGATGTGCGAATGCCCGTCGTGAACGGCATTGAGGCTCTGGAGGACATACGCCGCAAGGCGCCGGATGCCAAGGTGCTCATGCTGACCACGAGCGACGGCGACGAAGATGTCTTCAGGTCTATGAACATGGGCGCGCGCGGGTACATGGTGAAGGACGAAAGCGGAGAGGATCTGCATGTCGCGATACGGACTGTCGCGTCAGGCAATGTGTTCTTGCCGAAGCGCATCAAGGCCATATACGACGACAGAAAGAAGCGCCCGTCGCTGTCGGAGCGCGAAATCGAGATCGTCCGTCTTGTCGCGAAGGGCTTCTCCAACGACGAGCTGGCGGAGAGGCTTCATCTTTCCCCCGATACAATCAAGGTGCATCTTCGCCATGTCTACGAGAAGCTTGGCG
The DNA here is from genome assembly GCA_946610035.1 of uncultured Verrucomicrobiota bacterium. GTDB lineage: Bacteria > Verrucomicrobiota > Kiritimatiellia > RFP12 > UBA1067 > UBA1067. The sequence continues at coordinate 16,171 of CAMOCC010000050.1, forward strand.
TCGAGTCTCGCGTCGAAGCCGTCACAGAGGCGATGCGCACTGGCCTTGTCGAAGCGCCGTAGTCCGTCGCGGAGCGACGGACCCCCTAAGGGGACGAACCCCCCAGGAGGTTCGTCGTTCCGCGACGGACCCCCTAAGGGGACGAACCCCCAGGAGGTTTGTCGCTCCGTGACGGACCCCCTAAGGGGACGAACCCCCAGGAGGTTCGTCGTTCCGCGATGGACATAAGGCAGTGTAACCCGAATGGGGGGTTCCCAGTCTCGGGAAAATTGTGTATAATTGACGGCATAAGAATGGAGAGAGAAAAATGAAAAAGTCATTTGTATTGTCGTTGGTCATGATTGCCGCGGGAGTCGCGGCTGCAGATGTCGCGGTGAAGGGACCGGACGGTCGTCTCGAGTTCCGTCTCAGGGCGGAGAACGGCGCGCCGCAGTGGAGCGCCGCGTACGACGGTCGGTCCGTAGCGGAGTGGTCTCCGCTTGGGCTCGTGACCGAATATGGCGACTTCACCAAGGGCGTGAGGCTCGGAGAGGCGAAGAAGGGACGCTTCCGCGATGCGTATTCCCTGCCGCAGGGCAAGCGGTCAAAGGTCAAGGTCGAGATGAACACGGCCGTCGTGCCGCTTCTGGCGGACAGTGCGAAACTCGGCTTCGAGGTGCGCGTCGGAAAGAACGACCTCGCGTTCCGGTACTTCATCGATAAGGCGACGACGGTGCGCCGCGAGGTGACTGGCTTCGCGTTCGCGTCCGGCGCGAAGATGTTCGCGACGCAGCAGTCCAAGCCGATGACAGGCTTCGCCAAGACGAAGCCAAGCTACGAGGAGACGTACGTCTACGACGCGGAGCTCGGCACAAAGTCCGGCAGCGGCGAGGGCTGGACGTTCCCCATGCTGATGCGACTGCCTGGCGCGGACGGGGCTAAGGATCTGTGGGCGCTCGTGTCCGAAACCGGCACGGACGGAAACTACTGCGGGTGCAGGCTTGCGGACTGGGAAGACGGATGCTTCCGCATTGCGTTCCCGATGCCAGGCGAAGCGCGCGGAAAGGGCTCCGTCGAGCCGAAGTGCGCGGCGAAGACTTCTACCCCGTGGCGCACGCTGACGGTCGGCGACTCGCTCGCCCCGATCGTCGAGACGACGATTGCGTATGACGTCGTGAAGCCCGTCGTCCCAGCGCCGAAGAAACCGTACGAGTTCGGACGCGGCTCGTGGAGCTGGATCGTCTGGGACGACGCATCGATGAATGCGGCGGACCAGCGCAAGTTCATCGACCTAGCCGCCGCGATGGGATGGGAGCACATCCTCATCGACGCGTTCTGGGACCGCATCCCCGCCGAGGAGTTCGACGCGCTTCTCGCCTACGCGAAGGAAAGGAATGTCGCAGTCTACCTCTGGTACAACTCGAACGGAGACTGGAACGACGCGCCGCAGACGCCGAAGGACAGGTTCAACACGCGCGAGTCGACGGAGAAGGAGATGGCGTGGCTCGAGTCGAAGGGCGTGCGCGGAGTGAAGGTCGACTTCTGGGGCGGAGACAAGCAGTTCGTCATCGCGAAGTACTGCGAGCTCTTCGAAATCGCCAACAAGCACCACATACAGGTGATTGTCCACGGCTGCACGCTGCCGCGCGGATGGGAGAGGATGTTCCCGAACTTCGTCGGCGCGGAGGCGCTCCTCGCGAGCGAGAACGCGAAGTTCTCCGGCTGGGGAATGGGCTCGACGCCGCAGTGGGCCGCGACGCATCCGTTCTGCCGCAACGCCTTCGCGATTGCCGAGTACGGACCGGTCTTCCTTAACAAGTTCCTGCGCGCGGACAACAAGTCGGGCGTGAAGAGGATTACGACGGACGCCTTCGAGCTCGCAACGTCCGTCACCTACCAGAATCCCGTCCAGAACTTCGCGCTGACGCCGAACAACCTGACGGACGCGCCGCGCGAGAGCATTGAGTTCATGAAGAAGGTTCCGACCGTGTGGGACGAGACGCGTTACGTCGCGGGCTATCCCGGGAAGTTCGCGGTCATCGCGCGCCGCAGCGGAAAGACGTGGTATGTCGCGGGCGTCGCGGCGGAGGACGTCGAGGTGGAGATCGACCTCTCCTTCGCCGGCGGAACGCGCGAGAAGATCAAGATCGCCCGCGCCGACGGATTCGTGCGGACGCTCGCCGCCGCAGGCATGTGACGCGAACATCGATCCGCATAACGGCGACGGGCACGGATGCCGCTAGACTTCGATGCCGCGGTCGCGAAGTGCATCCAGGGCGAGGGAGAGGCGTTCGCGCTTCTCCCTCGCTTCGTCTGCCGGGTCCGCGAAGAGCGACGGCGCAGAATCGTCTGGCGTGGACTGGAAGTTGGCGACGCCGAAGCCGATCAGGCGGACGCTCTGCCTTTTGCCGTCCTCGGGCCATGCGCGGTCGAAGAGCGAAAGCGCGGCGGCGCGGAAGGCGATGTCGTCGCGGACGGGGTGTGCGAATGGCTCCTGGCGGGTGTAGGTGTTGAATGCGGCGTCGCGTATCTTCAGCTTCGCCGTCCTTGCCCAGCGCGGTTCGCGGCGGAATCGGCGTCCGACCTCGGTTACGAGTTCCAGTATCTTCATGCGGACGGTTTCGCGGTCCGACTCGTCCTCGTCGAAGGTGTGTTCGCGCGAGACCGATTTCTCCTCCGCTTCGTCGCGCGCCACGCTGTCCGAGGATATTCCGAAGGCGTAATCGCGCAGCGAAAGGGCGGCGGCGTTGCCGACGATGGCGGCGAGGCGGTCGACGGGGATGCGCTGGAGGTCTCCGCACGTGACGAGTCCGTATGGCTTCAGCGCGGCGATTGTCTTCTTCCCGACGCCCCACAGTATGCCGACGGGCTTAGGGGCGAGGAAGGCGGCGATGGCGTCCGGCTCGAAAGGCATGACGGTGAGTCCGTCAGGCTTGTTCTGCTCGCTGCCGATCTTCGCCAGGAGCCGGTTGGGGGCTATGCCGACGGAGCATGTGCAGCCCGAGGCGCGGCGAACCTCGGCGCGGAGGGATTCAGCGAGGCGCTGGACGGAGCCGTGGAGGTGGATTGTGCCAGTGATGTCCAGGAAGGCTTCGTCGACGGACACGCCCTCGACAAATGGAGAGTAGTGCGAGAATACGTCGAACACCTTGTCCGACAGCGACTGGTAGAACGCCATGTCCGGATATGTGAAGATGGCGTGCGGACAGCGTTCGTAGGCGGTCCGCGACGGCATTGCGGAATGGACGCCGAACTTTCGCGCCTCGTACGAGCATGTGGAGACGACACCGCGCTCGTGTGGCCCGGATCCGACGACGACTGGTTTTCCCGACCATTCGGGATGGCGGGTGAGCTCTGCGGACGCGAAGAAGGCGTCCATATCGACGTGGAGTATCGTTTTCACGGTGCATATTATACCATATTGAGAATGAAAGTGACTGAAAATGGCCAGTATTTCGATAAAATGATGATGTTTGTCCGTTACATTCAAAAAAAATAAAATTTCTTCATTTACCCCCTTGCGCTCGTGGGGGTAAAAGTGATATACTATGCACTCGTTCGCCCGGTGAGGCGCGGATGTCGATCTTTGAAAGATGAGTGCTTGAGACGTGACTCTTCGGTTCGCGAAGAAGCGAACCTTCGGAAGAGACACGGAACAGTAAGATGTTTGTGTGAGGAGCCGGAGGCCCCGCGAGGGGGCTCCAAAGCA
>CAMOCC010000051.1 GCA_946610035.1 uncultured Verrucomicrobiota bacterium
ACGCCTCCACGTTCATCGGCCAGAGGAGGTCTTCCGGCATGAACTTGCGGCACTGGTCGGCCGCCGGAAGCGCGCACGTCCCGTACTCCGGCGAAAAGCCATAGACGCGCTTGCCGCGCCTGCCGGACGCCGTGTCGTCGTAGTATCCCATCGGATTGACTGGGAAGTAGGGCGAACCGTCGTGGACGCCGTCGCACTCCGAGTTCTGCATCCAGCTCGTCGTGCCCGTGAGCCGCTTGACAAGTTCCTCCACGCCCTGCACGTCGGTCGATTCGTTCGAGCAGACCCAGTGGGCAATCGAGGCGTGATGGCGGATGCGCTTCACCTGCTGGGCCACGCAGTCGAGGTACAACCCGGGATTGTCTGGATGGCGCGTATCGCCCGTCATCCAGAACTCCTGCCAGACGAGAAGGCCGTATTCGTCGCAGAGGTCGTAGAACCGGTCGGACTCGGTGATGCCGCCCGCCCACAGGCGCACGAGATTGACGCCGCTTTCGGCGGTGAGCCGCATCTCCTTCTCCATGCGCGCGTCGTCCTGCCGGAGCATGCCCTCGGGAATCCAGTTGGTTCCGCGAATGAAGATCTTCCGGCGGTTCACGTAGAACTGCCGCGCCCCGTCCTTGCCGGACTGGTCGGACGTGAACTCGCGCACGCCGAAGCGGATTGTCGCGGTGTCAGAAACGGATTGCGGGACATCGTATTTGCGGTCCGAATGTCGGTCGTGTTCCTGACGCGGATCCATGACAAAGCGCACGTTGAGCGTATACAGGTTCTGCGGGCCCTTGTTGCGCGGCCACCAGAGCCGGGGATTCTTCAGCGTCGCCTTCAGGACTTCCGTCCGGCGCTCGCCGCGATAGAACTTGACACGCCTGGACAGGCGAACGTCCGTCCCCGGAATTTCCGCCTCCAGCGTGCCGGAATGGTTCGACAACCCGCCGAAACGAGCGTTCACAAGATCGACCTCTATCGACAGTTCCGCCTCGTCCATGGCCTCGTTCAGCTTCGTGCGCACGAAAGGCGCGTCAATGCGGATCTTGTCGGTCGCGATGAAGACGACGTCCTTCCAGATGCCGGCGTGCCGGTCGCGAATTCCGTCGGAGAACATGAAGTCCCAGCCGGCCCCCATGAGCACGGTCACGTCACGCCCGATCTCGCCGTCGCCGCCGTTGAACCACTCACCCGGTGCGCCCCAGGGCTTTTGGAAGGGCCTGCCGGGATGGTCCACGGGGCGCACCTCCACCTCAAGGTCGTTCACGCCGGGCTTGAGAAACTCCGAGACGTCCACGGCGTTGCGTGCAAACGTCCCGCACGTCGTCGCGACAACCTCTCCGTTCAGCTTGATCTCGCCGTGGTAGTTGATTCCCTCGGGGCGAAGCCAGATGGTCTTCTTCGCCCAGCTTTCGGGAATCGTCACCTTCGTGCGGTATGTCGCCGTGTAGAAGTCGCGCGCGCCAAGTCCGACATCAGGGATCTTCCCCTCCTGGATCTTGTTGTTAAGTCCCCAGTACGGATCCGGCACGACACCGTTTTTGACGAGCGTCGTGAGCACGGTTCCCGGCACGACGGCCGGCATCCACTTCCCTGGTGCGGTCTTCTGCGCCATTTCCCAGGGGCCCGAGGCCTTCAGAGTTTCTCGACCCGGCGCGCAATCCGCCCCGTTGCGCGGCGCGGACTCAGCCGCAGCCGTCATGTCTGCCGCGCAGACGAGCCCAAAAACTGCAACAAGAATAAGATTCGAGAATTTTACCCTGCCTATGATATTAGCGATTATCTTTTTCATCATATTTCACCTCCTATCGCGCACGAATGCCATCATTTGCATATACTTCGCTAATCCAGGACAAGTTCGATTTCCGTCGTGCCGGCGGCAGGCGGAACCGGACTGGACGGCGGCTGCGACCTTCCATTGACTTTGACCGCCGCGAGACGGCTTCCCTTGCCGCTCACGGTTATGTCGATAAACCCATCGCGGTAGCGGAGTCCCGTCAGCCGCTTCACGCCATATTCGCCGAGCAGGCTGCATTCCGGACTGAAGACGACACCGTCCGGCGAGAACTTCATCCCGAACAGTCCGCTGAAGACCATCCTGAGATAGCCCGTCGCCGACCAGGTCTGATCGAACACCGAGTCCCAATGTCTGCCCACCTGCCAGCCGCCGTCGACTTTTCCGGTCGTCTCGTTGTAGATTTCGTAGAAGCAGTCGTTCGCGAGCGCTAGCCCTGCCAGGTTCTGGAGTTCGAAGCTGAAGAGGTCGGTTCGCCCGCTACTGAGTACGGCATCCGCCCAGAACGCATTGACGAACGGCCAGACGATCTGATTGTGGCGGCCGGGATGATCTTTGTCGAAGCGCTTGAAGTGCGGATAGATCGAGGGGATTCCGAAGCGTGAGACGTAGGTTTCGGCGATCGCCTTGCGCGCCTCGTCGCCGTCAAGGATGCCGAAGAGAATCGCGAAGGAAAGGCCAAGCGCCTCCTGGTGGGGATGGACGCCTCCCTGCGTATCAATCAGGTAGTTCGTCCGCCCGGTCTTCGCGTCGTAAAGATGCCTGCGGATCGCGGCCTTGAGCGCGGCGGCCTTGCGGGCGTACTCCTTCGCGGACGCCTCGTCGCCTTCGAGCGACGCCATGATCGCGAGAACCCTGTAGCCGCTGAAGTAGATGCAGTTGGTGCTGAGGCACTTGATGCGCTTCGAGCCTGGGTAGTCGAGGACGTGGGACGAGCGGTGACCGGTTTCGAACACCGGCTCCTCGTAGCCCGCGATGCCGTCGTTGAACACCGACGGTCCCATGAAGAGTCCGTAGTCGGCGTCGAACTGTTCCTTCTCCAGTTCTTTCATCGTGTTGGCGGACGCGATGTAGGCTTGTTTCAGAAACTCCCTGTCGCCCGACTTCAGGTAGAAGTCGTAGGCCGCCGTCGCCCAGATGATTTTGTCCCAGTACTCGTGGCCGACAAGCGTGCGGTCGTTTTTCGTCACGCTCCAGAGCGAGAAGACCGCCTTCTCCGGGATGAGCAGCGCCGCGGCGTTCCACGAATTGATGCTGATGTCGCGCGTCCATTCCCCGCCGTACTTGCCGCCGGCCTTGATAAGGTCGCCCGGCGCGTTGCGGTAGAGCGTCTCGACCGCGAGCTTGAACGCCTTGTCGATCTGCGGCCTGTCGCTTTGGAGGACAGGAACGACCTGCGGCGGCCGCACCCTGACGGAGGGATCGGGGACGGGCTTGATGTCGATTTTCTTCATCTTGTCCGGTGTCGAATTTTCAAACGCTTTCAGAAGCCCTTCTGCATCACGCGAGACGATGAAGAGCGGTGCGGGCGTAAGCGGAATTGCCATCGCGCCGCCTTCGTCGCGAGACAGTGCCGTGCGGCGGTTGCCCATGAGGTCGACGAAGCGCACGTCTTCCGGGAGATTGACCGAAAGCGTCATCCCCTTATTGCGTCCCAGCTCCGCCTGACGCTCGTTCGTCCAAACAGCCGCGACACCGTAATCGCCCTGGCGGAAGACATACGCCCGCCAGCCGTCGCGCTTTACGTCGCCGAGGAATTTGGGCGATGGAAGAAGATGGCCGAGCGTATTCGGCACCATGTTCCACATAAAAGGCGACATCTGCACATCGGCGACGAGGCGGCCCTGCCACGTATGGCTCGTCATGACGCGCGGCCAGTACTTGAGGTCCATGATGTAAAGTCGCGCCATCGCGCCGGCCTGAAGAAACTCCCGCCAGCCCAGGTCGAGAGACGCCGGTCCGCCGTTCGGATAGTTGTCCGCAGAGACTTCGGTGTTCCAGCGCTGCATCACGAACGGCAGGTTGTTGAATCCCTCCGAGAACATGACTGGCGTCGTTTCCGGATACCCATAGTGCGCCATTCGCGAAAGGAGAAGCGCGGCATTTTCGTCGCGGTCGCAGCTGCCGAGCACCGACTTGTCGATTGCATGATACGTATGGACTGCGATGAAGTCGTAATGGAAACCGTGCTTCGCCGCGATGTCCATAAAAGCGTCCATCATCTCGCGGCGACCCGGATCGTTGTAGTTGCATGATCCGTGCGTCGGACCGTACATCAGCTTCAACCCCCGCTCGTCAAACGCTTTCTTGAGTCCCTTCCAGCAGGCGTACTGGTACGGGAACCAGGCCTCGCACGCGGCATAGATTTCTTCAGAGCTCTTTCCTCCGCGAAGTGTCGGCATCTGGCCGTCCTCCTCGTTCCAGAGCGCCCACCATGTGTCGTCCTCTGCGGCACCGAGTCCCGCGAGATACGCCTCCTTCTCGATGAATTCAATCTGCTCCGGAACGGCGTTCGTGAATGCCTTGAGTCCTTCCTTACCGTGGCCGAAGCGATCTGGATACTTCCGCGCAAGTTCAGACGACAGGCAGTGCAATCGCGCCGAAATGCCGTATTTGCGACGCAGCTTGACCGTAGGGGCGTTTTCATCCGCAAAAAGCGAATTCAGCTCCCACGTCACCGTCGTGTATCCCAGCGCCTTTGCGTAGCGAGCGAGTTTCTCGCCGTTTGAGCTCTTTTCGTAATACGGGAACTGGACGTAGAAGTTCGCCGTCGCATGTTTGCCGTCGAGGGGCTTCAGGATGGCGAGCCGTTGGTATGGGGAGCGGTAGCGAGCGGGAGGGACGCGCTCCGTCGCGTCCGTATTTTTGGCCGACACGGAGGTCGGCCCTCCCATGACAAATTCCGTGCCAAGCACGAAGACGCCTGTTCCCAATTTCGCCGGGTCGAAGTCAAGCGGCAGGACCTTGTTCTCAGGCAGCTTGAACGCAAACGTCTTGTCATACACAGTTTCGTTGTAGAAGTTCCGTACCATGACGCGCACCGAGCCCTCAACTCCATCTGGTCCCGAGAGCACAAGCCGCGCATTGATCGGCTCGCCAAAATGAAGGAGATTGTCGGGATTCGCCGTCTCCAATCTCCCTTCTACATGTTCTACACGTTCTACACGGCTAAACCCGTTCCCCGTTCCCCGTTCCCCGTTCCCTGTCTTCTCTACCCGCACGCCGTCCACGACAACCGCTGCGCCACTGCCGGAAAGGACGATCTTCAAGTCGCCGATGACCGACGTGAATGCAAGTTCAACGAAATGCCATTCATCGTCTTCAAGCGCGACGGTCGTCTTCGCCGGATTGCCCTCGATATCGCGGACGATGCCAAGCTGCGATGCGTTGTCCGCAAGGAACGAAACCTCCGCCTTACCCTTCTCGCCGGACGCGCGTTTCACCCACGCGGAAAGTTTATGCACCTCGCCAGGCTCAATCGATATCGGAGCGGACTGGATCGCCTCGTACGTTCCGCGCGGCTTGCTGCTTCTCATGCGAAGTGCCCTGTCGCCGACTTTCGCCTCGCCGGTTATCGACTCCAGCGGCTCGCCCGTCGCGTCGACGACGCTCCACGGCTCGCCATTCCACCAGTAGTTCCAGCCCGTGAGCCCCTGCTCGAAACTGCCGTTGGCGAGTTGGTTGCCCGTCGGATCGCGCGGCACATCCACCGCGTCCTCTTTCCAAAAATCAATAATACCGGATGACGTACTCATGCACATTGCGGTTACTTTCGCTTCTTGGAGTTTAGGAGTCCTGGAGGAGTGTCTGGCATCAAACTCCGAAACTCCAAAACTCCCAGCAGCGGAAGCAACAGTCGAGCCGCAGAGGTCGATCATGACGCGGCCTGACGCGGCATCCGTGCGCCAGACATACGCGGAAGACCCTTCCGCCCGCGCCGTTCCATCCGGAAACGCAATCTCCACGCGATCGGTCTCGCGGTCGCGGTTCACATAGATTCGCGTACCGTTTTCCACGCCGTGCTGCCCCTGCGTCGATTTGCCGCAGAGATGAAGGCGGAATTCAACGGGGACGCCTCCCGTATTCCACTCCAGAGCCAACTTTCCGTCGCCGGCCTTCGCAATAGAATAGCGCGCAACGGCATTCGTCGTGCCATCCATCTTAACCGGCCTCGACCATTCGGCTCCGCCTGCCTTCGCATCGACAGTCAGAATCGCATTCCTGAAAACATCGCGTTCGACATCATACTGGCTCGCGCCATCGAGAAAACGGATTTCCATCCATACGAGGAGTTCGCGGCCGAACGGCTCGGGTGCCGTAAATGACTGACTGTCCGCATCGGCGTCGGAGCGGTAGAACATGACCTTCCCAAACCCCGTCCGCCCGTGATGGCAGATGCGCCAGTCATAGCCGTTCACGACGGCAATCTTGTCGCCGGAAACGAATTCCGCCCACTGCACAAAGCGTTGGGCGTAGTCGGGCCCTGCTCCGGAATTTCTGGCAAAAAACGGAAAGGTGGCGAGCGCCACGGGCCGCCGCGAAACCTCCGCCGACCGCTCGAACGGCGCGCGCGACACAGGCAGAGCCGGAAGCTGCGCGTTTCCGCACCCGACGACCGTTGGACGTAGGCGCACATCAAGCTCGTCCGCGCCCGCAAAGCATGTCGCCGCCAGGACGACAAGTGGAAAAATTTTAATCATGGATGTAAATGAATACTATTGTTACCTGACGATAATCAAAAGGCCAGGCGCGTTCTCCGCGCGCAGGAACTGCGACGGCTCAAGCGCGCAATCCGAGATGCGCAGTTCGTCGATCAGGCCGCCGTAGTTCTTCTTGCTGGATGAGCTTCCATGCTGCCCAGCAAAACGCAGGTCGAAATACCCGTCGTTTTCAAGAAGCAGTTGGCCGTCGCACGTCAGCGTTCCAACCGAATCGTGGTCAATATAGCCTGTCGCTACCATCTTGGAGGAATCCGTCGGACTGGGTTTGAACGTGAAGGCGACATGATGCCACGTTCCGTCTAGGACATTCACATCTGCAGCTGTGAAGTACTTCCAGACACCGCATGCACTGAACCCGAATTCCAGCCTGTGGTCGCCATTGAACCTAATAAGGATCGGTACATACTCGACAACCGTATCTCCAACATTCCTTTTGGCACGATATTGCACCAGATTGGTGTCATAGTCGGCATCGGTCTGGCTGGACTTCATCCAGAACTCGATCGTGCCGGACGTGCGATACTGGCCGTCCCTTGAAGTGTGCAGGTAGTGCGTGTCGGACGGATTGTTGTCGATGCCGCCGTAGGAAACCCATGAATAATCAGTCGTGTCCGGGAAGGAAATCGACTTTGCGTTGTGCTTTGTGAGGAGTTCGCCGTCCACGCCGTCCCGGATGAGAGCTCCGGGGACATCGTCGGAATAGGTCGGTTGTGTGCCGCGGTACGTGCCATTTTTAAGAGCTCCGTAATCTGAAGAGGCGTTCGCCGTCGCGTCGTCGAACGAAATATACGAAATCGTCGAACCGACCCCATACGCACGATCCGTCAGGAATTCCTCCGGCTCCAGCGCCCGGAGCGTGACGCGCAGGGAGTCGATCTTGCCGTCAAACGAACTTCCGCCATCGGCGCCGGCAATGAACCACTTTCCGCCTTTGTTCGAAATTCCAGAGCGGTCCTCGGCCGTTATAATCGACGGAAGGCTCACGGTTCTGACCGGGGTTGCGCTGTGGTCGAAGTAGAATTTCATCGTCTTCGTTTCGCCCGTCTGGTCGACGACCATGGCGACGTGATGCCAGTCCCTCGCCGAAAACTGCACGAAACTTGCCTGTGTTTGCTCAGCGGTGTTCGTCGAAACATTATACGCCATGTATCCACCGTTGCCGGCGACGCCGAGGTTGACCTGAACGTTGTAGCCACCCCAGCGCCGGAAAAGCGGCGTGAAGGTCTGCGTCGTGTTTTCCGTCTTGAAATAGCACTCGATAGTGAAGTTCGTCGTGGAGAACCAGTTCACGTCGGTCGGCGTACACTCGACATAGCCGTTCTGGCGCGAGCTTGCGGAAGTGATGTAGTTTTCCAGCGACTTTTCCGACGCCTCGTATACGCCGGAGGCCTCCGACTGGCGAAGTCGCGCCGCCGGTGAGTCTTCCACCAGCTGCGGGGCAAGGTCGTTTTTCGACACGATGGTGCCGTCCATCGTCCCGGGATTTGCGAGGTTGACGATTTTCCCGCTTCCGTCAAGCGTCTCGAAGTCGTAGTAGAGAACGCAGTCAGAATCATAGACCGTCTCGGCCTTTGCCGCGCATGCGGCGAATGCCAACGCGCCGAAAACGGCTATTCCGACAACTCGAATATCTTTTTTCATTGCATACCCTCCTCTTTAGAGTTTCGCCCATTATTATACTTCACTACCGCCGCCGCGGCAATCCCACCAAATGGTGGGGACGCGAACCGCATGGCGATTTAGCCTAAATTACGGCAGTGGAAAACGCACGCCGAGCCGCTGAATCGCAATTACAGCAGGGCTAAGAAATCTGTGGCAGTGGCAATCGCAGCACCAGTCAAATCGCAGTGCTTGTCCCCCGCCAGTTCAATAAGCTTCACCTCGAAAACCAATTCTCGATCACAAGCCCCTCAATCCGATTATAATGTCTGACATTGCCGGTGACCAGGGCAAGCCCCTCTTCAATGGCAATCGAACCAATGATTATGTCTGCATCAGCAAGACGCACACCTTTCCGCTCAAGACTCGCCTTGATTTCGCCAAACCGGCGCATCGAACGCTTTGACGGCTTGACTTCTTGGAAGATGTCCACGAACCTGTCGACACGTTCCAGCTCCTTGTCACGGATGCTTGACTTGAACGCTCCGTAATAGAGTTCGCCGACCACCATCGACGGCAGGGCGCACTGCTCCATGCAAGCACGCCAAGACGCGACTACAGCATCATCGCCCTTCAGCAGTCCAATACATGTATCCGTGTCGAGCAACTTCATAGCGACACCTCGCGCCCTAATGTTCTTTTTGCATAAATGTCGTCTATGATTTCATTCATCCGCCTTTTGTCGCCACAAGTCCCAATAAGCGAATCCATCGCGCTTTTTTGGCGGGCAACGACAGGATCCATCATCCCTTCAATTGGCGGAGGCATTTTCATTCCATTGTCAGCAATCCACTCGAAGATAAAGAGAATCTCGCCGTTGAGGCTGCGATGATTCGACTTTGCCCGTGTCTTCAATGATGACAGTGTACGCGGAGGCAAATCTCTGACTGTTAAGCATGACATATCAACGGTTCCTTTTTAAAACTTTTTTGCAACTGCTTTGGTATTGTATCACATCCACAGTGGCGAAATCAAGGGGGCTGGCCAAGAAAACTCACGCCGTTGAGGCGCAGAGCGCCGACAACAAGGATGGTTGCCTCACCCAACCCCACCAAATGGTGGGGTGAGGGTGCGTTGCGGTTGAAGCATGCCTTTGGTATAATATCGGCAGTATGCAGAATTCATCGACTATTCTCGTCTGCTGCCTCGCGCTTGCCAGCCTTCCTGCTGCAGGAGTCGAGGCGGATTACGCCACAAACGGCATCCGCCGCGTCACTTCCGCCGATCTGGCACGCAACGACTACGTCTTCACGCGCACATACAAGTACGTCCGGTTCGAGGGCGTGGTGACGGACCAGTTCAACGACGAATCCAATCCCGAATACTGCTTCATGACGATTGCGGACGACTATGGAACGGCATATTTTTCGATCCAGCGGGCCAGGAAGGATTTTATAGCGACAAACGACTACGTCGGATGCCGGATTGCCCTTGTCGGGCGCAACATGGAAACCTTCTCGAAGCCAAAAGGAACCCGGCTGTTCCTCCACCGTGAACTTCAACTCGGGAAATACGGGAGCTTCACCGTACTCGAGACCCCGGCGGAAGACCCGTTCAACGTTCCTGAACTGTCGCCGAGCGTCGGCGTCTCGCCCGACAAGTTCGCCTCCCTCGGAAAACGGAAGCTGATCGGACAGGTTCTAGCTGCACGTTCTCATAACGACATCCTGGTATTGACGCCGCGCGACACAATCTCGCGCGTGTCGCTGAAAACCGCACTTCCGCCGAAGGCGGGAGACTTTATCGAGGCCGTCGGTTCAGTCGAGACCGACACCTACTTCCTCAACCTGACACGCGCTCGCTGGCGGAAGACCGAGCCCTTTGACGCCGCAGCGCCTCCGCCAATGGAAATGACTGCCCGAGAGATCATGACGCAGGCGGACGGCCAGCTGCTGATCAGCACCAGACTTCACGGGCAGACCGTCAGAATCAGATCAGCCGTCCGCATCATACCCGACCCGGAAGTCGGCAACCGCACGGTCTTCGCCGAAAGCGACGGCATAACCTTTCCGATCGACGCCAGTTCGTGCCCAGAAGTCGTTGAAATGCTGGAGCCAGGATCGACGGTTGACGCGACGGGCGTCTGCTGGGTGGACATCGACAACTGGCGTCCGACTGCGCCTTTCCCTCAGGCCGAGGGCTTCACGCTTGTGCTTAGGTCGCCGGACGACGTGACGGTCGTGGCACATCCGCCTTGGTGGACCCCAGCCCGGCTGGCATGGGTCATCGGCGCACTGCTTGCGCTCCTTGTTGGCTTCCTCGCCTGGAATCGCGCCCTCAGCCATGCGGCAAGGAGGATGGGGCTTAGGTTTTTCCGCGAACAGGTAGCACGAGTGACTGCGGAGTCCAAGGCCGCCGAACGCTCCCGTCTCGCCGTGGAGCTGCACGATTCCATTTCGCAGATACTGACCGGCGTGGCGCTGAAGATCAAGTCCGCGCAGGCGCTCGCGAGGACGGACATCGAGAAGTCTCTCAAAAACCTGGCCGTCGCGGAGAACGCCCTTCGCTCTTCACGCGAGGAGCTGCGATATTGCCTGTGGGACTTGAGGAACAACATACTCGACATGCCGGACTTCGAGGAAGCCGTCCGCCAGATGCTAAGGCCGCTGACGGGCGACGCCGAGCTGGCGGTCCGATTCCCCGTGTCGAGGCGCAGGATTCCCGATGCCACGGCCCACGTAATCCTCCAGATAATCCGCGAACTCGCGGTCAACGCCATCCACCACGGCAACGCCACGAGACTGCGCATCGCCGGCAATTTCGAGGGAGACGTGCTTTCCTTCTCCGTCACCGACAACGGTACGGGCTACGACGAATCCTCCGCACCGGGGGGCGAACAGGGACACTTTGGGATCTTGGGCATACAGGACCGCCTCGCGCACTACAACGGCACGCTATCAATGCACGGCGAGGCCGGCAGGGGCACCAAGGCGATTGTATCCATGCAAATAAAACAGGAAAAGACGGAGGCCTCCCCATGACCGACGGGAAAATTCGCATACTGATTGCCGACGACCATTCCATAGTCAGGATGGGGCTTGCCACGCTTTTGGAGATGGAAAACGACTTCGAACTCGTCGGACAGTCCGCAAACGGCAAGGCCGCCGTCGCGGACGCACTGCGGCTCAAGCCCGACGTGGTCGTGATGGACCTGATGATGCCTGTTCTCGACGGAGTCGAGGCAACGGCTGAAATCATGGGCAAGATGCCGGAGGTGAAGATCGTCCTCTTCACCACCTTCCCGACGTCCGACCTCATCGCCAAGGCATTGGGCTACGGCGCAAAGGGCGTAGTCTTCAAGTCGGCAGCCGACACCGAGCTCGTAACGGCCATACGAACCGTCGCATCCGGAAAGCCGTACATATCGCCCAGCGTCGCGAAACTCCTCGCAAGCGACCCGCCCATCGAACCCCTCACGCATAGACAGAGCGAAATCCTGGAATCGATTTCACGCGGGCTCTCGAACAGCGACATCGCAAAAGAGCTTGGCATAACGCCGACCACCGTGAGGGAGTACACCATCGCGCTCTTCCAGAAAATCGGCGCGGCCAACCGAAGCGAAGCCGTCGCAATCGCGCTTCGCAAGCACCTCCTGAAGATCTAATCCGTGCCGAAACTGGTAGCACTTACGGCACCATTGCCGGCAGCTTGGCGATCCCCTTCGCGTCGCGGGTGGTGTAGGAAGTAACGCGACGGCCGAGGCAGTTGATGGGCGAACCGAGGCCGTGCAGCTCAACGTTGTCGTATCCGCCCAAAATTACATCTGCACCATGCCACGTGGCAGCGGCAATCCACCACAAGACCGCGACGTTGGCTTTTGTCGCGAACCAGTAGGCGCGCTGTCCCCAGAAATTGGTGCGGTAGCTCCACTTCGACGCATCCAGCCGATCGCCGTCAAACTATTCCCCTGCACAACATACACGATTGTGCGAAACAAAACAACTTAATCGGGCAATACATCGAGAGTTAAGATTTTATATCCATTTGGGCAATGGTTATGCTATACTTTCAACCATGGACATCATACTTTTCTTTCAGTCGACTCTCCGCAAGAGCTGGCGGCAGAAGCTGGCGGGCGCACACATGTTCGCGCAGGAGCGCGGATGGTTCATCCAGGTGATCAACCGTTTCAACAGTCCGACGGAGATACGCAACGCACTGAAGGAATGGCATCCCGTCGGCTGCCTTGTGGACTGCGCGATGAGCCACGGCGCGCCGCCCGACATTCTTTTCCGCGACGTCCCTACCGTCTATCTAGACCTGGATCCCGCCTGCATATCCCTGGAGCATCCTTGCCTCCTGCACGATTCAGCGGCCGAGGCCATGCTTGCCGGCGGAGAACTTCTGAAGCTCAAATGCAAATCATACGCATACATCGGGACGGGAAAGGACCTGCACTGGGACAGAGACCGCCTCGCACAGTTCCAGAAGGACGTCAAGGCGGCGGGGAATTCAGTTACGGTTCTGCCCCAGGCAGGGCTCAAGGAGGCGATCGTCAAACTGCCCAGGCCGTGCGGAATCCTCGGGGCAAACGACGACTGCGCCATAAAGGCATACCATGCCGCAACTGCGGCAGGACTCGCAATACCAGACGACGTCGCGATTGCCGGAATCGACAACGACGAGATGTTCAGCGAATCCGTATCGCCTGGGCTGACCAGCGCGGAGCCTGACTTCGAGGGTGCTGGGTACCGGCTCGCGCAGATGCTGGCGAAGGAAATAGGAAAAAGGGAAGAGGGGAAAGGGAAGAGGGAAGAGGGAAGAGGGGGGAAGGGAATGGTAGAGTTCTACGGACCGTTGAGGCTCGTAAAACGGGGCTCGACAGCAGCACCGTCAGGGACGAGTCCTCGCGTAAGACGCGCACTGGAATACATCCGCCGGAACGCCTGCAGCCAGTCGATCAGCCTTGACGACATCATCACGGAGATGGGTTGCTCGCGAAGGATGGGGACGCTTCAATTCAAAAAGGAGACCGGGCGCACAATACTCGCGGAAATACATGAACACCGCTTCGAGAAGGCATGCGACCTTCTTTCAAGGACGCAGCTACCAATCGCCACCATAGTCGCACACTGCGGCTACCGTTCAGACGCGTTCGTTAAGAAGATGTTTCTTGCCCGCACAGGCGAAACGATGCGAGATTACAGAAAACGCAGGCGGCAGCGGAACAGCTAGAAATGTTTAGACTCCAGGTCTAAACGATGGCCAGTCCAAGACCCGACCCAGTCGATTCCCCCGACGCATCAAAATCCGTTCCGCCGCTTCCAGAAGCCCCCTCGGGGACCCCTGCCCCCTTTTGCGGCAGGACGCGGGTTCCAGCCGCGCCGCAGAAAGATCTCTCCTGCCTCGCGGCAATCCGGGAGGCAGGGCAGAACTTAGTCCGGCCTTGGTCAAATCGCCCGGTTTGACCAAGGCAAAAGAAACAGTTCAGATGTGGCAAGGGCACCCCCGCCCTACGTCCGGCAGGAATCAGGGAAACACCGATATTGCGGACGACAAATCGCCGAAGACGCGGCAGATCCGGCGTATCTCTTCAGTCGGCTGCGACTGGTCGGGAATGAGAACCGCCCCGCAGCCGGCGGCGTTCGCACCGCGTATGCCGCTGAACGCGTCCTCGAAGACGCAGCAGTCGCGCGGGTCGAGTCCAAGTCGCGCGGCGGCGAGGAGGAAGATGTCCGGCGCGGGCTTCCCGTGCTCGACCTCGTCTCCCGTTACCACTTCGTCGAAGAATCCGCGCACACCGGACGCCGTCAGGTTGTGCTCGACGACGTTGCGCGTCGAACTGGACGCGACAGCCGTCCTGACGCCGTTTGCGCGGCAGAAGCGGAGCATCTCGTCCAGACCCTTCTTCTTCGGCGGGACGGACGCGAGCTGCCTCTCCCAGGCGAGCTCGACCGCCGTCCTGCAGTAGAGCGGTGCGTCGAGTTCGGGATACTCCTTGCGGACAAGTTCCTCGATGAGCTTCGGGGCCATGCCGCAGAACCGCCTCGGGAACTCCGGCGGAATCACGACGCCTTGGCGGACTCCCGCCTCGATCCAAGCACGCTGGTACGTGATCTCGGTGTCGAAGAGGAGTCCGTCCTGGTCGAATATGGCGCCTTTGTACCTCAAGCGCCCCTTTTTCAGCGGAGCTTCCACGCGAGGTCGTTCAGGAAGAGCTCCTGCTCGAGCTTCTCGGGCGTGGAGTCCTTCGTGATGTGCACGAACTCCATATCCATGATCCTCGCGAAGTCGCGCATCTGCTCTGCCGTCGCATCGTAGGAGAGCACCGTGTGGTGCGCACCGCCGGCGATGATCCAGCACTCCACGCCAGTCTTGACGTCGGGCATGGCCTTCCACATCACGCGGGCGACGGGGAGGTTGGGCATCTTGTAGATGGGCTTCACCGCCTCGATGTCCTGGCAGATGAGGCGAAGGCGTCCGCCCATGTCGATGAGCGAGAGGACGATGCCCTTGCCGGAATGCCCCTCGAAGACGAGACGCGCGGGGTCTGCCTTGCCGCCGATGCCGAGAGGATGGACCTCGATCTTCGGCTTGCCGGCCGCGACGGACGGATCGACCTCGAGCATGTGGGCGCCGAGCGAAAGCTCCTTGCCCTGCTCGAGCTCGTAGGTGTAGTCCTCCATGAACGCCGTTCCGCCCTTCTGTCCCTCGGTCATCGCCTTGACGACGCTCTGGAGCGCGGCGACCTTCCAGTCGCCCTCGCCGCCGAAGCCGTACCCCTGCGCCATGAGACGCTGCGCGGCGAGCCCGGGGAGCTGCTCGAGTCCGAAGAGGTCGCCGAAGTGGTCGCTGAACGCCTTGCAGCCCTCCTTGTCGAGCATGCGCTTCATGGCGATCTCCTCCTTCGCCTGGTAGCGGACGGACTCGATGTTCTTAGTGTTCATCGTGTAGAGCTTCCTGTACTCCTTCATGAGCTCGTCCACCTCGGCGTCCGTCACCTTCGCGACTTCGGCAGCGAGGAGTCCGACGGGCCAGGTGTTGACCTGCCAGCCGAGGACCTCCTGGGCGAGGACCTTGTCGCCCTCGGTGACGGCGACGTTCGGCATGTTGTCCGCGAACCTCATGACCTTGAGATTCTTCGAGAAGTCGACCGCCACCGCGACGCGCATCCACGAACCGAGGCGTTCGATGACGTCCTTGTCCTGCCAGAAGCCGGCGATGACCTTGCGCGACTTCCTTAGGCGCGCTCCGATGAACCCGTGCTCGCGGTCGCCGTGGGCGGCCTGGTTGAGGTTCATGAAGTCCATGTCGATTTCCTTGTCCGGAATGTGGCGGTTGTACTGCGTCGCCAGATGGCACCACGGCTTCTGCAGGAGCTTGAGCCCGTTCAGCCACATCTTGGACGGGGAGAACGTGTGGCACCACGTGATGATGCCGGCGCACTTGTCGTCAAAGTTCGCGGACTTGACCGCGTTCGTCGCCTCCTCGGGCGTCTTCACTATCGTCTTGAAGACGAGCTTGCACGGAAGCTTCCCGCCCTTGTTTAGCTTTTCCACCATCTCGGCCGCGCGCTTCTCGACGGTGGCGAGCACCTCGGGTCCGTACAGGAACTGACTTCCCACCACGAACCAGAATTCGTAATCTTTCATCTGCTTCATATTATATTTTCCCCTTTGTTGTTTTGTGAAATGATTATTTCCGACCCTTCTCGACCCTAACCGACCCTAAATGACCCTAAATGACCCTAACCGACCCTAATCATACCGCCCTACCGGCCAGTATCGCGCCGCCGAGCGCGGCGGAGTCGGGAACGTCCAGCGTCTCAACCTTCGCCCCGAAGACCTCGGCGATCGTGTCGCGGATGCCCTTGGAGCGGCTGGCGCCGCCGGTGACGCGGATCGTGTCGAACGAGCCGATCCAGCGCGTCCTTTCAAACATGTTGAGGACCTGTCCGCGGATGACGGAGACGACCTTCTCGGCGTCGCTCGCCTTCTCCCAGTCGAAGTCGGCCTCTATCCCCGTCGCAGCGTGTATCGGAGTGATCTCGCTCTCGAAGTACGGGAATGCCCGAAGCTGGTGGTTGGCGGTTGGTGATTGGTTGTTGGCGGCGATTTCTTCAAACGCGCCTTCGTCGAAGAACTTGTAGTCGCAGCCGACCATGGAGCGGACCTTCTCGCGTGCGAGCGAGCCGTTCTTGAAGCATGCAAGCGACATGAAACCACCTGACGGATTGCCGAAGACGTGTCCGCAGCCATCGGGATCGGTCTTGAATTCGGGCATCGCCGCGAAGAAGGTGTCGCTCGTCCCGAGCGAGATGACGGCGACTCCCGGCTTGTCCGCACCCGTTCCGACGAGGCTCGCGGGATTGTCGCCCGTAAATGGCACGATCGGGATTCCGGCCTTGAAGCCGAACTTCTCGAAATACTTGGCGAGCCTCAGATTGGTTTTTGCGCCAGGCACGGCGACTGCGGGCAGTTTGGCCCTAAGGCCGGGCGCGGTGAATTCGCATATCTCGAGGTCCCAGTCCAGCTTCTCGAGGTTGAGGAGGTTCATCCCCGCGCCGTCGCCTGTGTCGATCGGGGCATCCTCGCCCGCGAGGACTGAGCAGAGGAAGGAGCTTACGAGATGGACTTTGGTCGTCGCCTCCCAGCCTGCGGGATCCTCCTTGGCGAACTTCCTGATCTGCGGACCGGTGAAGCGCTCGATTGCGGGGGATCCGGTGACGCGCCTCAGCTTGTCCCCGAAGCGCGCCGTGAGCTCCTTGACCTCCTCGCCCGTGGAGGAATCCATCCAGATCGGGGCCTCTGCGCGGCTGGCGACGCCTGCAAAGCGGTCGATCAGAAGGAAGGGATCGGCCGTCGACATGCCGGCGAGGGCCTCCCCCCAGTTCTTGTTCAGGTAGACGCTTCCGTGCTGCTGTCCGTCGCCGCCGATGGCGGCGATCTTGGACGTGTCGAAGACCTCATGCAGCCGCGAGAGGACCTTGCCCAGCGCGGAAAGCCACATGCGCGGATCCGCCCGCCTTACGAGCGGATCCGCGTTCGGAAGGAAGCCGTCGGGCGACTTGAACTCGGGAAGGTCCTTCCCGAAGTTCACCGCCACGGTTGTGACGACTTTCTTGGCATCAGTATCGTACACGAGCGCCTTTATGCTCTGCGTGCTTGAATCGATTCCCAGTGTGTACATGGCTTTCCTTCCGTATTGTATCTACTTCGGCATTAGGCGAAGAACGGGTTCTCGTCCGGATAGAGGACGCCCGCCGGCTTCGGTGTGTTGATGTCCGCGACTCCGAGGAGCTTCAGCGCCTCGAAGAGGATGCCGCCGCAGTGCGCGAACGCGAACGCGCCGTGGTGCGGGAAGCGCTTCTGGACGAGGACGTGGCGGTAGAACCGCGCGAACTCGGGGATCGCGATGACGCCGATCGAGCCGAACGAGCACGGATCGACGTCGAGGAACTGTCCGTCGCCGATGTAGGAGACGAGCTTCGCGTCCGAATTGGACTGGAGGCGGAACATCGTCGTGTCGCCGGGCCTGATCTGTCCCTCAAGCGTGCCCTTCGTGATGTCCTTGCCCATGAGGCGGGCCTGGATGAGCTGGTACTTGATCGCACAGTTCTTCATGCACGCACCGCAGGTGTTGCCGCAGTGGAAGCCCATGAAGAGGTCGCGCTTCTGCGCACCGTGGAGCTTCTCGCCCTTCTTGAGGAGATCGTCCGGGACGGAGTTGTTGATGTCGAGGAGCGTCGCCGGGAGCTCGGTCGCGCACTGGCACATGTACTCCGAGACCGCGCCGTACAGGTCGACTTCGCAGGCGACCGGGATGCCGCGTCCCGCGAGGCGGGAGTTGACGTAGCAGGGCTCGAACTTGAACACGGGCTGGAAAGCCGGCCAGCACTTGTCCGCGAAGACCGCGTACTCGGCCGCGCCGCGCTTGTTCTCGTACCAGTCGGTGAGCGCGAGCTCGAACTGGGCGAGCTGCCTGAGGATCTCGGGATAGGTGTTGCGCTTCTTGCCGAGCTCCTTCGCCATGTCCGCCGCGATCGCATCGATCTCGGCGGTGCGCGTCGCCATCTTCTCGAACTGGACGCGGAGGTCGAGCTCGGAGTTCTCCTGGACGTTCACGCCGAGGTCGAAGAGCGGCTGGATCGGCGCGTTGCACGCGAAGAAGTCCTCGGGGCGCGGACCGAAGCCGAACACCTTGAGGCTCTTGAGGCCGTTGACGACGCGGGCGATCGCGGTGAACTTCGCGAGCTCGGCGATTGCCTCCTTGGCGGTGACGTTCGGGAACTCGGGGATGTAGACGCGAAGGCGGCGGAGGCCCACGCAGTAGGAGAAGTTCAGGACGCCGCACAGGGCGTCGCCGCGGTCGGAGGCGAGGCCCTTCTTAGACTCCTCCTTCGCGGCGAGCACCATCGCGGGCTTGCCGAACTTCTCGACGAAGAACGTGGTCGGGCCTTCCGGACCGAAGTTGCCGAGGAACATGCACACGGCGTTGACGCCGTTCTCCTTCGTCCAGGCGAGTGCCTTCATCGCGTCCACCTCGTTCTCGATGACGACGGGGCAGTCGACGACGTTTGCGAGCTTGGCCTTCTTGACCTCGGTCATGAGGGCGGCAAGGCGGCTCTTGGTGAGTGCGATCGGGAAGCAGTCGCGGCTGACACCGACGATCCCGAGCTTGATTTCAGGCATGTTGTTCATTTTTGTTTCCTTGGTTGTTATGTTGATGTAACGGCCTTCCGGCCCTAAATTCATTTGAACTCTTAACTCTTAACTACTACCCCAGCCACGTCCAGAAATAGGCGTAGGCGCAGATGACAAGGCCGACGACGATGCAGCTGGACACGACGTCGATCCAGTTCCAGCTCTCGCGGTTCTCCTTCTTGAACTTCTCGTCGAGCCCCGCGAAGGTGAGCCCGGTCGTGAGCTTAGGCTCCGGCGCGGGGGCCGTGAGGGAGGCGACGACGACGATTGCAATCGAGACCGCAAGCAGGATGCCCGAGAAGTAGAAGTCCTGGATGAGCGCGAAGCCGTCGGCGCCGCCCCAGATCGCGTTCGCGGCGAGCTTGCACATGCCGAGGATGAAGCCGAGGGAGAGGCCCCATGTCGCGCCGCGAAGGTTCATGCGCTTCCAGACGAGGCCCATCACGAAGACGGCGACGATCGGCGGCGCGAGGAACGACTGGACGGCCTGGATGTACTGGTAGAGCCCGCCGCCGGAGATCGCCTTCATGATCGGGAGCCAC
>CAMOCC010000052.1 GCA_946610035.1 uncultured Verrucomicrobiota bacterium
AGGAGCTCGTCGAGTTCCCGGCGAAGATGTCCAAGTCGCTCAAGAACGTCGTCAATCCGGACGAGGTGATACGCGACTACGGCGCCGACTCGCTCAGGCTCTACGAGATGTTCATGGGTCCGCTGCAGGCCGTGAAGCCGTGGTCCACCAAGGGCGTCGAGGGCGTCCACCGCTTCCTCAAGCGCGCGAACCGCCTCGTCACCGAGACGAAGGCCTCGGACCGCGCAATGACGAAGTCCGAGGCGAAGACGCTCGCGACGATGGTCAAGAAGGTCGGCGAGGACATCGAGACGATGAACTTCAACACGGGCATATCAGCGATGATGGTCTACGTCAACGAGGCCGAGGAGTACGCGAAGGCGGGCGACCTCCCCAGGGAGTTCCTGGAGAAGTTCGTCCTCTGCCTCGCGCCGTTCGCGCCGCATCTGGGCGAGGAGCTGTGGCAGGTGCTTGGGCACGACGGCACGCTCGCATACGAGCCGTGGCCGGAGTACGACCCGAAGGCGCTCGTCGAGGACGAGATCGAGATTCCCGTGCAGGTGCTCGGGAAGCTTCGCGGACGCGTCAAGGTTCCCGTCGCGGCGACGCCCGCCGAGATGGAGGCCGCGGCGAAGGCGAATCCGGACGTCGCAAAGTTCCTCGACGGGAAGACGATCGTCAAGGTCATCGCCGTCCCGAAGAGGATGGTCAACTTCGTTGTCCGTTGAGTTTGCTAATTGCAAGAAAGGTAACAGAATCCATGAAAAAAATACTTGGTATCGTCGCGGCGGTGTCCGCATCCCTCATCCTCGCCGGCTGCGGCGGCGAGCCGCGGATTCCCGCGAACACGGTGGCTGCGGCCTACGTCGACATCGACAAGGCGATCTTCAACGTCAAGGACGTCGTCGAAGTAGTCATAGACGAGCTCCCGAAGGAGATGCGCGAAGAGGCCGAGAAGGCGTACGAGGAGGCCATCGAGCAGTACAAGAAGAACTTCCGCTGCTTCGACGTCGAGTGGGCCGTCGCGACGGTGGGCATGGACAAGTCGTCGCCCGAGCCGGCGCCTGCTATCGTCGTCAAGGCCGACCTGAAGGCGAAGAACGAGCAGGGCGCGACGCTGGTCGACATGGTCAAGGGGCTTGTCGGCGGACAGGAGTCCCAGGTGGCTGGCGCTCCGGCGCTCACGTGCGTCCTCCCCGGGCTCGGCCGTTCGACCCTTGCCTTCGTCGACGACACATACGTGATCGCCGTCGCCGCGTCATCCGCGGGCGTCCTCGAGAGGATGGTGAAGCTCTACAAGGACGGCGACGGCGAGACGTCCGACGCGTTCGACGACCTCACCGACCTCGACGGCGACACCGTCCTGCGCATCCAGACTGCTGATGCCGCCACCATGGCGGATCTCTTCGGCTGCCGCAGGGAGATCGAGGAATTCGGCGAGAAGTGCGGCGACGAGGACCTCGCGGAGATGCTTCTCGACGTCGGCGGCGTCATGCTCGACGTCAAGGTCACGGACGACGTCCTCGGTTCTACGCTGACGGTGAAGGCGGGGTCCGACCTCTTTGCCGACGCCGTCGAGGGCGCAGCGAACATCGCCGTCCTCGGCAACCGCATCGCCGCCGCAGGAGCGGGCAGCTCCGCGGAGGTCATCGAAAAGGCCCTGCGCAAGGTCGGTACCGTCGAAATGGGGGTTCTGAAGAAACTGGGCGGCAGTCTGGGCGGATTGCTCCGCAAGGCGGTCGAGGTGAAGAGAAGCGGGTCGACCGTGACTCTGGCAGTCGAGTTCGACACCGAAGACCTGGTCGAGACCGTCGTCCCCGCATTGACCGGCGCGGCCAGGTAGGTTGACGGGGGGAGGCGACATGGCCAAGATACGCTTCATGAAGGTGAAGGGGACGTGGCGCGAGGTCGCGGATGCGGCGCGCACCACGATCCGTCAGGACGAGGGGACCAAGGAGCCGTCCTCCAGGTGGAAGAAGCGCATCCTCCTCGCCGAGCATTCGCCGATCAGGAAGCTATGCTTCAACTGGAAGTGGGAGGACCTCCCGTACTGGGTTAGCGTGCACTTCGTCCGCCACAAATACGGCATCGAGCACTTCGTATCCACGCAGCGGACGGACCGCACCGGCGAGGACCGGACGGCGAAGACGCAGGACGCGCCCGTCGTGCACGAGTGCTTCGCGAATGCGCAGGCGGTGATGTTCATCTCGCGCCGCCGCCTCTGCGGGCAGGCGAGCCCCGAGACGCGCGCGGCCTGGAGGCTCGTCGTGGACGAGATCGCCAAGGTCGAGCCGGAGCTGGCGGAGTGCTGCGTACCCGAATGCGTATACAGGGGCTTCTGCCCCGAATTCAGGCCCTGCGGCTTCTTCGGCTCGCCGAAGTACAATGAGCTGGTTGAACGCTACCGCAAAATTTAGTATAATATACACTTCAAAACGGAGAAAAAGAGCGAATGAACAGCGAACTTCTGAAAAAGGCACACGAGAAGATACCCTCCACACCTGTGCTGGTCAATCTCATATCAAAGCGCGAGCGCGAGCTCATCGGCGGCTCCAAGCCGCTTGTCAGGCCCCAGTCCCTCGACGAGGACAAGTGCGACATCGCGCTCAGGGAGGTTGCCGAGGGCAAGCTCATCGCCGAGATCGACTTCGACTCCATCGCCAAGGCCGAGGAGGCCAAGACGAAGTGGAATCAGAAGCGCGTCAACGTCAATTCGCTTTTCGCCGACTAAAGTGGCCAAAAACGCGAAATTCGACCCTGTCTTCGCCGAGAACAGGAAGGCGAGGCACGACTATACCGTACTCGACACGATCGAGTGCGGTATTCAGTTGCGTGGTACCGAGGTGAAATCGGTCCGCCACGGGGAGGTTTCGCTTTCCGGCGCGTACGGCGCGGTCCTCAAGGGGGAGCTGTGGCTCGTGGGGGCGGACATCGCGGCCTACAGGTTCGGCAACCGCTTCAACCACGAGCCGAAGTCCATGCGAAAGCTCCTCGTCCATGCGAACGAGGTCGAGGAGCTCCGGCTGAAGACCGAGGCGAAGGGGCTTACGCTCATCCCGCTCAAGGTCTACCTGAAGGGCGGCCGCATAAAGGTCGCCCTCGGCGTATGCCGCGGCAAGGCCCTGCACGACAAGCGGGAGAGCCTGAAGGACAAGGCGATGAGGCGCGACATGGAGCGCGGCGCATGAAAAGAACATCGTCTGCGCACTTGATAAGACACCAACATTTTTGGTATAATTAACGAAACATTTCCAAAAAAGCAAGGAATAGGAGAGAATAAAATCATGTCGATGATGAAGGGCTTTTCGAACGCGTTCCGCATCCCGGAACTCCGCAAGAAAATCTTGGTGACGCTCGGGCTTGTGTTCGTGTGCCGTCTTATTGCGCAGATTCCGACCCCCGGTGTGAACTGGGCGGCGCTCGGCGAGGCTCTCGACCGTGCGCGCGACATGCAGTCCACGGGCGCGAACCTCCTCGGGTGGTTCGAGCTCTTCACGGGCGGTGCCCTCAGCCAGTGCTCGATAGGCTTCCTTTCGATCTGGCCCTACATCTCGGCGCAGATCGTGATCCAGCTCCTCTCGTCCATCATCCCCTCGCTTCAGAAGATGCGCAAGGAGGGCGAGAACGGCCGCCAGCAGCTGGCGCAGATCACCCGCTACCTCACGATTGCGCTCTGCGTCGTGCAGGCATGGGCGATCGCGACGGCGCTCTCCAACCCCGCGATGCTCGGCGAAGGGTTCGCGAACCTCAACATAGTCCCGCATCCCGGTCTCGGCTTCCACCTCATGACCGTGATAGGCATGACGTCCGCGTCGCTCTTCGTCATGTGGCTCGCCGACCAGATCACGACGTTCGGCATCGGCAACGGCGCCTCGCTCATCATCATGATCAACATCGCCTCGCGCCTGCCTTCCGCCGTCAATGCGGCGTACCAGAAGTACTTCGTCGTGGACAAGAACCCGATGGGCCTCGTCCTCATGCTGTGCATCTTCCTCGTCGTCGTGATGGGCACGGTGGCGCTGACGCAGGGCGTCCGCAAGATCGCGATCCACTCGACCCGCCGCTCCCTCGTTGGCGGCGCGACCTACGGCATGCAGCAGACTTTCATGCCGCTTCGCGTGAACTACACGGGCGTCATGCCGATCATCTTCGCCCAGCCGCTCCTCCAGATACTCTCGGCCGTCCTCAAGTGGCTCTCGGCGGCGATGGGCGGCAGCGCGCGCCTCAACGACATCGCCCTGGCGATCGGCGGCAGCGGCAGCGCCAGGGCGCTGACGGTCCACATCCTTCTCTACGGGGCCCTGATCGTCTTCTTCACGTTCTTCTGGGTTGCGACGCAGTTCAACGCGATCGAGATATCCGAGAACTTCAAGAAGGACGGCAGCTACGTCCCCGGCATCCGCCCCGGCCTTGCGACCGCCGAGTATCTCGACGACGTCATGACCAAGATCACCTTGATCGGCGCGATCGGGCTTCTCCTCCTCGCGGTGCTCCCGATTCTCGTCACGAACTCGCTCAAGGTGCCGTGGGTCATCTCGAGCTTCTTCGGCGGCACGTCCTTGCTGATCATCGTGGGCGTCGCGCTCGACACGCTCCGCATCATGGAGAGCCACCTTCTCGTGCGCAAGTACGAGGGCTTCCTGAGCCACGGCTCCCTGCGCGGACGCGGCGGCGTCTGACGCGTGCAAAAATTTAGGCTGGAAAAGCGCACTCATTATGTGATATAATGGGTGCGTTTTAACATCATGAAAGGGGGAACCAAAGATGTTGCAGAATCGTCGTGAATTCCTTAAGGGAACGGCATGGATGGGCGCAGCCGCGGCTGCGGCCGGTTGCGCTACGTCAGGAGCCGTCAAGCTCGGGGGCTGCGGGAGCATGTCGGGCTTCGCCGCGCCGCCGCTGAAGAAGGTGCGCGTCGGCGTCGTCGGGCTCGGCATGCGCGGACCCGGCGCGGTCCACCGCCTGGCGAGCATTCCGGGGACCGAGGTCGCCGCGCTGTGCGACCTGTATCCCGACCGCGTGGCGCGTCAGCAGAAGTGGCTCGCCGACAACGGCAAGCCGAAGGCGGCCGAGTACTCCGGCCAGTACGGCTGGAAGGCGATGTGCGAAAGCGACATCGACCTCGTCTACATCGCGACGCCCTGGGACCTTCACACGCCCATCGCGCTCTACGCAATGGAGCACGGCAAGCACGCCGCCATCGAGGTGCCGTCCGCGATGACGCTTGAGGAGTGCTGGGCCTGCGTCGAGACTTCGGAGCGGACGGGCCGCCACTGCATGCAGCTCGAGAACTGCTGCTACGGCGAAGTGGAGATGCTGACGCTGAACCTCGCCAGGAACGGGGTTCTCGGCGAGCTCGTCCACGGCGAAGGCGCGTACATACACGATTTGAGGTCGCTCAACTACCTGGACCCCGTGGACGGCGGCTACCAGGGCTACTGGCGGCTCATGTGGAACGCGAAGCACTTCGGCAACCCCTATCCGACCCACGGGCTGCTGCCGATCATGCAGGCGATGAACATCAACCGCGGCGATGTGATGGAGTACCTTACGTGCGTCTCCTCGGCCCAGATCGGCATGGACCTCTACGCGAAGGAGAAGTTCGGCGAGGAGAGCTGGCAGGCTAAGCTCCATCCCAAGTGCGGCGACATGTCGACGACCGTGATCCGCACGGCGAAGGGCCGCACCATCATGGTCCAGCACGACGTCACGAGCGCGCGTCCGTATTCGCGCATAAACCTCCTCTCCGGCACGCAGGGCTGCCTCAACGACTATCCGTTCCGCATCGCCCTCGCCGAGAAGCCCGGCGACTCGGCGCACTCGTGGTTCGGTCCCGAGAAGACGAATGAGATCTACAACAAGTGGCGCCACCCCCTCTGGAAGGTCGCGGGCGAGCTTGCGAAGAAGATGGGCGGGCACGGCGGCATGGACTTCCTCATGGACCTGCGCCTCAGCTACTGCCTCCAGAACGGGCTTCCGCTCGACATGGACGTCTACGATCTCGCCACCTCGTGCAGCCTTTGCGAGCTGTCCGAGAAGTCGGCGCTCAACCGCGGCATGTCGGTGGACGTGCCGGACTTCACGCGCGGCGGATGGAAGACGGCGAAGCCCCTCGGCATCGAGACGGTGGAGCTGGAGAAGATGGGCGTCATAGACGTCAAGAAGGACGATTCGCAGCTGAATGTCTGACGTTCTGCCGAAGATACTCTCCCCGGCGAAGGCCGGGCCGTTGATCCAGTTCGTTAAATACGGCGTCGTGGGGGTTCTCGCGACGCTTGTCCAGACTGCGGTGTTCTACGTCCTCGCGGCGACGGCGCTCAAGTGCCTCGCCGCGGACGATTTCGCCGTGAAGTACCTGGGACTCACGGCCGTCGACGTCTCGCAGGGCGTCAGGGCCGTGCGCTTCGCCGTCGCGACGTCTATCGGCTTCGTGGTCGCGAACGTCTTCTGCTGGCTCATGAACAGGGCCTTCGTGTTCCGCGCCGGGAAGTTCAAGTGGTGGAAGGAGTTCGGCCTTTTCATAGGCGTATCGGGGCTCGCCATGGCCGTCGCGACGGGCATCGGGTCGGTCCTCATAAATTCATTCGGCCTCATGACGACGCTCGCCGTCTTCGTCGAGATAGCCGTCTCGTTCATGTTCAACTACTTCCTGCGCAAGTTCTTCATCTTCCGCGGGTGAATCCATCCCGTCCTCGGCCGCCAGACCACGCGCATTTTTTTTCTAATCCGTTAACATTGCGTTAACACTGGGATGGTATCATAGTGTCGTTCCCCGGGGGAATGGTCCCCGGGAGGAAAAGGAAAGGACACTGACATGAAAGAGAGCAAGAAGGTCATCGTCGCGGCCGCCGTCGGCACGGTTTTCGCGCTAACGGTCATTTCGGCCTGCGGCAAGGCGTCGGACGCCGCGAAGGCGGACGGCGCGACAACGGCGAAGACGTCCGAATCCGTCTCCGTCACAAACGACAACGGGAGCGTCACGCGCTCGTTCACCGAATGCAACGTCACCACCAACGGCAGCATGGTGACGGAGCGCAGGCGCGAGACGCGGACGACCACGGACACGGCGGGGAACGTCCTCGAGACGTCCACCAGCGAATACGCGCAGAGCTATCCCGTGGGCGACGTCGGGCTCGTGAGCCTCGCCAAGGAGGCGAAGGCGGACGAGAATGCGGCCGCCAAGGCGGACAACTCGTCCTTCCTGGGGCTCGAGTTCGGGTCCGTCTTCGAAGGCACGAACTTCGTCAAGGACGTGGACGAGCCGACGCTCCTCAGGGCCGGGTACACGCCGAAGAAGGCGCTCGCCGGATTCGACGACTACTACGTCTACGTGACGCCCACGACGCACAAGGTCGTGAAGGTCTTCGCCTGCGCCAAGGAGTCCGTCGACCCCGGCGCGCGCGGACGCCGCCACTACCTCCTCGAGGCGCTTGAGAAGCGCTACGGCACATGGGCGCGCCTGTGCAGCTGGTCGCGTCCGCGCTACGCCTTCGACATCGGCGACGGACGCTGGGTCGTCGCCACGCTCGCCGGCGCCTCGCGCGACTACGAGACGGTTGTCGGGGCGTGGGACGACGCGATGCTGACCGTCGCCGCCGACGAGACGGAGGCGATACGCGCCGAGGCGCGCAAGAACGCGGCGGAGCGCAGGATGAAGCGCGTCGACGACGCGGCGGACGCCTTCTGAGCCGGCTGTACCACAGTTACCGCAAGAAAGGAGGTCCGTCACCCGCAATATCGCATCGAACGCTGAAGAACTGTTTTCAACCTTAGAAGATAACCCCTACGGGCGTCTGCATTCGCAGACGCCCTTTTTTGGCCTTGCAAATGCCCGAAGACTCAAATATTTTCAACTCTCTATTGATTTCCGCCCCCCATTTTTGATAAAATACCTACAGTTTTTTCGGCAATCCAGGCGGACTGCCGGGGATACTGTATTGATTTTTGACAGGAAGGAGTGAAGGAGAATGGCGATGAACAGTCAGCTGCTGGCCGTGGTCCAGCACATAGAAACGGAGCGTGGCGTGAGCCGCGAGATCGTTCTTACCGCTATTGAACAGGCTATAAGCCAGGCTGCGCGCAAGAACCGCGATGTCACGAACGACCTCCGCGTCGTCATCGACAGGAAGGACCTTTCACTCCACGTCTACGACACGCTCGTCTGTTCCGACGAGGAGGCCGGCCCCGGCTTCATCTCGCTGGCGAAGGCCGTCCGCTACAACCACGGCAACCCCGTCCAGGAGGGCGACACCGTCCAGGTCGAGATGCCGGCCTCGCGTCTCGGGCGCATTGCGGCGCAGACGTCGCGCCAGATGATCATGCAGAAGATCAGGGATGCGGAGCGCACAAACACGTTTTCAGAGTACAAGGACCGTATCGGCGACATAGTCTCCGGTACGGTTTCCGCAGTGTCCCACCGCGACACCTACGTTACCGTCGGCAAGACGGAGATGCTCCTTCCGGCGAAGGAGCGCATCCCGACCGAGGACTACCAGGTCGGGGACGCGATTCGCGCGATAATCCTCCGCGTCGACCCCGAGGCCAAGGGCCCGAGCGTGATCCTGAGCCGTGCGAGCGGCAAGTTCGTCGAGGCGCTCTTCCGCCTGGAGGTGAGCGAAATCTCCGACGGCGTCGTGGAGATCATGGGCGTGAGCCGCGATCCCGGCTACCGCGCGAAGCTCGCGGTCAGGACGGCGAACGAGAACGTGGACCCCGTCGGCGCGTGCGTCGGGCAGAAGGGGAGCCGCGTGAGGGCGATCGTCAACGAGCTTTCCGGCGAGAAGGTCGACATCGTCCGCTGGAACGAGGACATCCGCCAGTACGTCGCGGGCGCGCTTGCGCCGGCGAAGCTGGAGTCGATAGAGATCGACCCCGTCCAGCCCAACACGGTGCACATCGTGGCGGCCCCCGACCAGTATTCGCTCGCGATAGGCAAGCGAGGGCAGAACGTCCGCCTCACCACCAAGCTCACCGGCTGGCACGTCGAGATCAAGAAGTCGATGGCGACGGCGTCCTTCGAGGACCAGAAGGCGGAGGCGATCAAGGAGCTGGCGGAGACGTTCTCCATCTCCACGGCCGTCGCGACGCAGATGGCGGACGCGGGCTTCCTCACGACGGACGGCATCCTCGAGGAGGACGAATCGACGTTCATCGCCATGACGGGCCTCGACGAGGTCACCGCCAAGGGCGTCTACGCGGCGGCGCAGGCAGTTGCGGCGCTCACGCGCGGCGAGGGCGGCGGTGAGGGCGAGAAGGACGCCTAATGGTTCTTCAGGGCGCGGCAGAGGTATTTCGTCAGAGGTTTCGGCATGAGAGTATACGAATTGGCTAAGGAGGCTGGTGTGACCAGCGCGGACGTCCTCAAGGCGGCCGAGGAATGCGGGGCGGAGGTAACGAACGCCATCAGCACAATAGACGTCGGCGAGCTGGACGCCCTCAAGCAGGCGGTCTCCCGCCTCGACAGGCACGACGTCTCCGAGAGGCGCGCGTCGAAGAGCGCCAAGGCGGCGTCGTTCATACGCGAGAAGGCGGCGTCCGACCGCGAATCCCTTGACAGGCACCTGGCGAAGGCGAAGGACGCCGCCGCCGGCAAGGCTGTCGACACGACGATCAAGTTCGTCCCGCCGCCGCCGAAGCCGGCCCCGGCGGTCAAGAAGCCCGCTCCCGCAGTCGAATCCCCCGTTGTCGAGGCGCCCGCCGCGGAGGCGGCCGGGTCCGAACCCGTCAAGCTGGCACCGATTTCCATCAAGCCCAGCAAGCCGCAGCGCCCCGCGCCGCCGAAGCCGGTCATCTCGGTGAACGTGGCGCCGGCGAAGCCGACGATCCGCATGGCGCCCGGCGTGAAGCCGAAGGCGGCGCCAGCGCAGCCCGCGGCCCCCCAGGTGAAGGTCGGCCTCACCTCCAAGGGCTTCAAGCCGCTCCAGCACGCCGCCCCCGCGCCGGCGATCCGCATCACGGTCGCGGCGCAGCCGAAGGTGCGCCCCCCGAAGGTCGTGGACTACGACGAAGGCGAGAGGGGCAGCCGCAAGGACAAGAAGGGCCGCGAGGGGCAGAAGTCGTTCGACAAGCTCCGCATCCCGCGTCCCGCGGGCGGCCCCGCGCCTCAGCCGGGCGGGCGCATCAGCGTCAACGAGGAGGCGAAGGAGATTTCGATCCGCGGCGCGGTGGTCGTGAAGGACCTCGCGGCGAAGCTGAACATCAAGCCGAACCGCCTCATCGCGGATTTGATGATGCTCAAGATACTCGCGTCGATCAACCAGCGCGTCGAGCCGGACGTCGCGACGAAGATAGCGGAGAAGTACGGTTTCAAGGTGACGATCGAGCACGCCCGCGACAAGGCGGCGGCGAAGCCGGTCCTGAAGGCGATCGACGCGGACGACCTCATTCCCGAGGACGCGCCCGAGACGCTGCAGCCGCGCGCACCCGTCGTCACGTTCCTCGGACACGTCGACCACGGCAAGACGACGCTCATGGACTGGATCCGCAAGGAGCACGTCGCGGCGGGCGAGGCGGGCGGCATCACCCAGCAGATCAGCGCCTACCAGGTCGAGATCGCGGGGAAGAAGATCACCTTCCTCGACACCCCCGGACACGCCGCGTTCAGCGCGATGCGCGCACGCGGGGCGCAGCTCACGGACATCGCGGTGCTCATCATCGCGGCGGACGACGGCATCATGCCGCAGACCGAGGAGTGCATCCAGGTCGCGCGCCAGGCGGGAGTCCAGATCATGGTCGCCATCACCAAGGCGGACAAGCCGACGGCGAACATCGACCGCGTCAAGCAGCAGCTCCAGAAGAAGGGGCTCACCCCCGAGGACTGGGGCGGCGACATCATCTGCTGCCCGGTTTCGGGCGTTACGGGACAGGGCGTGGACGAGCTTCTCGAGAACATCCTCGTCCAGGCCGAGGTCCTCGAACTCCAGGCCAACCCCAACCGCCGCGCGAACGGCTACGTGATCGAGTCCGAGCTCCAGCAGGGCCTCGGACCCTGCGCGACGCTGCTCGTCACGGGCGGAACGCTCAAGGTCGGGGACGCGATACTCATCGGGGAGCACTTCGGCAAGGTCCGCGCGCTCATCGACGACCACGGTCGCCGCATCAAGGAGGCGCCGCCCTCCATGCCCGTCAAGGCGACGGGTCTTTCGGGCGTCCCGGAGGCGGGCGCGGAGTTCCGCGTCATGCTCGACGAGAAGCGCGCGAGGACGCTCGCCGAGGAGGCTGCGCAGGAGCGCAAGGAGCAGGAGCTTTCGACATCCAAGGCCGCGACGCTGGACGCCCTCATGTCCCGCATGGCCGCCGAGGGCAAGAAGGAGCTGAACGTCGTCGTCAAGTCCGACACGCAGGGGTCGCTCGAGGCGATCGTCGAGGCGCTCGGGCAGATCAAGAGCGCGAAGGTCGGCCTCAACGTGATCGGCACGGGGACGGGCAACGTCTCGCTTACCGACGTGAAGTCCGCCGCCGCCGGCAAGGCGATCATCGTCGGCTTCGACATCGGCAACGACTCCGGCGTCCAGCAGCAGGCGAGGCACGACGGCGTCAAGATCAACTCCTTCCGCATCATCTACGAGCTTCTCGACCACGTCAAGAACTCGATGCTCGACCTGCTCCCGCCCGAGTACAAGGAGGTCGTCCTCGGCCACGCCGAGATCAAGGCGATCTACGACATCGGCAAGCTCGGCAAGATCGCCGGCTCCCAGATGCTCGACGGCAAGCTCGTCGCGAAGGAGCTCTACCGCATCCAGCGCGGCAAGGCGCGCGAAGTCGTGTGGGACGGCAAGGTGCAGACGCTGCGCCACTTCAAGGACGAGGTCAAGGAGGTCACCGGACAGCAGGAGTGCGGCGTTTGCTTCGCGAACTACGAGGACTTCGCCGTCGGCGACGTCATCGAGTGCTACATGATGGAGCAGCTGCCGAGGAGTTTGTGAGAGGGAAGAGGGACCAATCACCAACCACCAACCACGAACCATAATATGGCGGTAGACAGGCTAGAGAGGGTGAATTCGCTTTTGAAGCGCGTCATCGCGGAGGGTATGTACTCCGTGATGCAGGGCGACGACGTCGCCCCGGGGCTGTTCACCGTCACCGAGGTCAAGTGCGGCAAGGACCTCCGCGACGCGACGGTCATGGTTTCCGTCTTCGGCGACGACGCCCTCAAGGAGCGCGGCGTCCAGCACCTCCAGCACAACGCACGCAAGTTCCAGCAGCTCATCAACCGCCAGGTGAAGATGAAGTTCGTTCCGCGTCTCGTCTTCAAGCTCGATCTCTCCCTGGAGCGCGGCGACGCGGTTCTTGCGCTCCTCGACAAGCTGGAAACGGAAAATGGCGAACCTGACGCAGCTAAGGATGCTTGAGAGCCTCGACGGGTTCCTCCTCGTCGACAAGCCGGCGGGAATCGCCTTCTCAAGCGTGGTGAAGGTCGTAAGGCGCAAGTTCAACCTCGTGAAGGTGGGCCACGGCGGCTCGCTCGACGCGATGGCCTCGGGGCTCTTCGTCATCCTCCTCAACGACGCGAACAAGTTCGTCGGGGACGTAATGGGGGCGGACCGCGAATACACCGGCGTCATTCGCCTCGGGACGAGGACGAACACCCACGACATCTACGGAACGCCCGTGGAGGCGCAGCCCGGCGTCGCACTGTCCGCAGTCACGCCCGAGTCGATTGCCGCCGCGCTCCCCGAGTTCAGGGGGGACGTCTTCCAGACAGAGAGCCGCTGGTGCTCGATCCGCCGCGAGGGGTCCGCTTCGTACGAAGTCGCTGACACCGGCGAGCACAAGCCGTTCCTCGCGCACGTGTACCGCTTCAACGTCGCCCAAAGCGGCGGGAATTCGCTTTCCTTCGAGTT
This sequence comes from uncultured Verrucomicrobiota bacterium, assembly GCA_946610035.1. Taxonomy (GTDB): domain Bacteria; phylum Verrucomicrobiota; class Kiritimatiellia; order RFP12; family UBA1067; genus UBA1067. The sequence goes on from CAMOCC010000052.1 coordinate 12,822, forward strand.
GAAGGCGTCCAAGGGGCTCCTTCCGAAGACGCTCGTCAACGATTTCGGGGAGGCGCTTGGATGCGGCGCGGCGCTTGAAAGCCTCAGGCGCGTGAAGGTCGGCAGGTACGACGTGGCGGACGCGGTGCCGTTCAGCAGGATACTCGAGACCGAGCCGTCCGATTTCCCTTCTCTGGTGACACCGCTTTCCAAGGCGCTTGCATGAAGATCGCCGTGGGATTCTTCGACGGGGTCCATCTCGGGCACCGCGCAATCCTCGACGGCGTAGACGCGGCTGTTACCTTCAAGCGTCATCCGCTCGAACTGCTCGCGCCAGAGCGCGCGCCGCGGCTGTTGATGTCCGCCCCCGACCGCATCGCGGCCATCCGCGCGGCGGGCGTGAGGGAAGTCGCCGCCCTCGACTTCACGCCGGAGTTCGCCGCGATGGAGCCTGAGCGCTTCGCGGAGTACCTGAGGGGCGCTCCGGGGCGCTTCAAGGCGGCTGGAGGCGTCCGCGACGACGGGACCCTGACGCTCCGGTGCGGGGAGAACTGGCGGTTCGGCAGCGGCGGACGCGGCGACGCGGCGCTGCTCGGACGGCTGGGCTTCAACGTTGAGGTCGTGCCGTTCAGGACGGTCGAAGGGGAGAGGATATCCTCGACGCGGATAAGGTCCGCAATCGCCGCCGGCGACATCGCGCTTGCGAACGCGATGCTGGGGCGTCCGTGGACGATGCGCGGCGTCGTTTTCGCCGGCAAGGGGCTTGGCGGGAGCCTGGGCTGCCCGACGGTCAACATCAAAACAGGCGCGGACGGCGAAGCCGCGCGGCTGGCCGAGCCGCCGCGCGGGGTGTACGCCGTCGAGGCCGGCGGCGTGCGCGGCGTCGCCAACTTCGGCACCGCCCCCACCATGGGCGATGCGGCGTGGAGGGAACCCGTGATGGAGGTGCACTTCCTTGGCCCTGTGCCGTCCGAGGCGAAGTCCGGGGGCGAATTAACGGTCTCTATATTGCGTTTTTTAAGGCCTGAATGCCGTTTTGAGTCGATTTCGGCGCTAAAGGCGCAGATTTCCGCGGACTGCGCGGCGGCGTTTTCGGCGGACTGAGCCACTCGTCCCACGCCCGCCATTCAACGCCGTCCGAGCCTCCCCGGTTCGCCACCTTCCTCAATTTCCCCCTTGCCTTTTCCAGATTTTGGGTGTATACTTTTAACCATCATGAGTTGCAAGCGACTAACCATCTTAGGCTGCACCGCGCTTTCCCTGTCCTGTCTCGGGACGGCTGCGCGTGCGCAGGAGGCGGCTGCCGCGCCTGCGGGCGAGGCGACAGAGCAGACGGACCCCGCCCTCAAGGCGGAAATCGCCTATGTCGAGGCGTTGATCGACGCTCGTCTTCCGGACCTCGCGGAGGACGTAATCGCGGCGACCAAGAAGAAGTGGCCCGAGTCCGAGGCCATGTTCTTCGCGATCGAGATACGCGGCATGCTGGCCCTCGGCAAGTTCGAGGAGGCCGAGAAGACGATCGCCGCACTGCCCGACCGCAAGGGCGCGAAGTACTGGGCCGCCCGTCTCGAGCTTGCGAACAACCTCTACGCGCGCGGCAAGCGCGAGGACTGCTCCAAGATATACGAGGACTTCTTCAAGAACAACCAGAAGCCGTCGAAGGCGCTTCTTGAATTCACGCGCCAGGCCAGGTACCAGTGGGGGCAGATCCTCGTCGGCAGCGGCAGGCTCGAGGAGGCGGCGCACACATACGACGCGCTGCTAAAGATGATCAACATGAAGCTCTCCGACGAGGAGGAGAGTGCCTGGTGCAACGTTGCGTGCGAGACCGCCGAGCTGTATCTGCGCCTTGCCTCCGAGGCCGACCCCAAGGCCCGCGCCAAGTTCCTCCAGCCCGCGAAGAAGTACATCGACGAGCTTCTCTGGCACCAGATCCTTACGCTCTACTTCGGCCGCGCCATCGCGATGAAGGCGTACTACGAGCTCCTGTCGGGCAGCACCGAGAAGGCGCAGGCCGTCATCAACGACTACAAGGACCAGCTGCAGGACATCCACGAGCAGCTTGAGAAGGCCGATCCCGACGGGCGTCTCGGCTACCTCCGCCAGTCGCCGATGCCGCAGTGCCGCTACCTGATGGCCGAGAAGTACTGGAAGGAGGCGCAGGCCGAGTACAAGAAGCCCAAGCGCGACGACGAGAAGATCAAGTCGCTCCTCTTCGGCGCGAAGGGCAAGAACGGCAAGCGCAACCAGCAGGGTGCGTTCAACAACGCGGTGAACGTATACCTCCGCTTCCCGCAGTCCGTCTGGGCGCCCGCCGCAGGCAAGCTCCACGAGGAGATCGCCGAGTTCGCCAAGACCGCCTACGGCGCGCAGATCAAGACGCACGCGACGCCCGAGCAGGTCGCCCTCGTCATCCGCATGCAGTTCCAGAACGCGGGCGAGAAGTTCGCCGAGGGCGACTACAAGGGTGCGATCGACGACTACCTGGTCGCGCTCCAGAACTACCCGGAGAGAATGGAATCCATCCGCGCGATCGAGAACATCGCCTCCGCCTACCTTACCCTTGCCATGACTGCGCAGGACAAGGCCGCGAAGGAGGAGAACCTCGTCTACGCCTACGCCGTCGCGGGGTACCTCGCCGAGCGCTTCGGCGGCTGCAAGGACAAGCGGATCATGACGGAGGCCGGCGACGCCGCGCTCAGGGTCGCCAGCAAGGTGAAGCAGATGGGCGACGCCGAGGAGGCCAAGAAGCTCTACACCACCTACCTCTCCAGCTACAACTCCCACATCCAGGCGGCGCAGATCGCCGCGTCATTCGCGGGCGAGGCCCTGAACGCCGCCAACGAGATCAAGGTGTCCGCCGTGACCGAGGAGGACGACGAGGCCGTCCGCAAGGAGAAGGAGGCCCTCATCGCCGAGCGCGACGCGAAGCTCCGCGATGCGATCGACTACTACGGCTTCGTGGAGAAGAACTACTCGAAGTCTCCGTTCTACCTCACCGCGCTCGCCAACCTGAGCGCCTGCTACGGCAAGATGGGCGACAGCGCGAAGGCCATCGAGTACATGAAGAAGTACGTGGGCGTCCTCGAGGGCGAAAAGAAGGATCTTCAGAAGATGCAGGCCCAGATGACGCTTGCGGTCCTCTACCAGAAGGACGGCCTCGCGCTCCTTGACAGGGCGAAGGACCTCGACCCCGAGTCCGAGGAGGCGGTGAAGGCGACGCGCGACGGGTCGGCCCAGATCATCCGCGGCATCAAGCAGTTCCGCGACTTCGCCGAGCAGGCGAAGAAGAACATCGCCAGCCCGAGCGTCACGGCGCTCGAGAAGGAGAAGTACGACGGGCTGCGCGAGGGCGCGCTCTACCTCGCCGGCGACTGCTGGAACAGGCTCTCGGTGCCGACGAACCGCGTCGAGGGCTACCGCAGGCAGGCGGCCAAGAACCTCGAGGACTACGTCGCCGAGTATCCCAAGGGCAAGTACGCGAAGCGCTCCTACGTCCTCCTCGGGCGCATCTATTCGCAGCTCGACGACATCGAGAAGGGCAAGAACGCGCTCGTCAGGCTGAAGGAGCAGTTCCCCGAGTCCGAGGAGGCTAGGAAGGCAATGCCCCAGCTCGCGACCTCGCTCGTCGAGTACTCGAAGACGCTCCCCGACCCGGAGAAGAAGGAGGCCGTCCTCAAGGAGGTCCGCGAGATATACCGCGAGATGCTCGAGAACGGCAAGAACGAGTACCGTCCGATCGACTACGTGAACGCCGGCGAGGTGCTCGTCGACGCCAAGAGCTGGTCGCTCGCCGCAGATGCGTTCGCCAAGGCCGAGAGCCTTGCGGGCACCAACCAGCCCACGACAGTCGCGAAGGCGCGCCTCGGCAAGGCCAAGAGCCTCATCGAGCAGAAGATGTACTTCGATGCGCGCGAGGCGCTTGACGACTTCATGGCGGACGAGCGCATGTCAAAGATGATGCTCGTCACGAACGCCTGCGACATGCTTGTGGGCGTCGCCATGCAGCAGGGCATCGCCGAGAAGGACGCCGCAAAGCGCAGGAACCACTTCGGCGCGGCGTACATGGCGATCAGGAAGCTGAGGAACTACTGGTCGGCCACTAACGAGCTCGGACAGCTTCGCGTGCCGCGCTGGCAGCTCGACAGGATCGACCTGATGTCTTCCGACATCTCCCTCGCCCAGATGGAGGCCGAGCAGCGCTCAGGCGACCAGGACGCCTTCGACAAGGCGTGCAGCGCCGCAACTACGAAGCTCCAGACGTTCATCACCACGAAGGGCCCGACACCCGAGAAGCCGATCGAGAAGTTCGGCTCCAAGGAGAAGGAGAACATCGAGAAGGCGTATGCCGACATCCTGGCGGCGCTGCTCAAGATGGGCGACGAGCATGTGGACGAGGTGCTCGTCTACGGACGCGACTACGAGCGCTACTTCCCGAACGGCAAGCGCCGCGGCGAAGTCAACGGCTGCATAAAGGAGGCTCTCGCGAAGGGCGCGAAGGAGCCGACGTCGGCGCCCGCGAAGCCCGCCGAGGCAGCTCCCGCGGAGGAGGCGCCCGACGCCCTCGCCGAAGCCGCCCCCGCCGAGGAGTCGCCTGCCGCTCCCGCCGAGGCCGCACCCGCCGAGGAGGCGCCCGCAGAGTCCGCTGAGTAAACAACAACATGAACATCTTTCAAGGAGAAAACGAAATGAAAAAACTCGCATTGATGGCGCTCGCCGCCGTAGTCGCAACTTCGCCGGCATGGGCGATCAAGGGCACTATCAAGACTGACAAGGATACGAAGTCCGGTGACATCACCTGGAAGGCCGGTTCGAAGAAGTACGAGGTCGTGCTGAAGAACAACGTGACGACGGAGTACCCGCTTGCGGACGTCGTGGGCCTCGACATCCCCAAGCCCGCGAACTTCGACCAGTGCGTCCAGTCCAAGAACATCGCCGGACTCAAGAAGATCGTCGAGGACTACCGCATGCTCGTCTGGGACAAGCCGGCCGGCAACGCCCTCGTGAAGGCGTATCTCACCGTCTCGCCGGCGAAGCCGCAGGAGGCGTACGAAACGGCGAGGAAGATCATAGCAGACGACCAGTCCGCGGCCTACAAGGGCGACCTCGCCCCCGCCTACTGGCAGGCGCTCCTCGCGCTTGGCAAGACGGCGCAGCTGGAGAACTGCCTGAAGAAGGCGGCTTCGGACGGAGACCGCGAGTCCAGCGCGCAGGCGCTTATCATGCGCGGGGACGTCATCGCCCAGGCCGACACCCCGGCCGCGCACCGCCAGGCGCTCATCGACGCGTACCTCCGTGTCGCGCTCATGTACGGCGACCCCGAGTGCCGCTCCGCCCGCGTGGAGGCGCTCCTTCGCGCCGCGAACAGCTTCCAGAAGATCGGCATGGCCGCGCGCGGCGAGGACATGAAGGCGATGGCCCAGCAGATCGGGGCGCAGTGATTTCAACAACAACAACGAGAATAAAACTTCTCTAAAAACACACCGAGGAAAACCAAATGAGCAAAATCAAGAAATCGATGTTGGCATTCGCGCTTGTCGCGGGATCCGTTCTGGCGCCCATGGCTGTCCAGGCGCAGGGCCTTGAAACGGCGGACGGCGAGGCCGTGAGCGCCGATGCGAGCAAGAGCTCGACCAACAAGAAGGGCGGCGGCTTCTATGATATCGTCTTCGGTTCCGGCATTGTCGGCATGCTGCTCTGGTTCGCCCTCTTCGGCGACGGCATCCTCGCGATCTACTTCTGCGTGGACTGCTCGATTCTCATCAAGCCCGAGAAGCTCATGCCCCAGCGCCTCATCGACCAGGTGCAGAAGGCGATGGGCGAGGGCGACATCGTGGCGGCCATGGAGGCGTGCCAGAACACACCGTCCGCCATGTCCAACATCCTGCTGGCCGCGTTCCAGCACGTCGAGGAGGGCTTCGACGTCATCCAGGAGGCGGTGAACGCGGCTTCGGACCTCGAGCAGGAGAAGCTGATGCAGCGCCTGACTTGGATATCCGTGTGCTCGAACCTCGGTCCGTCGCTCGGCCTTCTCGGTACGGTGCAAGGCATGATCCTTACGTTCCAGGCCCTCTCGTCCGGCGCGGCCGGCGACGCATCCGCGCTCGCCGCCTCGATCGGCCAGGCGCTCTGGACGACGGCCGGCGGCCTGATCGTGTCGATCCCGTCCATCACCGCGTTCTACTCTCTCAGAAACAACGCGAACCGCCGCATCCTCAGGATGACCGCGGTCACGATGGAGTTCCTGAACGGACTTCGCAACGTCGAGGTCGCGCCCGAGGATGGCGGCGAAATGCCCGCGTAAGTTCCGTCAAGCGGACGGAGGACACTAAATGGCAAAGAAGCCACAGGAGAATCCACAGCTCGACATGACGCCGATGATCGACGTCGTGTTCGAACTCATCATCTTCTTCGTCGTCACCCTTACCGAGGCGCAGAAGAAGGATGAGACGATCGAGCTGGAGGACGGGCAGCACGGCGTGG
>CAMOCC010000053.1 GCA_946610035.1 uncultured Verrucomicrobiota bacterium
GAGTGGCGCGAAGCTGCGGAGCGGGAATGCGCCCGCGCCGAAGGCGTCGGGTTGGCCGAGGCCGCAGGCCGAGCCGCGAAGCGGTCGCAAGAGCACGCGCGGGAGCCCCAACGCTCGGAGTTTCTATTACTTAGAGGCATGCTGTTCCACTAAATTCTTTGAAGAACCAAAGGAAAGAGCCGACGAGATTTTACCCGTCGGCTCCTTGCTTTTACCTCTTCAATCACCGCCAGCAGCGCCTCGGCGGAGGCGGGGGTGGAGGCGGCGGAGGCATTCCCCAGTGATGCGGGGGCGGCGGAGGTGGCGGGGGCATTCCCCAGTGGTGGCGGTGGTGGTGATGGTGGTGGTGTGCGATCACGCCGCCATCCATGTGTCCTCCGGCAAGCGCGGCTCCGGCGAATGCGACTGCGGCGAAGGCCGCGATGAGTTTGATCTTGTTCATGGTATGGTTCCTTTCTTCTTTATCGCGCAAGCCCATTCTCGCGCTTACACAAAGATAGGACGATCCGCCGGAACTTTCTGACAAACGATTTCGAGGCGGACAATCGGTCGGACAAGAGCGCTACGCGCGACCATGAAATTAGGCTCACAAAGGCAATTACGGACACATTACGGGTGTTACAAAGGGGGTCCGTCGCTCCGCGACGGACCATGTGAAGCGACTATTACATGAATCTCAAGTGACTCGACTTAGTTGCGTCGCGGAGCGACGCAACCCCCTGAGCGACGCAAGCACTGTCAGTTGTTCCCATGAAGGGGGTTCCGTCGCGCGGGGCCTTGCGGCTGCTTCGCAGTTCGCGCTACGCGCTCACCCAACCTGACGCCTTCGGCGCAGGCGCATCTCGCGACGGAACAAGAAGGGTCTAATAGGGTCGATTAGGGTCGGATAGGGTCGAGTAGGGTCAAGTGTCGCGGCGGATGGTTCTTCCAGAGGCCAATGCGGGTGACACGGACGGTTAGACTGCCTCGAATGTATCTGCAAAGCAGGTGAAAGTTTCGTCCGAGGCGCGTCAAATCGAGTTGTTTCAGGGGCATTGGAAATGCCTGATACTGTTGGCTTGAAGGAGGCGAATGGATAGTGACAGGGAAGTCGACTGCTCCACGCCCTTTCTTGTCGCGCGCGACGTCTCATCGCACGCCAAAGCGCGAAGCGCGAATGCGAGCGCGAAGAGACGGCTGGTACATCGCCTCCGCCGTACAGCCGGGGAGGGTGAAGACGCCGGGGGTGACGATGCGGACCGGGTACGAGAACGTCTCCGGCGCTTCGGGACAAAGGCGAAAACGCTTCGAGAACACAAGCATCCTGTCGTCGCGCGCATCGGACCTCATCACCCAGTCGTGCGCATTCGCCTCAAGCCACGGATGCTGCGCCGGATCAAGCGGCGCGAGAACCGGCTCGAACGCCGCCGGCAGGAGATCCTCGATCACCAGGTCGCCGCAGTCGCGGACAACTCTTGAGCCGAGTGTCAACCTCACTATCACAAGGTCCCCGCACTTCGCCCTTCCGAGGTCGTATACACGTCCCGCCGAGTCGAGGTACTCGCGCTTGAGCACGATGTCCGTCTCCTCATCCGCATCCTCCTCTATCCGCGGCAGGCTCCTCCTGCGCCACGTCACATACGCGGGGACTGGTCCCGTATTGCGTACCCTCCGTCCATCGGACACGACCTCAGGCCTCCCCTCCTTCGGCGGATGCGCCGCGTACCAAGCCCCGAGCGCCAGCAGCGCGTGCGCATTCTCACCCGTCGTCCCCCAGCAGAAGCGCGCCTTTACGCGATTGGCAAGAAGATACTTGACGAGCGCCGGCGCGCGCGAATCGCCGCCATCCAGCTCTACAAGCGCCAGCAGGAGGAACGACGCCTCGCGGACGTCCGCAGGCGATGCTGCGTTCGCCAGGAGCGCCTCGGCGCGCGGACGGTCCGCCGTCGCGACGAACGCCCGCGCGAGACGTGCGCGCGAAAGGAGGTCCAGCCTCTCCCTGTCGTCATAGAGCCGCAGCATGCGGTCCTTCTCGGGACGCCCCGCGAGCGCCAGGGTGTGGCATGCGTAGGCCGATATCGAGTTGGTCGACGACATCGCCCACCTCGCGAGGAAACGCATGACCTTCGCCTTGGCAGCCGGCGACGGGCTGCACCCGGTCCGCTCCGCCTCGACGAGGAAGTGCGCCGCGTAGAGCGACACCTCGACGTCCCACGGCGCGTAGGAGCAGTCTGGCCACATGACGAAATCGTTCTCCCTGACCATCGACTCCACGCGTGAAACGCCTGCGGCAACGACGGACTCCACGTCCCGTCCGCCTGCGGCCGCGCCCGTAGGCAGGAACGATGTTGCACGCAGGAGCGGGAACATGCGGGAGGACGTCTGCTCCAGGCATCCGTGCGGATAGTCGGCAAGCCACTCGTATGCGTCCTTCAGCTCCGCCACAGGCGTGCCGGAGACGGCGAACGACACCGTGTCCGTCGCGCAGGCGGACGAAGGGTCCGCAGGCAGTTCGAACACCTCTCCCGGATCGAGCAGGGCGACGCCCGCCGTGTCGCGCCACGGGACCGCAGGACGGACCGGCAGTTCGATCGTCTTCTCGTGCCGCTCGCCGCATCCGACAGTAACGAAGCGGAGCGCGAGCTGCCCCGGCTCGGACGGCGCGTTCGCCGTGAAGCGCAGAACCGTCGATTCGCCGGCCGCAAGGCGGACCGTCCCGGATGCGACGCTCTTCACGGAGCGTCCGTCAGTCACCTGGTAGGCGATTTCGCCGTCCTCGCCGGACATGTTGGAGAGCGGGATGGTTAGTCCGAACTCGTCGCCAGGCGCGGCGAAGCGCGGCGCGTCCGGCTCCATGACGAGCGAGGGGCAGACCTTGCACTGCACGGACGACGCACCCTCCGCAGATGCTGAGTATGCGACGGCGCTCGCGCGCACCTCGCCCACGAACTCGGGAAGCGAGAAGACGACTTCAGCTACGCCGTCCTTGACCTCCGCCTCGCGCTTCCACAGCGCAAGCGGCTTGAACCGCCGCGTCGGGACGGGGCTCACCCTTCCGAGCATCTCAGCCCCGTAGCCGCCGCCCGTCTTAACGCCGCCCGCCTTCAGGACGTCATCGCCGAGGACGGGGAGTATGCGGTGGTAGAGGTCGAAGAGAGAGTGGTGGATACCGCCTGTGCGCGGACGCGCGAAGTAGCCGACGGGGTCCGGCGTCCGTTCGTCTGTAAGGATGTTGATCCCCTCGTCCACGACGGTGACAACCGCCCTTTCCGCACCTGGTGCGACGACGCGCACGCGCAGTCCGCCGCCCGTGGAGTCGCCTGCTACGTCCGCCTTCTCCGCCGCCACGGAGACGGCGATCTCGCGTTCGACCGGACGCACCCTGACCGTCGCCTCGCCGTGTGCGCGGGCGGCGAGTCCCTTCGCATTGGCGGCGACTCCCTGGACGACTGAGAGCCGAACCTCCGCGTTCGGCGCCCATTCGCGTGCGCACGGACGCAGCAGTATCTCGCTCGTCGCATTCGTGAGGGCCAGCACCTCGGAGTAGATGATGTCGTCGCGGACCACGCTGAGGAGCGCCGTGCCGGCGAACGGGGACTTAACCACGAGGCGCGGACGCTCACCGACGCGGTAGAACGGCTTGTCCGTCTCGACGGACACCTTGACCGGGTTCGCAAGCGGTGCGCGCACGTTTCCGTCGCCCCAGTCGCTCAGGTAGAACGAGCGCGCAAAGGCGACGCCCGTCGCGGCGTCCTCGATCGTGAGCACGTAGTCGCCGCAGGCGTCCGCCGGGATTTCGAAGCAGGCGTCGCCGCCGGAGGGCACGTCGAGCGACAGGCGCTCCGCGACGGCGGACCTCACGCGCTCGCAATCCCACGTCGCCCAGCCGTCCTCGCCGCGCCTGTAGGAGTAGACGGACTCCACCCGCTCAAGCTTGGCCGTTAGGGTGCGCGCAGCGTCCAGGCGCCTTCCGTCCGGCGCCACGCATGCGACGGAGACGACCGGACGGCCAACTTCAGGCTTCCGCACCCACGCGCCGAGCGTCGAACCGATGTAGAACGGGTAGTAGTGGAGCAACGCGGTGTCGCGTGCGGTGGCGGGGCGTCCGCCGTCCTCGAAGACCGTCCCCTGCGCAATCGCCTTGACCGCAGCGCGCGGCCTGCCGTAGTCGGCCCATATCGGCGCGGAGAAGACGTGCGCACCCTTCTCGTCCAGGACGTCCTTCGCAAGCTCACGGAAGGACGGCTTCAGTCCGCGGTCTTCGCTGCCGAAAGACCAGCCGGACCAGCCCTCGGGTGCGAACGGAGCATCCTCGAAGACGACCGCGCCGTCGCAGGCGAGCGCACTGGCGGGTCCGCCGTAGAGGTGTTCGGCTGTGACGTCGAAGTGGAAGTCCTGCGGCTTTGCGGAGCGCGCTGCGGCGACCTTCACGCGAATCTGCGGAGGGGCGAACTCCTCCACCTTGACGGACCGCGCGGCGAGCACCCTGCCCTTCTCGCCTGGCGTCTTGAGGCGTATCGTCCAGCTGCCGCCGGGCTGCTCGGCTGGGACGGCGAACGACTCGTCGGCAAGCGCGCCCAGGCGGTCAGCCATGACGTTTCTGGATGACGTCACGTTGCCGAGCGGACTCTCAAGCTCCAGACGAATCGGGAACGGCTTCGGAGCGAGGCCTTCGGCGTTTCGCAGGAGGGCGTGGACGAAAATCGGCTCGCCGTGGCGGTATATGCCGCGCTCGGTCCAGAGGAATGCGTCCACGTCGTTCGCACCGAGGTATTCGTCGCGGTTCCATCCGGTGGAGTCATACGCCTGCTCGTCGACTTGCATGCCGTCCGTCAGGGCGATGAACGAGGCGTCCGAACCGTCCGCCATGGAGACGACCACGGCGAAAGGCTCGCCGCCGACACCGCACGGATCGGCTAAGGCCGTTCCATCCACCTTGACCGCGGACCATCCGTTCGCGTCCGTAACACCCTTGCCGATGAGGATGTTCGCCTTGGAGAACACCGAGACCTCCGCCCCGCCCACAGGCACGCCCCGCGTAAGGGAGGTAGCCCAGACGAAAACGGAGTCCGGGCCCTTGCGCACGCTCAATCCAAGGTCGGAAAGGCAGACAACGCGATGAATTGCGCGATTGTCAGACCACCTGTCGTCACCGCCGCAAGGCTTGTCCGCCCGCGAGAGGGTGATGAGGAAGAGCCCGTTCGTCGCGCCTCCGTCGTCCGGATCGATCCGGAGGTAGGTCGTCTCCTTGATGTTGAGCCCGTTGGGCGTCTCGACGAAACGCTCTGTCGGGGCGTAGGAAAGGTCCGTCATGAATCCGTCGTTCTCACACGAGCTCCAGGTTGCGTACACCTTGTCGTATGCACACTCCTCCAAGGCGAGCATCTGGACGATGTTTGCGGAGGGAATGCGGCGAATCTGCGCGCGGACCTTCGGGACGTTGACGGAGGAGATGGCGACGGCGCGCGCGCCTGCGGGAGGGAGGTAGCGTCCGTTGTTCGCAAAGCCGACCCTCGGATCCTCGTCGTTGCGTGTGAAGGTGCGCACATAGTCCGCCTCCAGCGGTCCGGCTACAAGGTTGGTCGACGAGGAGGTTCCACAGGCGGGGAATCCGGCCCGGACCCTCAGCGTCACATTCGTGCGGTGGGCGAAATCGCCGCGGATGACGAGTTTGTCGCAACGCTGCCCTATATCCCAGTTCCAGGGTGTCTTGAAGGAGAAGGAAAGCGTCCCCCTCTCAAGCGGCTCGACTGTGACATAATGCCTCACCACCTCCATATCCGGCCTTGCCGACAGATACAATCCGATCTCGTCCCTTCCGTTGTACTCAAACCTCTTAACGGTCAAAGGCGCGGGGACAGTCCCCCTGCCCTCGGGGACAGTCCCCCTGCCCTCGGGGACAGTCCCCACCCCCTCAGTCTCCTGGGGGACAGTCCCCTCTCCCTGGGGGACAGACCCCTCCCCCTGTGGGACAGTCCCCCTACCCTCGGGGACAGTCCCCGTTTGGGCGGGAGATATGTTTGAGGAAACTGTGGAATTTCGCTCTTTTTGAAGATTCTGGACTTTGGCGTAGAGCCAGAAGGTGGTTGTCGTGGTGGCAACCAAGGAGACTGCCAGCAGTGCGAATGTAATGTTTCGGAGTGTGTGCTTCATGTGAATGCCTTTCTACCCCCTACTAGGCATTCAACACGTTTTCTGACAAGTTTTTGATAGTTGATAGTTGGTAGTCGATGTGGCAAGGCCGCCTCGGCCTTGCTCCAGAACGCTCTGCAAGGGCGAGGGCGCCCTTGCCACATCTATAGATCGCCCGGTCACTAAGGGCGCTCGACGACCTGGCCTTCGGAGAGGAGGACGGGGCAAAAGAAACAATGCCCGTACAATGGAAAGTTGAATCAATACTTTAGCGGGATGACATGCTCGCGCACAGCGGTTTTGGATGTGGGGAAGGAGCACAGCATGCGCTCGCCGTCCATGAGGTGCGCCACGCCGTCGGCGATGCGTATCTCCGTCCCGCCGAGCGCATTCGCCGCCACGAGGCACTTCTCAAGGCCGTCGCCGCGCCCGAAGTTCCACACTTCGTCCGGCTGCGCTAGCCTGGCGGGTCCGTCGTAGATCGAATCCCCGCCCAGCGCGCGGAGCCTCTCCACGACCTCTCCCTCTCCAAGTCCCGCAAGCGCGCCCTTCGAGACGGGCGAGCGCTCAAGCGCGGCCTTCACGAACGGGGCGGACTCCGTGCGCGACAGGTCGTGCGCCGCGTAGGGCGCGAGCGCCGCCGCGCGGTTCGTCCCGCGCAGTGCATCAAGGCGCGAAACGACCTCATCGCGCGTCATGTCGGGCGCAAGGCCGAGCGGCTCGCCGCCGGAGACGAAGCGGACCCTTCCGGCGTCCGGCAGTCGCGGCACGACGAGCCTCTTGTCCGCAGCGTCCTCCGGCGGAACGAGGAAGCCCGCGAGCTTGCGCGAGAAGTCGGAATACGCGGACGGGCTGATCGTCGCCTCGGGGTAGAGGAGGTGTATCCAGCCGGTCGAATGCGAGACTATCGTTACGCGCTCGTGCTCGAGCGCGCGCCTCGCCTGCTGCGAGATGACCGTTCCGTTGGACCACATCGCACGTGTCACGAGACGGCGGTTGTTGGTCAGTATCCCCGTGTCGACGTCCACGAAGTTCTGCGAGTGGAGCGGCGTCGCCATCAGGTATATCGACTCCAGCGGGAGGCCGCACACGACGAACGCGGCAGCGGCGTAGAGTCCGGCGAGCGACACGCACTCGCCCGCGCCCGCGACGTGTCCCTCCTTGTACCTGAATGCGTCCATAGCCTCGACCGTCTCGGTCTTCCAGTACGGGATGACGCTGCCGTCGTACTTGTCGAGTCCGAAATGCCGGCGAATGTCGATGTCGTAGTAGTAGACGTCGCCCTGGTAGCCGAAAAGCGCGTTGGACCTGGACACGTCCTCCGGCGGGATGAACGGCGAGAACCGCTTCAGCTCCACCTCCTGCCGCGTCAGGCCCCACGTTTCGAGGTCGAGGTTGAAGGTGTAGTTGTCCATTATGTGCTGCCTCAGCCGCTGGAGGCGCTTTTTCGGACGCATCTCGCGCACTCCGGCGAACCACTCGAGGTCCCTCCACGCCCAGAGCCGCGGGGACGCGATGTTCGCGAGCACAAGCGAGTACATGAGTTCGGGGAAGACGAATATCTCCATGTCCGACAGCGTCGCTGCCGAGGACTTCTCTTCTAGCGGAATGTCCTGTGTCATTTGCGTCGTCCGGGAAGCGATATTGTGAATCTTGAGCCCGAGGGCGAAACTGGCAAAAGCGCGACGTCGCCTCCGTGGAGGCGCGCGATGCGGCGGACGATTGCGAGGCCGAGGCCCGCGCCTCCCGTGGACGCCGCGCGGGCGGGGTCGACGCGGAAGAACCTGTCGAAGACCTTGCCGCGCATGTCGGCCGGGATGCCGACGCCGCGATCCTCGACGGACAGCTCGACGCCCGCGCGACGGGACGGATGCGAGGCGGACACCTTGACGGACGGCGACTTGGAGTGGCGTATCGCGTTCTCCACGAGGTTCGAAAGCGCATGCGACACGAGCGCCGGGTCGACGTCGGCGGTCAAGCCGCCGTCCGGCGTCTCCACGTCGAGCTTAACGCCGGCGGACTCCGCCTTTGCGGCGAAGCGCTCGACGACCGAGCCGACGAGCGCCGGGATGTCGGTCGGCACAAGGTTGACGGCCTCCCCTTCGCGCTCGAGGCGCGCGAGGTCGAGGATGTTCTGCGCGAGGTCGTTGAGCCTCGAGGCCTCGCCCTTCACCATGCCTATCAGCTTCTTCGAGGCGCCCTCGTCGAGTCCCTCGTCGCCAAGGAGGTCCGCCGCGCCCATGATGCCGGTTAGGGGCGTCTTTATCTCGTGCGAGACGTCCGCAATGAACTCGCGCCTGAACTTCTCGACGCGCGCGAGCTCGCGGTAGCGTACGCCCTGCCTGTACGTCGAGAGGAGGACCAGTAGGACGCCGGCCCCGCCTATGAGCGCGGCCAGGAGGAAGCCCGTCCCCGCGCGCGTGAACGGAGCTAGGACGCGCTCCAGGGGGAGGCCGAGGCTGACGCGCCACTCGCCGCACGGACGAGTCTCGTAGATCGCCTCCGGTATCGCCGCGCCCTTCCTGACGGAGTCGAAGACGAGTCCGCCTGCGGCGCTCGTGACGGTAAGCCGCACTCCGTCGGCGGCGCATACGGCGCCGAACTGGTGGATTGCGGCGAAATCCCCCGTCTCGAGCGGTTCGCGCAGACGCGCGGACGCAAGCTCCGTGCGCTCAGCAAGGTCGTGTCTCGCCCAGCCGACGACGGCGTCCTTGAAGGAGCTGCGTTCGGCGGCGAAGACGGCGAGCGCGCCGGCGAGTCCGGCAGCCGCCACAAGGGGCGCTATCCAATCGAGTCCGCGCACATGCATCTTTCGCTAAAGGGAGAACGAGTCAAGCGCGTCCGAAAGGAGGTTCCGCGCCGCCTCGTCGCGCTCCTTGGAGGATGCGGACCCGAGGACGACGACGATCGCGCGGCGTCCGTTCCTCACGCCAGTGAGTATGACGGAGCTTCCGCCGGCGTCGATGTAGCCCGTCTTGAGCCCGTCAGAGGCCTCCCTGCCATCCGGATTGAAGACCTTGAGCTTGTCCTTGACCATCACGTTGTTG
Source organism: uncultured Verrucomicrobiota bacterium (assembly GCA_946610035.1). Classification (GTDB taxonomy): domain Bacteria; phylum Verrucomicrobiota; class Kiritimatiellia; order RFP12; family UBA1067; genus UBA1067. Next base: position 9,159 of record CAMOCC010000053.1, read on the forward strand.
TGGTTGACCCATGTGATGGGCTTGCCGGACTTCGCATCCGTGATCGGCACGCCGAGGCACGTCGGGTGCCACGTCTTGAGCGACGTGTACTTGAGTATCTCGGGGTGCTCCGTGAGGAGCGCGCGGGCGAGCTTCGCGAGGTCGTAGCACGTGGAGACGTTGAACTTGCGCTCCTTGGCGGTCGGCGGCGGGGGGAGTCCGTTGGGGTTGTAGTACGCCGTATCCGCCATGCCGAGGGACGCCGCCTTGGCGTTCATCCTGTCGACGAACGCGGCCGTCGTGCCGGAGCAGCGCTCGGCGAGGAATATCGCCGCGTCGTTCGCGCTGTTGACCATAAGCGCCTTCAGGAGTTCGTCTACGGTCATCTTCGAGCCGGGCTTGAGGCCTGTGCAGCTGGGCTGCCGCAGCCAGACGTCCGCCTTCGTCGTCGTGGGCGATGCGACGACCGGGTCGGACAGCGACACCTTCCCCGCCGCCACGTCGTCGAGGACGATGAAGGCGGTCATAAGCTTCGTGACGCTGGCGGGGTATGCGCGGGCGTCGGCGCGGTCCGCCGACAGCACGCGCCCCGTCCGTGCGTCCATCGAGAGCGCCCCGACATAGGGCGATCGGCGGTACGGGTTGACGTAGGCGGTGCGGACCGCCCCGCGCACCTGCTGGCGCGCCGGGGTCGCCGGCGACGCAAGCGACGCCGCCAGCGCGAGTAGGATTGCCGCGCGCCTCACTTGACGGTGTGACGCGTCGTCTTCACGAGCGCCTTCCAGAGGGTTGCCTGGTCCGTCGCCTCAAGCAGGGCGTCGATGTTGTCCTTCTTCGAGTACGCCTGGACGAGTCCGGACATGAGCCTCAGGTAGAATGCGGAGACGGCGACCGGGATTGCGGAAAGGAACACGACGTGCACCTTCTCGCCGTCCCAGTCGATGCCCTTCCTGGAGATGCCGAGGGCGATCGTGAGCCCCCCGCCCTCGACGCCGCGGACGTGCGGGAAGGCGAGTCCGTTGCCGACGGCGGTGGAGAGCATCGCCTCGCGGTCGAGCGCGGCGGTCACGAGCGAATCGGCGTTCTTGATGAACCCGTTCTTCTCCATGAGCGACGCAAGCGCCGTGATCGCCTCGGCCTTCGTCTCGACGCCGAGGTCGGCGACGACGAGCTCCTCTGCGCTGAAGCGCGAGATACCCGTCTTCGGGTCGTCGCGGTCTGGCTTCTCGGCCACGTTGAGCGCGTCCTCAGCCCCGGCGGCGAAGAGGATGCGCCCGCAGCTGGAGCACGTCACGAGATGCTGCGCGAGCTTCACCTGCTGGCTCTGCGCGATCGGCACCTGCATGCCGCAGACGGAGCAGCAGCCGTTGGACATCGCCGCGATGACGATGTGGCTCTTCTTGTACAGTCTGTCGTAGAGCGCTGCAACCTGCGGTTCCAGCTTGTCCTGCAACGCGAAGATCGCGTCGTTCAGCGCATCGAGCCTGCTGCCGTCGCCCGTCTGGTGATGCTCGTCGCGGGTGAGGACCAGCTCCTGGAGCTGGCGGAGTATGTTGATTTGACTTTTCATTTTTTGTTGCCTTCGGAAATTTTATTGCCTTCGGAAAAAAGCCTGATTTTGTCGAGCGTCTCTGCCGACAGGATGTGCTCCATGCGGCAGGCGTCCTTGTCCGCCGTCTTGCGGCTGACGCCGAGCTTCACGAGGAACGAGCGAAGGAGGGTGTGGCGGCCGAGCACGGACCTCGCGAGCCGCCTGCCCTTCTCGGTCAGCTCTATAGCGGAGTAGGGCTCCTGCAGCACGAGCTCCAGCTTCTTGAGCTCGTGGATCGCCTTCACCACGCTGGGCATCTTGACGTCCAGGGACTTTGCGACGTCGCGGACGCATGCCGAGCCGCCGTCGCGGATGAGTATGTAGATCGTTTCGAGGTAGTCCTCGAGACTTTGTGTCATGGACGCCATATATCAACTCCCGAACGGGCTTGTCTTCTTCATGAGGTGCGCGAACTTGACCGCGTCTATCGAGTCCTCGAGGGCGAGCGGGAACGGGGCGGCCGTGCGAACGGTGTCGTAGACGTGCTTCCAGAAGGCGCTCGGGCCGGACATCGTCCCCTTCGGGAGCGTGACCGGGATTTCGACGACCGGGATGTCCTCGTGCATGTCAACGAGCTCCGGCGTGCGCACCGACGAGCGGCGGCGCGGGAACTTGTACTCGGGGTCGATGACGGTGAGCACGCCCTCGGTCGCGCCGGGCTGCACCTTGAAGGTGCCGCGCTCGGCCCTTATGACGAAGGAAGGCGCCCTGTCAGGCGCAAGCACCCCGCCGTTGAACTCGACGTCCGCCGAGACGAGCCCGCGCGTCTTGAGGTTCACGTGCGCGTAGTCCTCGGCGTCGCCGAGGGAGGCTATTCGCTTCAGCTCGCTCCACATCTGGATCGGGGGGGAGGGAAGGAGCTTGAGAGCCTGGAGCACGAGGTCCGTCATCGCGTAGTACGACGCCCCGCCGCCGAGCCGCTTCACGGTCTGCCAGTCGTCGCGGCGGATGTAGTCCTCGCGGCGGATCCTTATCTGGTGTATCTCCCCGAGCCTCGGGTCGCCCATCATCGACTTCGCAAGCAGGAAGTCGGGGGAGAACGTCCCGCGCTGGAATACGAGCAGCCTGTTCTTCGCCTTCGCGGCGGCGCCGCGAACGAGGTTCGCATCGTCGAGCGTGAGCGCGAGCGGGGACTCGAGAAGCGTCCAGAACCCCTTCTCAAGCGACGCGAGCGCGTGATGCACGTGGTCGCCCGAGCACGTCGCGATGTCCACGAGGTCGATGTCGCGCTCCTCCAGCATGTCGGGTATGCGGCGGAACATGCGGCAGTCGGGGAAGTCCTGCGCAACGATGTCGCGGCGCTCCTTCACAAGGTCGCATGCCGCGACGATCCTGAACAGGCCCGGATGGGCCTTGAACACGGGGAAGTGCTCGTTGAAGAACGACCGCCCGAGGCCGATGACGGCCACGCGGACGGGGGGGCGCTGGTAGTCGGTTCTCATTTTCTGACTATCTCCGTTATTGCCGAAAGGAACTGCGCTACATCTGTGAACTGGCGGTAGACGCTCGCGAAGCGGATGTACGCGACCTCGTCCACCTTGTGTAGCTCCTCCATGACGAGGTCGGCGATCTTCTCGGCCTTCACCTCGTCTCCGTCGAGACGCGAGACCACGTGGTCTATCATCGTCCTGATCTGCTCGTCGCTCACGGGGCGCTTGCCGCACGCGCGGCGGATGGCCTTGTCGACCTTCGACCTGTCGAACTGCTGGCGCGAGCCGTCGCGCTTCACGACCAGGACTTCGTCGCGGTCGATCTCCTCGTATGTCGTGAACCTGTGCCCGCATGACAGGCACTCGCGGCGACGGCGTATCGCAGCCCCCTCGCGAGCCGCACGGGAGTCAAGGACCTTGTCGTCGTCTTTGCCGCATTTTGGACACTTCATAAACCTTCTCCTTTTGACAGGGAATTATTATACATGGTCTCATTTCAAATGTCAAACGGAAACATGGACAAAAACAGGTGCGGACCCGCCAGCAGCGAATCCGCACCAGTGACGCCTCAAGGCGCGCAAACGCCCCGATTTCAGCCCGCCAGGGCCTTTTTGAAGTTCTCGGCGTAGCGGTTGAAGCCCGCGACGCCCTCCCTGGTCGGCGCGAGAGTCTCGCTCGCGGCCCCGGCGAAGACCTCCTTCGAGAGGAAGTCTTCGAGAGTCTGCGCACCCCCGCGCGCCGCGTAGGCCGCAAGGACGGCCATGCCCCAGGGTCCGCCCTCCGTCGCAGTGGCGAGGCAGGTGACGGACGTGTCGAGCGCGTCGGCGAGGTACTGCTGGGCGATGCCCTTGTCCTTGAAGATTCCGCCGTGCCCCGTGAGCGACTCGATCGCCACGCCCTCCTTGGCGAGGATGTCCATGCCGAGCTTGAGCGAGACGAACGCGGAGTATATCTCGGCGCGCATGAAGTTCGCAAGCGTGAACTTCGCCTCGGGCGTCCTCACGACGCGCAGCATCGCGTCCGGCACGCCCGTCACCGGCTCGCCGCTCAGGTACGGGACGACCACCACGCCGCCGCAGTCGGGATCGCCCTTCAGCGACTCGTTGAAGAGGATTCCGAACGGATTGCCCTCCATCCCGCCGAGCCCGCCGAACGTCTTGAAGAGGTCGACCCACGCGTTGATCTCGTTCGTGCAGTTGTTGCAGTGGACCATCGCGACCTCGTGCCCCGTCGGGGTCGTCACGACGTCGATCTCGGGATAGTAGCCCTTCATCGGCCTGTCGAGGACGACCATCGCGAAGATGGACGTTCCCGCCGAGACGTTGCCCGTCTTCGGCGCGACGGCGTTCGTCGCGACCATGCCCGTGCCGGCGTCGCCCTCGGGCGGCGCCATGACCGCGCCCGCCTGGAGGGTTCCCGTCGGATCGAGCCACTTCGCGCCCTCCGACGTAAGCGTCCCCGCCCTGCCGCCGGCCGGCGCGACGCGCGGCAGGAGCGACTTCACGTCGCCGCCGAACTCGGCGTCGAACGCCGCGACCATGCGCGCGTTGTAGTCGCCCGTCGTCGCGTCGATCGGGAACACGCCGCTCGCCTCGCCCACGCCGAGGACGTTCTCGCCGGAGAGCCTGCCGTGGACCCAGCCGGCGAGCGTCGTGAGGCGCTTCACGGACCCGACATGCGGCTCCTTCTTCATGAGCGCCTGCGCGTAGTGCGCGATTGACCAGCGCTGCGGGACGTTGAACCTGAAGAGGTCCGAGAGCTTCGCCGCAGCCTCGGCCGTCATGACGTTCCGCCACGTGCGGAACGGAACGAGGAGCCGTCCCCCCGCGTCGAACGCGAGGTAGCCGTGCATCATGCCGGATATGCCGAGCGCGGAGAGCCCCGTCAGCTTCGCGCCGTACCTGGACGCGACATCTGCGGCGCACTTCGCGTACGCGTCGCGGACGCCGGACTCGATGTCCTCGAGCGAGTACGACCACACGCCGTCCACAAGCTTGTTCTCCCAGTCGTGCGCGCCCTGCGCGATAACCCTGAACTTGTCGTCGACGAGCACCGCCTTGATGCGCGTCGACCCGAACTCGATTCCCATGGCCGCCCTGCCGGCCTCGATGAAGTCTTTCATTGTTCTGCCCTTCTGTTGTTTTTCCTGTGTTTTACTTTGCCTTCTGCCCGTAGTAGGCGTTGGGACCGTGCTTGCGCATGTAGTGCTTCTCGCCGATGTAGGCGGGAAGCTCCGTCTTGCTGCCGAGCTGCTCCGTAAGACGCGCCATCCTCGCCATCGCCTCAAGGGCGACCGCGTTGTCCACAGCCTTCGCGGGGGTCTGCCCCCACGTGAACGGGGCGTGGCCGGCGACGAGGACGCCCGGCTGCGCCAGGGGGTCCCTGTCCTTGAAGAGGTCGACGATCACCTTCCCCGTGTTGAGCTCGTAGGCCTCCTCGACCTCGGTCTCGGTGAGGAAGCGCGTCACGGGCACGTGCCCGTGGAACTGGTCCGCATGCGTCGTGCCGTAGCACGGAATCTCGCGGCACGCCTGCGCCCAGGCCGTCGCCTCGACGCTGTGCGTGTGGACCGCGCCGCGAACGCCCTTGAAGTTGCGGTAGAACTCGAGGTGGGTGGGCGTGTCGGACGAAGGGTTCAGCTCCCCTTCCACTATCCTGCCTTCAAGGTCGACTACGACCATGTCGGACGGCTTCATGACATCGTATCCGACGCCGCTGGGCTTGATGACGACAAGCCCCGACTCCGGATCGTAGCCGGACGCATTGCCCCATGTGAGGACGACGAGGCCCGAGGCTACGAGCCTCTGGTTGGCGACGAACACTTCTTCTTTCAGTTTTTCGAGCATGATTTCTCCCTGTATACCTGTGGTGACAAACCTGTCGCCGCGGAAAAGCAGCGACAGAAATACTGTGCGGACGCGAAACCGGCGAGCCCGGCGATGCGCACGACGGAAAGCTGCGTCGTCTTAAGGAGATGCTCCGCCTCCTCGATGCGGCACTTCATGATCTCGCGCTGGACGGACGAGTGCAGGACGTTGCGGAACGCCTTCTCCACTATCGCATGGGAAAGCCCCAGATGGCGGAAGACGTCCGCCGCCGACGTCTTCCTCGACACCTGCTTGCGGATGAAGACGAGCGCGTTCGACAGCCAAGGCGGATTGACGGGGTACGTCTCGGTCGACGGACGCGTTACGACGCCCTTCGGCGGAACGAGCAGCGTCGGCGGCTTCGCGGCCGCCTTGTCGGACGACATCATCTTGTCGAGGACGGACGCCGCCTGGCGGCCGACCATGAAGGCGTTCGGGTCGATGGACGAAAGCATGGGCGTCGAGAACGTGCAGATGAGCCTGTCGTCGTCCACGCCCAGCACCGCGATGTCCTCGGGGATGCGAAGCCCCCTTTCGCGGCAGACGCGGGCGACGTGGTACGCCCTGAGGTCGTGGCAGCAGAAGACGCCGCACGGACGCGGCAGGCCCTCCAGCCACGCGCCCAGCTCCTCCGCGTCGGGTATCTCGCCGACGCGCTCGTTGCTGATCACATCCCTGTCGAAGCACTCCAGGACCCTCGTGGGAGTCGTGTATGCATCGCACCTGTATCGGTTGAGCTCGATGCAGTGCGCGAACGCCGTCTTGCGGGCGTCGGAGAAGCGGATGCCGTCGTAGCCGCAGAAGCCGAAGTGCTCGAACTTGCGCGTGATGAAATGACGCGCCGCAAGCTGGGCGATGGCCACGTTGTCCGTGTCGACGATGCCGAAACCGCGGCTTTTCTTGAAAAAGACGTCGACGACAGGCTTGTTGAGCTTGCGAAGACGTTCGGAAGTTGCATCGTCCATGATGCGGAAAATGAAGCCGTCGTACGACTCGAGCTCGACATCCTGGTCGTCTATGAACTCCAGCGACCAATTCCCCTTCGTCTGCGCGTAGTCGGCCACGCCTTCACAGAAAAGCCGCCCGTAGGCACGAGAACGTTCTATTGCAAGACCGATTTTTATCATGCAATGATTATAGCATTTTTTGCTCGGCGGATGCAATGCGAAACTTTGACATGGTTATTGCATAAAATGATGCAAACATGTCTGGCGGGGTTGGTCGCATGAGACCGCCCGGGGTCATACCCGGTAGTAGTCCTCCCAGCCCTTGCGCGGGACGGGACCGGCGAGCAGGCGGTTCGCCTCCTCGTCGCCGACGACGCGCTTCGATGCGGGGTCGAACTTGAAGCCGCGGCCGAGGCGCTGGGCGATCACGCCGAGCGTGAAGACCTGCGAGAGGGGCGCGGCGACGCTGAACGGACTCTTCGCCTCCTCCTCGCCCTTCACCGCCAGGAGGAAGTTCCTGTAGTGGCTGTTGTGCGACTTCTCGAATGCCGGAACCTTCTCGTCCTGCGCGCCCACGCGCACGAGGGTGGAGTGGTGCGAAAGGCCCTGCCAGACCGTGCCGTCCGCAAGGTATATCTCCTTGCCCGGCTTGAGCGGCGGATCGATGAGACCGTCGTTGGCGTTGTTCGCCGGGAAGAGGCCCTTGTTGTCCGCATAGCGGAACCCCTTCGGCAGTTCTGGCTTGTTGTCGAGCCCCTCCCACCATTCAAGCGTGACGTCGCCGTGCGCCTTCGTCGCGGGGAAGGTCATCGTAAGCGTGTCCTGCACGGGGAAGACGAACGGATTGAGCCCCTCGAGGTTCGAGATCTTCACTTCGGACGGCAGGTCGCAGCCGAGCGAGAAGCGGTGGGCCGTGTCGATGATGTGCGCGCCCCAGTCGCCCATGCAGCCGTCGCCGTAGTCGTACCAGCAGCGCCACTCGCCGTAGGCGAGGTCCTTCGAGAAGTCGTGCGCCGGGGCGGAGGAAAGCCACGAATCCCAGTCGAGCGTCTTCGGCATCTCGTCCGCCTTCGGATACCCCGCGACCTTGCCGCCCCACTTGTGCCAGCGGCGCTGCATGTTCATGTGGGATACGACTTTCACGACGTCCTTGATGATCCCGCGCTCGCAGTAGTCGCGGTACTGGTAGAAGTTGTCGCCGGAGTGCCCCTGGTTGCCCATCTGCGTGACGACGCCGTACTTGGCGGCGGCCTTCATCAAGAGCTCGCATTCGAGGAACGAGTGCGCGAGGGGCTTCTCGACGTAGACGGCCTTCCCGAGCCTCATCGCGTGCATCGCAGCGCAGAAGTGCGAGTGGTCGGGCGTCGCCACGAGGACGGCGTCGATTTCGTCCGCCATCGCGTCGAACATCCTGCGGAAGTCCTGGAAGCGCGGCAGGTCGGGGAAGCGCTTGAGCGCCTCCAGCGTGTGCGGCGCGCCGATGTCGGTGTCGCAAAGGGCGACGACCTCGCAGATGTCGGCGTTTCTCGCAAGGTCCCTGAGGTCGAACCAGCCCTGTGCGCCGCATCCTATGGCCGCGAGGCGGACCTTGCCGTTCGCCGCATACGACTTCGACGAAAAGCATCCCGGGAAAAGCGGCATGGCGCCGGCCGCAAGCATTCCGCGTATGAAAGACCTTCTATTCTGCAACATGTCGATACCTCCATGGTTTTACTTCAAGATATTATATCATATTATCCCTGCAAATCCATCCCCCAATCGGTGTATTTCCACCATGTCGCGATGAAGAATCTCCGCGAAACGTTCCGCGACATGACGCCCGACGAGATGCGCGAGGCGTCGCGGGAGGCGGAGATCGCCGAATGGCGCGAGGGCAACCGCTTCTGCGACGGCTATGAGCGGCCTTCCCCTATCGGCATCTTCGCGCCGTCCGCTCCGATTCTCACGAACGTGATGTCCGTCGTGAAGACGCCCGTCTCCTCGCTCGACTCGATGTGGCGGCGGAACACCTCGACGTGGTACGTTACCGACGTCCGGCCGACGCGCGCCTTCGCCGTCTCGAAGCGCAGGACGGACTGCGGATGGACGCTCTTGTGGAACGTGACCTCGCTCATCCCTACGGTGACGAAGTGGCAGCCGGGGTAGTCCCCGCTCACCGCCATCCACGCGATTTCGTCAACCCACATCAGCATCTTGCCGCCGAAGAGGAATCCGTAGTGGTTGAGGTCGCCAAGCATAACGAGTTTGTACGATGTCATCTTGCCTCCTTCAGTTCACATCAAGTCGTATCAGGACACTGCAAGCCAATGACTGTCAGATGTTTGCGGCGTCGATTTCGCGCTCCGCTTCTCGCAGTATCGCCTCCGCATCCGCCCCGACGATATCCAGCCCTGTAGCCGCGAAGCGACGGACATCCCCAATGCCCCAGAAGTTCTTTGCAAGCGCCTCTACATAGCCGAAGCCGAAGGCGTCGTCCGCAACAGGGCCGCCGGACGTGCTTACGAAATAGAGGCTCTTTGCCCTGCACATGCCGACAGGGCGGACTTCTTCTGAATAGCGGAACACCACGCCCGGCACGTTGATCCATTCGATGTAGGTCTTCAGTATGGCCGGAAACGACAAATCCCAGAACGGCGCCGCGATTACAATCTGCTCTGCTTCTGCAAATTCCACGGCCAGTTCAAGAAGCGGGGAGTCGCGCCGGGATGCGGGGACAGTCCCCATCCCCTTCAGGGACAGTCCACCAGTGATAGGGAACTGTCCCTAAGTGATAGGGGGACAGTCCCGTGGGGTGGAGATGCGACGAGCGTGTGAAGGAACGGGTGATTTGCCCTTGAAATGACGGTTTGGCGGAGTGTCG
>CAMOCC010000054.1 GCA_946610035.1 uncultured Verrucomicrobiota bacterium
AAGTAGGCGTCAAAAACGGCTACGGGATCGTCCGCCCCCGCCTCCTCGCGCGAGATGCCGCGCTTCGAGAGAGTGGAATACATTGCGGACTCCACCTGGCGGCGGAGCGCGGCGGAATGCTCGACCGGGCATCCGCCCACCGAGCAGATGTCGAACCAGTTCCGCCACGCGGCGTCCCCTGCGTAGCGCCCAAGCGTAGTGTTGTCGTCTTTCATAGGTACCTCCGCTTCACAAAGGGACGCCCCTTGAGTTTTTTCCACTTCGTCAAACGGCAAAGAGACGGTCGGCTGGAATCAGAAAGCCAAAATACCTGTCGTGAGCGACAGAAGGAGACAGTTTTCCTTCGTACACGAGCGCAGTTCGCAGGGTATCTCCTCCTTGATTGTTTGTGCGCATTATTGGATATTTAAGCGCACTTGTCAATCGCAACCTTTCCTGGAAAAGTTGGGAGTTAAGAGTTTTGAGCTGGGAGTCGAAGGGAATTTGAAAAGTAAAAAAAAGACCCGGGAAACCGGGTTGTCTTTTGATTGGCTCGGGCGGCTGGATTCGAACCAGCGACCAATTGATTAACAGTCAACTGCGCTACCACTGCGCCACGCCCGAACGTTCAATCAAGTGCTGAATAGTATATCATACCTTGGGCATGGGCGCAAGGGGGTATGGCGAAATTTTTTCACTTTTTTTCGGCGCGTCCGCGAGGCGGATTTGGTATAATCTCCTCAGTGGAGTAAATTGCATGAAAACCAAGGAAGAACTGCTGAAATTGATAGAAGAGACGTTGGACGAGGTGCTGCCCGATGCCGGGGAGCGCCCCGCCGTGCTTTCGGACGCCATGCGCTGGGCCGTCGGCGCAGGCGGCAAGCGGATCCGTCCGCTCGTATGCCTCGCATCGGCCCTGGCCGTCGGCGGCAGGGAGGAGGATGCGAAATACCCCGCTGCTGCTATAGAGCTTCTCCACAACTACACCCTCGTCCACGACGACCTGCCGGCGATGGACAACGACACGGTCCGGCGCGGCAAGCCGTCCGTCTGGGCAAAGTTCGGCGAGGCGAACGCCATCCTCGCCGGCGACGCCCTTCAGGCGCTCGCCTTCCGCACGGCCGCCCGCGCACCGAGGAACGTCGCGGAAATCGTCGCAGCACTCGGGGACAAGGGGTTGGGAGTTGTCGACGGACAAATCGAGGACCTCGTCCGCGAAAAGGCGGCGAACGGCGCCTCGGTCCTCCCGCTCGACACAGTGGACTACGTCTACGAACACAAGACGGCGGACCTCTTCATCGCTTCCGCCGTCATGGGCGGCTACGCCGGCGGCGGGGACGCGAAGTCCATAGACGTCCTTCGCCGCTTCGCGCTGAACCTCGGCCTCGCATTCCAATACGAGGACGACATCCTCGACGGCGACTCGCCATGGTCCCCCGAAGAAACGGAACGCCGCGTGAAGACTGCGACTTCAGCGGCGGTTCAGGCACTTGCCGAGCTTCCCGGCGATACGACGTTCCTCTCGACTCTAGCCAACAAACTCGTCGGCCGCAAGGCCTAGTCTGCACGGGCCATCACGGAGAGGGCTCGGGCGAGCATGCACATGTCGGCCTTTCCGGCGTCGAATTCGGCCTTCACGCGCTCGTAGCGCCTGACGCACTCCTCGCGGCTCGCGGCGCGGACGATCGTGTCGTTCACGATGCCGGACGAAATGCGGTTCACGCCCATGTCCGTGGGGGACTTGTAGGGGCACTTCTCGCCCATCATGCGCTCCCATATCTCCCTCAGGATCGGATACGCCTCGATGTCGCGGTTGTAGTTGACGCGAATCTCGCCGTATGCGAGGAAGTGGTGGGGGTCGATCTGGTTCTCGTCCTTGAGCTCGAGGGTCGCCGCCTCGTAGGCGACGTTCAGCGGATGCATCAGCTGGAGGTCCCAGACGGGGAACGTCTCGAACTTCGCATACGCCGCGCGGCGCCCGCGCTTGACCTCGTGGTAGAGCATCGTAAGGCATGTCGCGAACTTGCCCGAACCGGGGCCGGGGCCGGTGACGACGACGATCGGCTTCTCGGTCGGGATGTAGTCGTTCCTGCCGTAGCCGGAATCGCTCACGATGGTGTCGAGGTCGTTCGGATAGCCCTTGATCGGATAGTGGTAGAACACCGGCACTCCCGCGTCCTCGAGGACCTTCGCGAAGGCGCGCGCAGTGGGATGCCCGTCGAAGCGCGTTATCGCGACGCCGCGGACGGATACGCCGTACTCCTTCATTGCGTTGATGAGCTTGAGCGTCTCCTCTTCGTATGTCGTCCCGTAGTCGGCGCGCATTTTCTTCGCCTCGATGTCGCCCGCGTAGATGCAGAGCACGAGCTCGGCCTTGTCGCCGAGTGACTGGAGCAGCCGCAGTTTCACGTTGGGATCGTAGCCGGGAAGGCACCTCGCGGCGTGGTTGTCGTTCATCAGCTTGCCGCCGAACTCAAGGTAGAGCTTGTCGTACTTCTCCGCCCTGCGGCGGATCTCCTCGCTCTGCGCCCGAAGATACCTCTCGTTGTCGAAACCGTATTTCTTCATTTCGCCGTTCCGTTGATTTCATCGAGGATCTTCTGGATCTTGCCCTTGCAGCGTCCGCATCCGCCCCCCGCCTTGGTGTAGTTCGTCACCTCCTCGACGGTCGTCAGGCTGTTCTCGATGATGACACGGCGCACTTCGTTCTCGGACACGTTGTAGCACGTGCAGAGCACCTCGTCCTCAAGGTTGCGGTCGGTGTTGTCGCCCGTCTCGTAGTTCTTGATGGCGGCCTCCATCGCCTCGCGCCCCATCACGGAGCAGTGCATCTTCTGCGGCGGAAGCCCGCCCAGGTAGTCCGCAATCTGCTGGTTGGTGATCTTCTTCGCCTCTTCGAGCGTCTTGCCGATCACCATCTCGGTCAACGCGGAGCTGGACGCTATCGCGCTCGCGCAGCCGAACGTCTGGAACTTCGCATCGGCGATCCTGCCGTCCGGACCAAGCTTGAACTGGAACTTGAGCGCGTCGCCGCACGCAAGCGAACCGACGGTGGCCTCGCCATCGGGGTTGTCGATCTTGCCAACGTTCCGGGGATGCCGGAAATGGTCCATCATCTTCTCAGAATAATCCCACATGTCTGTCTCCCTGCTTCAAAAACGCCGTATATTATATCATTTTAATCGGCGTTGCGAAACGGCGTTTTTTCACTCGGGGGCGGTTTCCTCGAGGAGGACCGCCGCATGGACGACAATGCCCTTTCCGGCGCCCACGTCGTCCATCTTCTCGTTCGTCTTGCCCTTTACTGACACCCTGTCCACGCCTACGCCGAGGAGCCCTGCCAGCCTCCGCCTGATCGCATCGACATGCGGCCTCAGCTTCGGACGCTCGCAAATCACCGTTGCATCGACATTGGAGAGCCGATAACCGGCATTATTCACCTCCAAAGCCGCATTTTCGAGCAGTTTGGCCGAATCAGCGCCCTTCCATCGCTCGTCAGTGTCAGGGAAATGCGCCCCGATGTCGCCAAGCGCCGCCGCGCCGAAAAGCGCGTCGATCAAGGCGTGTATGAGCACGTCCCCGTCGGAATGCGCCTTCAGGCCCGGCGAATCCGGCACACGCACGCCGCCGAGCATCAGCGGACGCCCGGCGGAGTCGTCGAAGACGTGCGAATCGTATCCGAAGCCGATCCGCATGGTTCCTACAAAAGCCCCAGGTTCGCAAGCGTCCCGCGCATCCTCTCGAGGTTCGCGTCCGTAGTCTCGCAAAGCGGCAGCCTGAAGGCCCTCTCGATCTTGCCCTGGAGCGCGAGGGCCTCCTTCACCATGACGGGGTTCGTGTCGATGAAGAGGTCGTGGAAGAGAGGATAGTACTTCGCGTGCATGGCGCGCGCCGTATTGAAGTCTCCCGCGAGGGCTGCGCGGACCATGTCGCCCATCTGGCGCGGAATCACGTTCGACGCGACTGAGATGACGCCCTCCGCGCCGACGGAAATCATCGGGACGGTGAGCGAGTCGTCTCCGGAGAGGACCGTGAAGTCGGGAACGACGTTCTTGATCGCGCTAACGCGTTCGACGGACCCTGCGGCCTCCTTGATGGCGATGATGTTGCCGTGCTTCGTCAGGCGCGCCACGACGTCCACGGGAATCTCCTTCCCGGAGCGGCCCGGCACGTTGTAGAGGATGACGGGAAGCCCGAGGTCCGCAACCGTCATGAAGTGGCGGTAGAGGCCCTCGGCATTCGGCTTGTTGTAGTATGGCGTCACCTGGAGGCACGCATCGGCGCCGCCCATGGCGATGGCGGCCTTGGTGAGGGAGATCGCCTCGGCCGTCGAGTTCGCACCCGTGCCGGCGACGATCTTGACCTTGCCTTTTGCGAATTCGATGGTCTTCTCGATCACCTTGTGGTGCTCGGCGTGGTCGAGAGTCGGCGATTCGCCGCTCGTCCCCACCGCGCAGATGCCCTCGACTCCGCCCGCGACCTGTTCTTCGACGATCGCCTGTAGACGGCCATAGTCAACGCCCCCGTCCTTGGAGAACGGTGTGACCATGGCCGTGATAGTTCCTGAAAGTTTCATGGTGCCGATATTATACCAAATATACGGCGCACCGTGCGCAGAAAAAATCAGCGGGCGAGCCAGCCGCCGTCGACGGGGATGATCGCCCCGTGGATGTAGGCGGCCGCCGGCGAGCAGAGGAACACGCACGCGCCCGCGATGTCCGACGCCTCGCCCCAGCGACCCGCGGGGATGCGTTCGAGGATCTGGCGGGAGCGGACGGGGTCTGCGCGGAGCGCGGCGGTGTTGTCCGTAGCGATGTATCCCGGCGCGATGCCGTTCACGTTGACGCCCTTCGAGCTCCACTCGTTCGCAAGGGCCTTGACGAGCTGCCCGACAGCGCCCTTCGAGGCCGCATAGCCGGGGACGGTGATGCCGCCCTGGAACGTGAGGAGCGAACAGGTGAAGATGATCTTGCCCCAGCCGCGCGCAACCATGTCCTTGCCGAACTCGCGCGCGAGCGTGAACTGGGAGTTGAGGTTAACGTTGATGACCTTGTCCCAGTATTCATCCGGGTGCTCCGCCGCCGGCTTCCTGAGGATCGTCCCCGCGTTGTTGACGAGGATGTCCACCTTGTAGTCCCTCTTCACCTTCTCGATGAAGGAGTACACGGCATTGCGGTCCGAAAGGTCGCACTCCTTCGAGGAGGTGCGGATCACCTTCGCACCGGCCTCCTCCAGGGCGTCCGCCATGGCCTTGCCGATGCCGCGGTTCGAACCCGTCACCAGCGCCGTCTTTCCCGATAGATCGTATGTTATCATTTTGTTTTCTCCTTTTCCTACAACAAACCTCTAGCCACTAATCACTAACGACTAATGACTAACGAATAACTCACCTCATCTCCAGCACCGGCACCTTGTCCATGTCGCCGTAGTTGAGATTCTCCCCGCCCATGCCCCATATGAACATGTAGTTCGACGTTCCCGCTGCGGAGTGGACGCTCCATTCGGGCGCGGTCACCGCCTGCTCGTTGTGGAGCCACACGAGACGCTGTTCCTGCGGACGGCCCATCTGGTGGCAGATCGCCTGGCCTTCGGGGACGTTGAAGTAGAAGTACGCCTCCATGCGGCGGTTGTGCGTGTGCTGCGGCATCGTGTTCCAGACGCTGCCCGGCATGAGCTCGGTCAGCCCCATCTGAAGCTGGTTGCATCCGCCGCCAGGCTTCTTCGCCAGTACGGGCGAGACGATGAGCTGGTTGATCACGCGGTCGTTGGACTCCTCCATCTTGCCGGCCTTGATGTAGT
Organism: uncultured Verrucomicrobiota bacterium; assembly: GCA_946610035.1. GTDB lineage: Bacteria > Verrucomicrobiota > Kiritimatiellia > RFP12 > UBA1067 > UBA1067. Next base: position 5,779 of record CAMOCC010000054.1, read on the forward strand.
TGCCTATGGTGTAGCCGGGCTTTGTGCACTTCTGGTCGGACGTTATGCGCTGAGTGACGAACTCCTTGTGCGCAGGCGTGGAGTTGAGGTAGAACTTCGCCGGGTTCGCTGAGTCGAGCGACTTGAAGGAGACGTCCTTCTTGCCCATGCCGACGTAGAGCGCCTCCTTGAAGTCGAGCTCGTACGCCTCGCCGTCCACCGTGACGACGCCCTTCCCGCCGACGTTTATGACGCCGAGTTCACGGCGGTCTAGGAAGTGCTCGGCCTTGAGCTCCTCGAACGGTTCGAGGGTGAGTTCCTTGGCGACGGGCATCGCACCGCCGTAGACAAGGCGGTCGTACATGGTGTAGGTGACGTTGATTTCGTCGGGGACCATCACCCTCTCCATGACGAAGCGCTCCCTGAGCGTCGTGGTGTCGTAGTGCTTGACATCCTCCGGATGGCACGCGGTCTGGACGGTGAAGTTGACGGTTGTCGCCAACAGCATTGGCAGTATGGTCATTGTATTTGCTCCTTTGTCTTTGTTTAGTAAGCTTGCCTATCCGGCCTTTCGTTTGGCTCGCTCGAAGTCCACAACGTCCACGAAGTCATCGTCCCCTGGACATTGCGGACTTCGTGGACTTTGCGCTAGACGACCCGGCACCCTCCAGGCCTTTGCGAAAACTCCGCACCAGGCCGTGCCACGACTGCGCATCCGCGACTTCGCCGCGATTGGACCAGAGTGCGCCGGCGTAGCAGGTGAAGTTCGTGCGCGAGCCGTCGAGCGCGAGCACCCGGCATCCCAGGTGGTCCGTCATGAGCCTCACGCCGGCCACATCCTTCGGATCGAGAAACACCGCCGTCATCGTCGCGCCCTCAACGTCCCCGCGCGACTCCTCGAAGAGCGATACAATCCCCTTCTCCGCGTCCTCGAAGACGTCGCCCTTGTGCCCGCGCGCGGGGTTGACGTCGAGACCTGGCCCGACCAACGCTCCCTTGAAGGGCTTTTCAAAGGATACTTCGTTGCGGAAGAAGTTCTCGCCATTCACAAGCGTTATGCGGTAGGTCATCGACCCTGCTGCGGAGAAGGCGGGGTAGACGAGCTTGAATTCGACCTTCTCGGGGGAATTGGTGATTATTTCGCACTTCTCCCAGTCGGGATACGTCTTCCATTCGCCGTCCGCGAACATTGCGACGGCGCCGCATCCGCGAGAAGCCCCGATGGTGTAGTTGTCGAGGATGCCCAGCGCGGGCTTGAGATGCCAGTTGCCGAGCTTGTCGTGGTTCCTGAGGAGGTCGCCGACGGAACCCGCGTCCGGCATCTTGTTGAAGATGTCGAATCCGGACCACTTGTGATACTCCCCCGGACCGTACGCGCGCATGCCGAACTTGTCGTTCTCCCAGTAGAAGTCGTTCTGCCTCTCCGGCGCCACTCCACAGGAGCACACCGCCAATAGAATCATGCCTATCATTTCAGTCCCCTTGATTAGTGATGCGTAAGTGGAGCCTCCACCCTTCCATGTCTTCGTCCGTTAAACTTTGTGGGCTTGGTGGACTTTGTGCGAGTCCATCGACCGGCCCGGCAAGCTACGCCCCTTTCCTGATCCTCACGAAGTTGGCGGCGGCCATGGCGAGTGCAAGCGCGCCGGCCGCGATTGCGCCGATCCACTTGAAGGACACCGTCAGGTGGTAGATGAGCCAGCACCAAAGCGCCGAGGCGAAGTCGAGAGCCGCGACGCCGTCCATCCCTTCCGGAACCTTGTACGCCGCGTCGTTCACCGCGACGACCGCCTTTGTGAAGGCAGGGGTGAGGTTCGTGATGAAGAACATTCCGACGACGAGAGAGACGAGTCCGATGATGAACGTCTTCGGGACGTTTCCCTTCGTGATCGGCAGGACACACGGGAAGAGATAGAACATTCCGGCGAGCGAGGCGAGCGGGAGGAACCTGTTGCCCGGCAGGAACGCGGCGAGGACGAGGATGACGGGGATGAGTAGAATCGACACGACGAGCGTCGTGGGGTGGCCGATAACGAGCGCGGGGCTCATTCCGATGGAAAGCCCCTTGAGTCCGGAGAACCTGCGCTCCACCAGCGCGCGCGTCGACTCGGAGATCGGCTTGAGTCCCTCGATGAACAGCGCGGTGATGCGCGGAATGAGTTCCATCACCGCGCCGAGCGTCACGCCGAGCGCGAGGATCTTCGGAATGCGGTCGACTACTGTCTTGAGGTTCGGACATGCCAGCGCGCCGATTGCCGAGCCGATGACGACGCCGAGGAAGAGCGGCTCGCCGAAAAGTCCGAACTTCTTCTTCATCCCCTCCGCGTCGATGTCGAGCTTCGAGAACCCAGGTATCCGGTCGAGGAGCCATCCGATGGCGACGGCGAACGGCGTGAAGCTCTGGCAGAACGGCTGCGGAATCGAAATGCCGTCCATGTCCTTGTAGTACGACTGGAAGCCCTTCGCAGTGAAATCGGCCATGCACAGCGTTATGACGTAGAGGACGATAGCGGCGTAGAACGCCCACGCGAGGGAGTCCGTCGCATAGAAGACGATGCCGCCTAGGAAGGCGAAGTGCCAGTAGTTCCAGAGGTCGATGTTCACCGTGCGCGTCGTGCCCGTAACGAGCATAAGCACATTCACGCCAAGGCAGACCGGAATGATGAACGCGCCGACCGCCGTCGAGTATGCAATCGCCGCCGCAGCCGGCCAGCCGAGGTCGAAGTAGGAAAGATTCAGTCCGTAGATGCGCGTCATCTCCCCGAGCGCGGAGCCGAGGTTGTTCGCGCCGTTCGTCAGCAGGCCCGTCACCACGCCCAAGCCCACAAAGCCGACGCCCACTAGAAGCCCCGACTTGAGCGCCTTGGAGAGCTTGATCCCAATACAGACGCCGAGGATCGTGAAGATGACGGGCATCATCACGGCGGCGCCCAGACCGATCACATACGCAAAAACCTCTTTCACAGCGACATCCTCCTCGATTTTCCGCTTTACATCTTCAATTCCCTAAACCTCAGCAGGGCCTCAAGGAAGTAGTAGTCGCCGTAGTCGAGCGGAGTGTCGATTTCACTGTGCTCGGGCTTGTGCCCGACGCCGTGCTTCAAAAGCCAGTGCCCGATTTCGTCGCCCTCCGAGAAGTATGCGGGCGAGGCCAGTGAAAGGAGCTGCTTCACGGCGAATTCGCGGTAGACCTTGGACTTCTCTGTGGGGACGTACTTCTGGAGCTCGAGGAGGCCCGAGGCGATGATCGCCGCAGCCGAGGAGTCGCGCTCCTCGCCGGGCGCCCCGAAATCCCAGTAGGGGACTCCGTCCTCCGGCATGTTCGGGTGGTTGATGGCGTAGTCGCTAACCTTCTGCGCGAACTCAAGGTACGCCTTGTCGCCCGTCTCGCGGTACATCATCGTGTAGCCGTATATCGCCCACGCCTGCCCGCGCGCCCACGCCGTCTCGCAGCTTGCACCCTGTCCGCGCCAGATCTGCTGGACACGCCCGTCCTCCTGGCTGTAGTTCAGCACGTGGTACGTTCCGCCGTCCTTCCTGAAGTGGTGCGCCATAGTCTTGGTCGCATGGCTCCTCGCCACCTTGTCCCCGTAGGGGAAGCCGTTCTTCGACGCCCATTCAAGGAGCTCGAGGTTCATCATGTTGTCCGGGATGACGAGGAAGTTCTTCCTGTCGCGGATGTCGCCCCAGCTGCGGATGAGCCCGAGCGATTCGTTGAAACGCTTGGAAAGCGACTTCGCCGTCGTCCTGAGGATGTCGTCGTACTTGTCCGTCTTGAGTATGCGCCTGGCGTTGCCGTAGGAGCAGTACATCATGAAGCCGGTGTCGTGGTGGGAGGAGTCGTTCTTGTTCGGCTCCAGAAGCTCGGTCCAGTACGTCGCGCGGTCCTTGAAGAAGCCGTCGCCGGTCGCCTCGTAGAGGTACCAGAGGGACCCCGGATAGTGTCCGGTCGTCCACCAGTCGATGTTCCTCATGTCGAGCTTCCCCGTCTTGCGGTTGAAGCCGTGCGGAACCTGCTTCATGCCATCGGAACCCTTGTCTACAAGCGGCGTCGCGGCTGCGTCGAGGGCCTTGTAATGGGCTGCGCACTTCTCGAAAATACCAGGCAGGGCGGCCTTGAGCGTCTCTTCCCCGGATTCACCGGCGTTGACGGAAATCGCGACAATCGTCGCGACGGCGGAAACGGCTAGTCTCATTGCATTTTTCATACATAGTATTATACCAAATCCACCGGCATAGTACATCCCCCTTTTTGTGCACTTGACAAAACGGCACGGGCGGACGAAGGAGACGAAATCGAGGGGAGTCACCGGGCGGGGGACCTGCCGGGACGGGACGGAACGGCAACGCCGTCCAGCGTCACGTTGTTCGCATTTACGCAGACTATCCTCTCCTTGCGCGCCTTGCCGAGACGGACGTTCCTCAGCGTCACCGTGTCTATCGGGTCCGCCGGGTCGCCGTAGAGCATGAGCATGTGGTCGGCGGACCCCTCGCAGACGAGGTTCTCCGCCGTTATGCCGCGTATCCTCGTGACGCGCTCCTCGTACGTCGGGAGGTTCCGCCACTGGTACAGGACGTCAGTCTCGATCCCGACGACGCTTATCCGCGCATTCGCCGCGGAGCAGTCCTTGATCTTGATGTTCTCGATGAACCCGCCGCGCCGCTTGTTCGTCTTCATGTAGAAGATGTTCCTGACGTCCCCCTTCGCATGGCAGTCGTGCATGTAGACGTTCCTGACCCCGCCGGACATCTCGCTGCCGACGCCGAGTAGGACGTGTCCGTCGACTATCGTGCAGTCCCTCACCACAATGTTCTCCGAGGGCCGCGCCAGCCGCCACGCATCCTGGTTCCGCCCCGCCTTGACGACGACCGCGTCGTCCCCCTGGTCGAAGCTGCACCTCTCAACAAGGACGTTCCGCGTCATCTCCACGTCTATCCCGTCGTTGTTGTGACCGTGCGCATACACGTCGAGGTTCCTTACGACTGCATTCTCGCTGTGGTAGAGGTGGATGGTCCAGAACGGACTCTCCCTGATCTTGAACCCGTCCAGCACGATGTTCGCCGAACGGTTGAACTGAATGAGGTGCGGCCTCGCATTCGACCCCTTCATCGCGAGCGCGTTGCGCTCCTCCACCGGGACAAGCTCGCTGCACCAGCGGTAGAGCTCCGCCGTGAACGCCATGTGCTCGGGCGGGCGGCTGAACCACTTCCTCCACCGGCCCATCTCCGGCGCAAGCGTCCCCTTCCCCGTAATCGCGACGTTCGTGCACCCGTAGGCGTAGACGAGCGGCGAGTAGTTGAGAAGCTCGACACCCTCCCACGACGTCGGGACAGCAGGCTCGTAGGCGTGCGGATCGTCCGTGAAGCGCAGGACCGCCCCCTCGGCGAGGTGGAGCTCCACGTCGCTCTTCAGGTGGACGGGCCCCGTCGGCCACTCGCCCGCCGGGACGAGAACGCGTCCGCCGCCCGCCGCGACCGCCGCCGCGACTGCGTCCCTGAACGCCTGCGTCGTCTTTGCGACGTCGCCCTTCGCACCCCCCTCCGCCTTCACCGCGCCGTAGTCGGCGATGGAGAATGTGGCGGACGGCGGAATCCATTCCTTCAGCTTCGGCATGGGGAACGGCGTCTCGCCGCAATCGACGTCACGGTATTCGGCCGCAACCGAGGCGAGTGAAATCATGGAAACGACAGCTATGGCTTGGATTTTCATGACACCATTCTATCAAATTCCGACTACGTGCGTCCTACCCTATGGGGATTCCACAAGGACCGACGTCTCGGCGGACTCCCCGTCCGCCGCCGCGCAGACGATCACATGGCGTCCCGGCGTCATATCGGACACGAACGGCTGCGTCCCGACCGTCTCGCCGACGGGCGCACCGTCAATGAACCACCAGAGCCGCCTCCCGTCCGGATTCCCCACGACCGTCGCGACGAGCCTCTGCCTCGGGCCTCCCGGGACAAGGCGGAATACGGCGTCCCTCTCCGGCTTCGCAATCGCAAGCGGCACCTTCTCCGCCCCGGCCCCCGGCAGCCGCCGCGTGCGCATCGCGTCCACACCGTCCGGCTTCCTGAACCACGGACCCTCCGCGCGCGGATACAGCGAGCGCGCTATCCTCCACGCAAGCGGTGCGGCGGCCTTCGCCCCCACAACCGACTCGTCGCCGAACGTCGCGATGTGTCCGCACCACACGCCGACGACGTACTCGGGGTTCCACGCCACCGTCCAGGCGTCGCGGTATGCGGAGCTTGTCCCCGTCTTCCACGCGAACCTTGCGACCTGGACGTCCGCCACGTGACCGAGCGCCGCCGCGCTGCGCTCCGTGCCGGAGAGCATGTCCGAGACGATGTACGCCTCGGGCGTGCCTGACGCCGCCAGCGCGCGGTATGCGCGGACGAGCTCAAGCAGCGTCGTCTCCACGTTCCCTATCGCCATGCCGAGTCCGTAGTCGTCGTCCGCAAGCCACATGTGGGCGAACCCGAGTTCCCGCAGGTACGCGCCGAAACGCTCAACCCCGACGTCGCGGCAGAGACGGACAAACGGCAGGTTGAGCGAGAGGATCAATGCATCGCGCAGCGGAAGGCGTCCGCGGAACTTCCCGTCGAAGTTCACAGGTCTGTACCCCTTCACCGCCATCGGCGCGTCGAGAACCTCCGATTCGCTCCCGACAATACCGGCCTCCAGCGCCTTGGCGACGAGGAACGGCTTCAGGGTGGATCCTGCCGGGCGCGGTGCGAGGGCCGTGTTGACCTGTCCGCCGTCGCCGTTGAAGTAGTCGCCGCTCACCGCCATGGCGACGACCTCGCCAGTCGCGACCTTCATGACGACGGCGGCCGCCTCGTAGCCGCCTGCGGACGCCGCCTCGCCGACCGCTCTTTCGCAGACGCATTGGATGTCGGCGTCGAGCGGCGTCGTGAAGTCTCCGCTTCGCCTCTGCGCGTTGCGGTCGCGTCCCAGCACCTCGTTCAGGTACCAGTCGCAGTAGAATGGATGCTCGAAGGGACGCTTCGCACGCGTCACCTCGGGACGGACGCCCTTCGCGCCCTCGACCTGTTCGGCTGTGGCGAGCCCGCACTCGATCATGCGCGAAAGTACGTAGTCTCGCCGCTTCATCGCCCGCTCGTAGCCGCGGTCCGGACGGAAGCGCGACGGCGCCTGCACCATCCCGGCGAGCATCGCCGCCTCGCCGATGCCGAGGTCCTTGGCACCCTTCCCGAACCAACCCTGAGCAGCTGCCTCAATTCCGATGAAGTTCGCACCGAACGGCGCTCTGTTGAGGTACTGTGAGATTATCCACTTCTTGGACCTCCGCCTCTCCATCTTCAGCGCACGGAAGGCCTCCACCCACTTGGCGGCATACGACTTCCTGTGGGGCCGTATGAGGCGGACCGCCTGCATGGTTATGGTGGATGCACCCGAAATACGCCGTCTGTAGAAGACGTTCTGGACGAAGGCGCGGGCCACCGAGAGCGGCCTGACACCGCAATGCGTCCAGAAGGAGCCGTCCTCGGACGCGACGAGCGCCTTCACGATCCAGTCGTTTTCATCCGCCTCGTACCACGGCCTGCAATCCACGTCGTCCGGGCCAAGCGAGACGCGCATCACATTCCCGGCAGAATCCCTCAGCACCGTTCCGCCGGGATACTCATCGGCGCCTTCAGCATCCCAGTCGATTGCAAACCACGAAACCACCACGGCGACGGCCAGTACCGCCGATGCAGCGATGCCGAGCCACGCAAGCGCCCTGGCGCACACGCGCAACGACCGCCATATGCCGCGTTTACGCCAAGATTCGGCGAATCTTCTCTTCTCTCTCTCCATACCCAATACTCGCCCAAATCTGCAGAATCTGACAAATCACAGGCTACTCGGGCGAACAGCTGATATGGGGTCCGTCTCTCACAGGGGTGTCCGTCGCTCCGCGACGGGCATCGTCTTCGCCGCGCCACTACACCCCAATCCTCTTCCGCCCCTATCCGACCCTAATTGACCGTCTCAGCCACTCACAGGGGGTCCGTCGCTCCGCGACGGACATCGTCGTCGCCGCGCCCCTACACTCCAATCCTCTTCCGACCCTAACCGACCCTAATCGACCCTAATCTGCCTCTATAGGCCCGTCGCTGACCCAGACCTTGACTTCCTCCGACCTTACTCAATCGAAATCGGCACCGAGCCGACCTTCTTGACCGTGGCCGTGCCATAGCCGACGCCGTCGACTACAACGCCAGCGACGTTGACCGTCACGGCTTTCGGCTTGCCGTTAACGAGCGAGTACGCCTTGAACGAGCCTTTGAACGAGCCGTCCTTCGCCTTGTACGTCAGCTTCAGTGCGGCTGGATTCCCGCCGAGCTTCGCCTCGTCGACAGTTCCGTCTTTCGCCATCTGCACCTTCCCGGCTTTCGGCAGCGTCCAGCGCGTACCGTTTGCCGTCACCGCGACACCGTCCGGCAGATACGGTAGGGCGCGCTGTCCCCAGCGCGCCGAAAACGCCTCGGCGTCAATGCGGAACTTCGCGCCCGCCTTGAGCGCGCCAGCCTTGCCGACGACCACGTCGCCCGGCAACCCATCGACAACCGCCGCGCCGCCGCCGACCGGCAGCCAAAGCGTAAACACAAGATTCATCTTCTTCGTCACTACGACTGGCACGCACAGCCATTCCTCGCCGATAAGCAGCTGGGTGTTCACCATGGCCTTCGTGCCGTTCGCGAGCGTAACGTACACCTTCGCCTTGCCCTTCTTGCCAATCGTCACAGACAGCATCTGGTAGGGTGCGCTCGCCGAGCGCGCCGCACCATCCTCACGCCACGCTACATTGATGACGCCGAGCCACTTCGAAAGAATCGCATTCGCCGCGTTCTGCTCGCCCTTGTCCTTCGACGTGAAGAAGTTCCGCGCGCCGTCGATGAAGTACGAGCCGTAGGTGCCCGATAGACCTTCCGCGCCGAGGGTCACTTCGCAAGATTCACCACCGACAAGCCGAATCGTCGTCGGGCCGTCCACGGCAATCGCCACCTTGCCCTTTTCGGCACCCTTGAGGGACTTCTTCTTGCCGTCCAACCCGACGACCGTCGCCTTCACCGCGGCAAGTCCGGTCTTCGCATTCGCCTTCCCGACCTTCACCTGAATCGTCCCCTTAACGGCCCCGCTCTTCTCGTCGTACAAGTAGCCGTTGTACTCGCTCGCGGCAGCGAGCGGAGCCACGCCATCCACCGACTCGAACAGCGCTGGCGGTTCTTCAGGCCCTGGCGTCGGTGTTGGAGTCGGCGTCGGAGCCGATTTTTGACGAAATCTTGCAAAAACCGTCTTGTTCACCCCTGTCGTAGCATAACTGAGGTTCGCAGAAGCACCTATCAGTCGTCCATTGTACTGGTCATACCATCCTGCAAACTCATACCCGACGTTTGGCTTAGCGGAAAGCGAGACTCGCGTTCCGCTCGCGTACATGCCGCTGCCGGACACCGTCCCACTGCCGATCGGTACCGGCAGAACGGCTAGCTCCCTCTGGTTTGACCAGTTTGATGGATTCTGCGATACGCCCTGGTCGGGCGTCGCGTATATACTGAAGCGCGAATAGCCGACCTCGTCACGCCCCTTCACCCCAAGGTAGAACGTCTTGCACCCCTTTGTCGGATTGCCGCCCATCTCAAGCAGGATCCACTGACGCCCGGACACAACCCTCTTTTCAGGCCAGATATCCATCGAAAGCGAATAGTTCCTGCCCTTGACATCATCTTCGAAAACCAGACCATACGCTCCCTGATCGTATTCGTCGTCTTCGTAGGGGTCGTAGCCTACGGCCTTCTCCAACGCGGTGCAATGCTTGGCGAACATCCATTCGTCGGAAACAATCTGTGGATGTCCGTAATCCGAGTAAGTGCCGGACACCAGCACGACATCGTCCGCCGTGAAGTTCCCTTCCACGGGAATTGCCATGCAGATCCCTTCCCCGATCCAGAACGGTACATCGACAGCACTCCAATCTTCCCATGCCGCAAGATTCAGCCCCTCATCGTCATCCGCCTCTTCGTAGAACTTCCATGTCGCTATGCCAGGGAACGAAACCGCCTCCTTCCAGTGCGCGTAATACTTAACAGGTTCTCTAATATTGGAAGCTGTCGCCGTGATTTTCGTGGCTGCCGAAACCCTTGTACCTCCCGACGCCGCCGTGTACCAGCCGTCGAACGTATATCCCGGACGGGATGCATCAGGCAGCGAATCAACGGGGGCACCATTTTCAATGAACGGCCACCAGTACTCATCCGGAAGCTCGCCGCCATTGGCATCCAGCACGACATATCGGAAGTATTTCCAGTGCGCGTAGTAGGTGACGTCTTTCGTCACAATGGTGTCGGCCGAAATCTGCGCACCACCGGTCTTCGCCGTGAACCATCCCAAAAATTCACCGAACCCGGAGTCCGCCAAGTTTGGCACCATAGGTGTAGGCAACTCACCTACTGCCGCGTTCTTGACAACTGTCCGCGGGTTCTCCTCGTGGTGCGACAGCATCCCGTTCCCGTTCACATCGAAAATAACGGTACACTTCGTCGCCGATCCGTCAGCCACCCAATGCGCGTAGTACGTGACATTGGCCGTCACTCTGGTCGCAGACGTTATCTGCGTCCCGCCACTCTCCGCCGTGAACCAGCCGACAAACGCATATCCCGTGCGAACTGGTGTAGGCAGGTCGCCAACCGTCGCTTTTTTCGCCACGGTACGGCTCGTCGGCGACACGCTGCCGCCGTTCGCGTCGAACGTGATGCGGACCGTCTGGCTCCCCGTCACCCACACCGCATAGAGCGGCACTGTCGCACCGTTGGAAGTCGCGAGATTCCTCACCGCCTGTCCGTCGCGATACGTCACCTTTTTGGCTTCCGCGTCCGTGGGCGACAGCGCCCATCCCGCAAACGTGTAGCCGCTGCGCGCGAACGCGCACGGCCACAAATTCTGCGTCTCGCCCACGGCAATCGTCTGATTGTCCATGATGCCGGTTCCGCCGTTGGAGTCGAAGCGCACCGAATAGCCTACGCCCGACCAGACGGCGTAGAGATCGACGATATGCCCATCCACTTCCTCCAGGTTCACTACCGTCTTGTTCTCGGCATAGCGCACCTGTCCGCTCGGCGTCGTGGCCCAGCCGGTGAATGCAAAGCCGGTGCGCGTAAACGCATGCGTTTTCAACGCCCCGCTCACGTCGAATGTGAAAGGCTGGTCGGACATCGTGCCTGTACCCCCATTCGCATGGAAGCGCACGTAGTAGGCAATCGGCTTCCAGTGCGCGAAGAGTTCCATGTCCGCCGCCGGAACCTGCGTCGCCTCGGTCATGCGAATACCGTTGACAGCCTCGGTCCACCAGCCCTGGAACGTGTAGCCGCGCCGTGTCGGAACAGGGAACTGCCCGAACGTCTGCCCCGGCACGTAGTCCTGCGTGCCCGGCGTCACCACCGTGCCGCCGTTCGAGTTGAACGTAACCGTCATCTTGTTTCCAAGCGAACGCCAATGCGCGTAGAGCGTGTGCGTGCGCGTGGCCGTCACCAGCGTTGTGTAGCGCACCTCCGCGCCACCCGTCTGCTCCGTCCACCACCCCTCGAACGCCCAGCCCGGGCGAACCGGCTCGGTAGACGGCAGGGCATACGTCATGTCCGTAATCTGCTGCTCGCTCCAAGTCGATCCGCCCATAGAGTCGAACCGCCCGCCGTTCGCGTCGAAGGTAACGTCGAAGCGGTTGGGCGTCCAGTAGGTGATGTCGTAGCCGTTCCACGACTGCGGCAATACGCGCGACCCCTGTCGCCCGTCCCAGCTACGCGAGTCCTGCAGGACATACGTAGTCATGTTTCCGGCAATCGCCGCATACGCGCCCGAATGGTAGTCCGGCGCGTTGGCGCAGAGATAGTAGAGTGCATTGTCACCACGATACTTGCCGCTGAAGAACCGGTTCCCAAGGTAGGCCACGCCTTCCGGCACGACCATCGTCTCAAGCATAGAGCAGCCGTAAAAGGCGTAGTCGGGAATCTCCGTCAGGCTCCGCGAGAGCGTCACGTTCCAGAGCGAGGTACAGCCCTGGAACACAGACGCACCGATCTTGACCACGCTGTCCGGCACAACGAACGCCGTAAGCGAAGTGCAGCCCTGAAACGCCCGCGCGCCGATGTTAGTCACCGTGTTCGGGATCATCGACATGTCCGTCTGCGTCGCGCCGCCGCGAAGCGCGACGCACCCCTTGAACATGTCGTCCATCACCGTCGTCTCGCCTTCTGCGACCTCGGCCGTCCCGATCTGCGAGTAGGACGCCGGGAACAGATTCTGCATCGTCTTCAAGTGCGTGGGCACCGTCACGCCGAGAATCGCGCTGCACCCCGTGAACGCCCCGTCGCCAATATACGCCACCGTGTACGGCAGGCGCACCGATGTCATCTGCCAGCAATCCTTAAACGCATTGGCGCCGATATGCTCCACGCCATCCGCGAACGACGCACCCAGCAAGGACGAACAACCCCTGAACGC
>CAMOCC010000055.1 GCA_946610035.1 uncultured Verrucomicrobiota bacterium
GAACGGCAAGGTCGTCTTCTCGAAGGAGTTCCCGTGGGATCCGCGCAACAACGCCGACCCCGAGTACCACTACTCGAAGCTCACGGACGGCCTCAAGGAGGCGGCTGCATCGCTTCCGCGCGTCGACGCGATCGGCGGCTCGACGGCCGGCACGCTCGTCGGACAGAAGATGGGCATCGCCAGCCTCTTCCGCGCCGTGAAGGAGAAGAACCCCTCGAAGTTCGAGACGGCGCAGAACATGTTCTTCCGCATCGAGAAGGACTGGGGCGTTCCGTTCGCGATATACAACGACGGCGACGTGACGGCTCTCGCCGGCATGATCACGATGAACAAGAAGGGAATCCTCGGCGTCGCGATGGGCTCGTCGGAGGCTGTCGGATACGTCGACATGAACGGGTCGATGACGGGCCGCATAAGCGAGCTCGCGTTCGCACCCGTCGACTTCAACCCGGCCGCGCCGAAGGACGAGTGGTCCGGCGACGCGGGCGTGGGCGCTATGGCGTTCTCGCAGCAGGCCGTCAACTGGCTCGCCGAGAAGTTCGGCTTCAAGTTCCCGAAGGCGATGCCGCTCCCCGAGCGCCTCAAGGTCGTGCAGGCCGCGGCGGAGAAGGGCGACGGCAACGCGCTCAAGGTGTTCATCCAGATCGGGCGCTTCCTCGCTCACGCGATACCGTGGTACAACGAGTTCTACGACTACGAGAACATGATGATACTCGGCCGCGTCACCTCCGGAATCGGAGGCGAGATAATCCTCGAGACCTCGAAGGCCATGCTCAAGGACATCTACCCGGAGTGGGCCGAGAAGATCGACATCTTCATGCCGGACGAGAAGGCGCGCAGGCTCGGGCAGTCCGTCGCCGCCGCGCAGATTCCCGTCATCAAGAAGGGGAAATGAACATAGCGCGCGAAGAGCTTGACTCCGTCCTGAAGAGGATGGGGATACTCGACGCGGTTGATGCGGCCCGGTACGGATCGGGCCACATCAACGACACGTTCAAGGTGGAGACCGCGCGGGGGACGAGATACATCCTCCAGCGCGTCAACACCGGCATATTCAAGGACCTCCCCGCGCTGGAGCGGACGGTCAGGAGGGTCACGTCATTCCTCGCGGGGAAGGGCGTGAAGTCCCTCGAAGTAGTGGCCTACGAAGGGCCATGGCGCATATACAAGTTCCTTGAGGGCTACGCCTCGCGCGACGTAGTCGACGATCCGTCTCAGGCGTACGACGTCGGCCGCGCGTTCGCAGGATTCCAGAACGCCCTCTCGGATCTCCCGCCGCCCAGACTTGACGACATCATACCGAAGTTCCACGACACGCCCGACCGCCTGAGGCAGCTCGACGAAGCGGCCGCGGCGGACGCGAAGGGCCGCCGCGCCGAAGTCGCCGACCTCCTCTCCTTCGTCGATTCGCGAAGGGCCGAGGCGGGACGCCTCGCCGCGCTTGTGGCGTCCGGCGAAATCCCCGAGCGCGTCGTCCACAACGACACGAAGATCAACAACGTGATGATCGACGCCAGGGGCGAGGCGGTCGTCATAGACCTCGACACGGTGATGGCCGGTTCGGCGCTCTCCGACTTCGGGGACATGGTGCGCACCTCGACGGCGTCCGCCGCCGAGGACGAGGCGGACCTCTCGAAGGTCTTCTCCAGGCGCGAATACTTCGCGGCGCTCGCGCGCGGTTACCTCGAAGGCGCGAAGTTCCTCAACAAGGCGGAGCGCGGGAACCTCGTCTTCGCGGGGTGGCTTGCAACGTTCGAAGTCGGCGTGAGGTTCCTTACGGACCACCTGGCCGGCGACACGTACTTTCACACCGCGTACCCGGGGCACAACCTCGTGCGTGCGCGCAACCAGTTCAAGATGGCGGAGTCCCTCGAATCGCTGAGGGGCGAATACGAAGGAGTCGTACGGGAGCTCCTCTCATGAACCGCAAGGTCCGAGCGAAAAGAACAAGGAAAAGAAAAAACTGATATGAAGAGTCTCAAGAAGATGTTGTTCGTCGCGGTCGCATTCGCAGCCGCTGGTCTGTGGGCGCAGGAGGCCGTCGAGCCGTATCCGAACTTCGGCCTTCCGCGCGTAGAGGGGATGATGTTCCTCGTCCTCCAGATAGGAATAATAATATTCGCCGCGAAGCTCGGCGGCGCGATCGCATCGATGGCGAAGCTGCCGTCCATCCTCGGCGAACTCGCGGCCGGCATTGTCATCGGACCGTGGGCGCTCGGCGGGATCGGGTTCGGGGACGGACTCTTCAAGTACGGGCTCTTCCACGGCGAGGCGCTGAGGGCGATGGCGGCGGCCGGCCACGGCTTCGACGCGACATCGCCGGAGCTCTACGGCATTGCGACGCTCGCCTCGATAATCCTGCTGTTCCTCTCGGGACTCGAGACCAACCTCCGCATGTTTCTCAAGTACTCCTTCGTCGGTTCGCTCGTCGGCGTCGGCGGAGTCGTCGTCTCCTTCCTCTTCGGCGACCTCTGCGCCGTGTTCCTCCTGCCGAAGTTCTTCCCCTGCTTCGCCCACCTCGCAACGCTCCCGTTCGCGCAGGCGGTCACGCAGGCGGCCCCGCTCTACATGGGCATCATGTCGACCGCGACGTCCGTCGGAATAACCGCCCGCATCCTCTCCGAGAAGAAGAAGATGGACTCCGAGGAGGGAACGACGATCATGGCGGGCGCCGTCATCGACGACGTGCTCGGCCTCATCGTCCTCGCGATCGGCAACGGCATAATCGCCGCAACCGTCGGCGGCGAGGGCGGCGGCGGCGGAATGGACTGGGGCAGCATCGGCACTGTCGCCATGAAGGCGTTCGGCGTCTGGATCGCGGCGACGGCGATCGGCGTCCTCGCCGCGCGCTGGATTTCGAAGTTCCTCAAGGCGTGCTTCAAGTCCCCCGTCGTAATCGCGACGATGGCGTTCGGCCTCGCGCTCGTGCTCGCCGGGTTCTTCGAGTTCATGGGCCTTGCGATGATCATCGGCGCATACGTCATGGGCCTCGCCCTCTCGAGGACGGACCTCAAGCACACGATCCAGGAGATGCTGACCCCGGTGTACACGTTCCTCGTGCCGGTCTTCTTCTGCGCGATGGGCATGATGGTCGACGTCACGGCCCTCTGCTCCAAGCCCGTGCTCGTCTTCGGCGCGATCTACACGGTGCTCGCCGTCGCCGCGAAGGTGATCGGCTGCATGGTGCCGTCGATGTGCTGCGGCTTCAACATCCTTGGCGGACTCCGCATCGGCGCAGGCATGGTGCCGCGCGGCGAGGTCGCCCTGATCATCGCCGGCATCGGCCTTTCGGCCGGATACCTCACGCAGGAGATATTCGGCATAGGCATTCTCATGACTCTCATGACGACCGTCGTCGCGCCGCCCGCCCTCGTCGCGCTCTTCCATCCGAAACGCAGGGGCGTTCGTCATCCGAAGAAGACCGACGACGGTTCGCGCGAAGTCGAGTTCGAGCTTGACGACGAGTCGGTGGCCGAGCTCATGATGGCGAAGCTCATATACGAGTTCCGAAACGAGGGCTTCTTCGTAACATGCCTCTCGCAGGACGACCACATCTGGGAGGTTGCGATGGACGAGATAGAGCTTTCCATCCACCGCAAGGTCAACAAGATCGCGTTCACCTGCACGCCCGCCGAGGAGGCGATGGTGATGACGGCGTGGATGGAGGTCGTGAGCCAGGTCAACGACCTCGCCCGCGCAATCGCGAAACCGGTCCGCCGCGAGCAGATGGAGAAGGTGCTCTCCAAGACGGAGGCGACTGTTCGCGGACACGAGGGCGTCGGCCGCTACCTCCAGGGCTTCGTCATGCTGCCCAAGTTCCGCGCGACGACGAAGGAGGAGGCGATAAGGAAGATGATCGACGCAGTCGCCAAGGAGTGCCCCAACCACCTCACGAACGCGGACGCCGCGTTCGCCGCCGTCATGCGACGCGAATCCTCCATGCCCACCGGCCTGGACCAGGGCATCGCCGTCCCGCACGGACGCGACGGCACGGTGAAGGGCATCGCAGGCGCCGTCGCGCTCGTGGACAACGAGGGCGCGGCCTCGGGCGGGGTCATCGCCGACTACGAGACGATAGACAAGAGCCCCGTGAAGATCATCGTCCTCACCATCGCCAACGACCAGGCGCAGACTCCCTACCTGAAGCTCATGAGCTTCATCTCCCGCGCGCTTCGCGCGGAGAACGGCGCCGCAAGGCTCGCCGAGTGCAAGAGCGCGGACGAGATGCGCAAGTTCTTCCGCGCGGCGAGGTAGATGGAGGATCGGGGCGATACGATTGCCGCGATAGCGACGGCCCCCGGACGCGGAGGAGTCGCGGTCGTGCGCGTCAGCGGACCCGCCGCGTTCCGCATCGGCGCCGAGGTCTCCGGACGCGAACCGCATCCGGGCCGGGTCATCTTCGCAAGGTTCTCCGAAACGCGCGGCGGCGCGCTTCACGAAATCGACGACGGACTCCTCCTCTCATTCAAGGCACCGCACAGCTACACCGGCGAGGACGTCGTCGAGTTCCAGTGCCACGGCGGAAGCGTCTGTCCGCGCCGCGTGCTCGAGGCGGCGATTGCCTCCGGTGCGCGCCTTGCCAGGCGCGGCGAGTTCACCGAGCGCGCGTTCCTCAACGGAAGGCTCGACATCAACCAGGCGGAGTCGGTGCTCGACCTGATCGACGCGCGGACGGATCGTGCGGCGGACGATGCGCTCGCCGGACTTTCCGGCGCGAGGGCGCGCGAGGTGCGCGGACTGTACGACGACCTCGTCTCGCTCTCATCAACCATCGAGCACTCGCTGGACGTTGACGAGGGTGATCTCCCGGAGGACTTCGCCGCGAAGATCGCCGCGTCCGTCTCCGATCTCGGCGCGCGATTGCGCGCGGCGGAGGCGTCCGCCCGCGAGCGCGCGCTCCGGCGCGAGGGTGCGCTTGTCGTCATCGCTGGCGCGCCGAATGCCGGGAAGAGTTCGCTCCTCAATGCGCTCGTCGGCGAGGAGAGGGCGATAGTCTCGGCGACGCCGGGGACTACGCGCGATTCAATAGAGACGTGGATCGACCTTGACGGCTGGCCGGTGAGGCTTGTGGATACGGCCGGGATACGAAAGACGGATGACGCCATCGAAGGCGAAGGCGTGAAGCGCGCGGAGGCCCTGATAGAAAAATCGGATGTGGTGGTGTTTCTTGACCCTAATTCGACTCTAATCGACCCTAATTCGACCCTAACCGACCCTATCCTCATCGCCTCCAAGTCGGACCTCCTTCCGGAGGGAGCCGTCACCGGCCGGCTTCGCGTCTCCGCCAAGACTGGCGAGGGGCTGGAGGAATTGAAGCGCGCGATAGTCCGCCGCCTCGAAGCGCGCGCCGAATCCGCCGCCGATTCCGGCGAGGCGGACGAGGCGGACCGCCTGGCGTCCGCCCTTGCCGCCGCGCGCGCCGCGCTGCCGCCGGCGTCCGCCGACGGACTCGACCTTGTCCTCGCCGGGAACGACCTGCGCCGCTCCGCCGAGGCGCTCGGCGCATATCTCGGCGCCGTCTACTCCGCCGACCTTCTCGACGCCCTCTTCTCCCGCTTCTGCGTCGGGAAGTAGCCATGTTTCCCCGTGACAGAGGGGGCGGCATTTGCTAGAATATAGGTGAAATGCAAAACACAGTAGTGATAGTTGACGACCATCCGATGGTGCGCGACGGAATCGCTGCGCTCCTGACGAGTTCGCGAAAGTTCAGCGTCGTCGCGACCGTCGGCGGATGCGACGACCTCCTTTCGTGGTGCGGGGCGCATGGGTGCCCCGATGCGATTCTCATGGACATCCGCATGCCGGGCAAGGACGGCTTCGCGGCGCTCAGGGAGGTGAAGGCGAAGTACCCCGATGCGCGGATCCTCCTCATGGCCGGCATGCCGCTCAGGGAGGAGGAGGAGAGGGCCGAGCGCGAAGGCGCGAAGGGCTACCTTCCGAAAAGCGTCAACCACCTGCGGCTCATAGACGCGCTGAAGGCGATAATCGACGGGACCGAGGGCTTCGTCCGCGAAGAGTTCGTCCCCGCGCCGAACCAGCTCTCCGATCGCGAGATGGAGGTCCTCCAGTATCTCGCCATGGGCAAGGCGCGCGAGGAGATCGCGATCATCCTCGGGATATCATCCGAGACGGTGAAGGTCCATGTGAAGAAGATACGCGAGAAGCTCGACTGCGCGAACGCCGCGGGCGCGGTCGCGCGCGCGTACGAGCTGGGGATACTCAGGCTGTGAGGGCGGCAGTCGCGATAGTCGCGTGCGCGCTTGCGGGGGCGGCGTCCGCCATGGAGATGGCGGCGCTCCCGGAGCGTGGACTCCTCCGGCTCATGGCGGAAGAGGCGAGGGTGCGCGGGGCGTCCGTCCCGCCTACCGCCGCGATCGAGGTGGACATCTCATCCGTCCCGTTCACCGAGGATTCGACCATCGACCTCTTCAGGACTGCGGGGCTGACCATCGCCGATGACGAGTCGCCGTCCGACTTCGTGTTCCTCTCCGGACCAGCCGCCGACTACGAGGTCTACTACGATGCGAAGGCGGAGATGATGAGGGCGCACATCGGGACGGTCCACTCTAACGCGACGATGAAGGTCACTGTCTGGGGTGCGGGCGCGTCGACGAAGGACGTCCCCGCCCAGTACTGGGACCACGCGACGGACGGCACGTGGTCCGCCGGCGTCCCCGGCGAACACGACACGGCCCTCTTCATCGGCGATGCGTTCGCGTATGGATGGATGCACACATCGGACAACAGGGTTCCGCCGATAGAAACCCTCGCCCTGCGCGGCGGGAGGCTCGTCTTCAAGAGCGGACGCGACTGGCCGTTCATCACGACGCACCGCGTCGTCGGCCGCGGCGTGCTCGCGCTTTCGGGCACAGGTCTCCAGTCCGCCCGCGGCAGGATGTGCACCGTCTCCCGCGGCGTCACCGTGGAGTCGGAGTACTTCAGCTTAGTGCAGGACTCCTGGCTCATGGGAAATGGCGCGCCGCTTGTGTTGAACGGACCGGTTGCGATGTCCGACGGCTTCCTGCGAGTGTACAAGGGCGTCGTAATAAACGGCCCGCTGAGGATCGATTCGCCGTACGGTCCGGGCAAGGTGGAGAGGGGCGCGGGATGCGAGATAAACGGCGACATCACCGTCTGCTCGCCGTTCGTCGTCGCCTCCGGCAACAAGATCAACGGGACGGTCTTCATGGACGGAGGCACGCTCACGATCGGCGACGGCGTCGAGATGCCGAAGGTCGAGGGCGTGGGGGGCAGGGCGTTCGCCGTCCGCCACGTGAACGACGACGTGATGCTGACGCCGGTGTTCTGGACGCCCGCGCGCATAGTCCTGCTAGTCGCCGTCTTCGTCGCCGTGATCGCATTCTTCATGGGCGTCGCCTTCTTCTTCGGCGTGAAGATGATGCGCCGCACCCAGCAGCTGAAGGAGGCGTTCCGCAGCCGCGAGCTGGAGCGCGTCGCATACGACGCCGCGAGGCGCGAGAGGCTGAGGCTCTCGATGGACCTCCACGACGACTTCCAGCAGCTCCTGACCAGCGCTCGCTTCCGCCTGGTGGCGGGGACGACGTTCGTCGCGGACGGCGACGTCGGCGCAGGACGAGAGCAGCTTGACGCCGCGCGCGCGGCGCTCGACTACGCGCAGACGGGGCTGAGGGCGACGCTGTGGACGATGAGCGAGGAGAGCGAGGGCCCGGGATCGCTCCTCGACCTCTTCCGCCACGCGATCGGCAGGATGGCGCACTGGCAGGGCGTCGTCGAGCTGGACCAGGACGGGGAAGAGCCGAAGCTTGCGCGAAGGCTCATGGGGCGGCTTCTCATGATCCTCCAGGAGGCGGTCGGGAACGCGATCACCCACGGCGACGCGACGAAGGTCCGGGTGAAGGTCGCCTTCGGCGAGAAGTCGCTCACGATGACCGTCTCGGACAACGGCGATGGATTCGATCCCGCCTCGATCTCGGCGGAGCGCGGACACTTCGGCATACGCAGCATGGAGGCCCGCGCGCACGAGGGGAACGGAACTCTCGCCATCGATTCCGCGCCCGGCCGCGGCACCACCGTCACCGTCACTTTCCCGTATTAAGGATGAAACATCGACCGATATGAAACTAATGAACAAACTGTGGTTCGCCGCCGGACTGGCGGCTGATTGGACTGCGAAGCTCGTCGCGCCGCTCGTGCTGGCGGGGGCTGCGGCGGGCTTCCTTGCGCCGGAGGCATCGTCCGCCGCCGTGCCGAAGGAGTCCTTCCCGTGGCTTCTCGGCGCGATAATGTTCGGCATGGGGCTGACGCTCAGGGGCAGGGACTTCGCGCCCGTCTTTGCGCGTCCGAAGGACGTCGCCGTCGGCGCGGCGGCGCAGTTCATCATAATGCCCGCGCTCGCCTTCGGCTTTGCGAAGATGTTCGCGCTGCCGCCCGAGCTCGCGCTCGGCATGGTGCTCGTCGGGGCGTGTCCCGGCGGGACGGCGTCGAACGTCATATCGTTCCTTGCTGGAGGGGACCTGGCTCTGTCCGTGACGATGACGGCGGTCTCGACCCTCCTCGCCCCGCTGATGACGCCGGCGCTCGTCCTCCTGTGGGGCGGACGCAGCGTGGACATTCCGGCGGCGGGCATGTTCCTTTCGATTCTCAAGATAGTCATCGCCCCCATCGCGGCCGGCGTGCTGATCAACGAGGCGATGCCGAGGTTCACGAACGCGGTGAAGCGTTTCATGCCGGCGTTCTCGACGCTTGCGATAGCGGCGATAGTCGCGGGGATAGTCGCCGTCAACGCGGGGAACGTGAAGGGCCACATCGGTGCGGTGGCGGCGGCGGTGGCACTGCACAACGTCTGCGGAATGTGCCTCGGCTGGCTTGTCGCCGCGAAGTGCGGGATGGACGTCGCGCGGAGGAAGACGCTTGCGGTGGAGGTCGGCATGCAGAACTCGGGCCTCGCAGTCGCGCTTGCGACGATGCACTTCGCCGCGTCCCCGCTCGTCGCCGTGCCGGGTGCGCTCTTCAGCGTATGGCACAACCTCTCCGGCGCAGTCTTCGCGGCCGTCGCGCGGCGGAGGGGAGGGGAGTTGGGAGTTAAGAGTTAGGAGTTAAGAATTAAGAGTTAGGAGTTGAGAGTTGGGAGTTGGTGACCGGTAGAAATGTCCCATTATTTTGACGGACATTAACATCAATGATTTGATGGAGACAATCCCTATTTTCGAAGGGGTTAAAATACTTGGAGACGCGGCTTCCAGCCGCGTCAATCGAGTGATTGGTCTTCGACTACTTTAGCGCACTTGACGCGGCTGGAAGCCGCGTCTCCAAACCCCACGGGGACTGTCCCACAATTGTCTCCAACCCCCACGGGGACTGTCCCCCAATTGTCTAAGTGTTCAGTGGTTGAACCAACCTAACAGAATTTATCCGCACCCGCCCGACCGAGGGAATTAAGTTATTTGGAGACGCGGCTTCCAGCCGCGTCAATCGAGTGATTGGTCTTCGACTACTTTAGCGCACTTGACGCGGCTGGAAGCCGCGTCTCCAACCCCCACGGGGACTGTCCCCCAATTGTCTAAGTGTTCAGTGGTTGAACCAACCTAACAGAATTTATCCGCACCCGCCCGACCGAGGGAGTTAAATTATTTGGAGACGCGGCTTCCAGCCGCGTCAATCGAGTGATTGGTCTGCGACTACTTTAGCACACTTGACGCGGCTGGAAGCCGCGTCTCCAAACCCCACGGGGACTGTCCCCCAATTGTCTCAAACCCCCACGGGGACAGCCCCCCTCAGCGGGTCCTTCGCTCCGGTCAAAAATTGGGGAACCTCCAGGTAGAAATCAACCAATCAAAGCAAACGAAAAAATGATATAATATCAAGTATGAAAACTCTAGTACTGACATGTTGTGCGGCATTTGCGGCTTTCGCCGCCTTTGCCGATTTCGCCGGAAACGACCGCTATCGCGCCGCAAACGAAAAGACGCCCGAAGGGAAGATCGTCCTCTTCGGCGATTCCATAACCGACTTCTGGCCGGGACGCCGGAGCGCTTTCTTCAAGGCGCATCCCGAACTGGTCGGCCGCGGCATCAGCGGACAGACTACGGCCGAGATGATCTGCAGGTTCAGGTCCGACGTGATCAACATCAAGCCCGCGCGCGTCGTGATCCTCGCCGGCACCAACGACATGGCGGAGAATCGCGGACCCATCAAGCCGGAGGACGCGCTCTCCAATGTCAAGTCGATGTGCGAGCTCGCGAAGCTCCACGGCATAAGGCCCTACCTCTGCTCTGTGCTGCCCAGCTCCCGCTTCGGATGGAGGCCGAAGATCACGGACGCGGCGGACCGCATTCGCAACTTCAACGCAATGCTGAAGAAGTACGCCGAGGAGGAGAAGATCGACTGGATCGACTACCATTCGCGCATTGCCGACGAGCAGGGCGGAATGGGAGACAAGGCCGACGACGGAGTCCATCCCAACCAGAAGGGCTACGCCGTTATGGAGGAGATCCTCGTCAAGTCCCTCGGACTCTAACGCCCCCCCAAAGCCAGCTGCACCTTTCCAAATCACAACCAGCGCGGTTGACTATTCTGCGCTGGCTGTGGTATAATACGCGCCCAAGGCGGCAACGCGCCGAAGGGACCGATTATGCAAGTAGAATCACTGAAGAGAAAAGTGCTGGAGGGAGGGGAAATCTCCCCCGACGAGGCCGCATGGCTGTTCAAGGAGGCGCCGAGGGACGAACTTCGCGAAGCCGCCCATGAAATAACGGACCGGATGTCCGAAAAGACATTCGACTTCTGCGCCATCATCAGCGCAAGGCAGGGGCGCTGCTCCGAAAACTGCAAGTGGTGCGCGCAAAGCGCCCACTGGGCGACGGGATGCGAGGCCCACGGCTGGGTGGGGACAGATGAATGCGTCCGCGCCGCCAAGGAGGCCGAGGCGAACGGCGCGAACCGCATTGGAATAGTAACTGCGGGGCGCGGGCAATCCGATCGCGAGATTGACGAAATCTCCGACGCCCTGAAGGCCATCGCCGCGAATGCGAAGATAAGCCTGTGCGCGTCACTGGGACTCGTCACCGAGGAGCAGCTGCTGAAGCTGAAGTCCGCCGGACTCTCCCGCCTCCACTGCAACATCGAAACGGCGCCGTCCCACTTCAAGTCCCTCTGCACGACCCATACGAGCGAGGACAAGATGAAGACTCTGCGCGCGGCGAAGAAGCTCGGCTTCAAGCTTTGCTGCGGCGGCATAATCGGAATGGGCGAGTCGGACGACCAGATCGTCGAATTCGCCTTCGCGCTGAAGTCGATCGGCCCCGACTCCATCCCCGTGAACATCCTGCATCCAATCCCCGGAACCCCCCTCGCCGACGCGAAGCCGCTCGGGATAGAGAGGATCCTCGACATAATCGCGATACTCAGGTTCGTGAATCCGCGTCCGTCGCTCCGCTTCGCCGGCGGAAGGCGCGACCTTACGGACGACGAAGCGCGCCGCTGCATCCACGTCGGCGTGAACGCCGGCATAGCGGGTCCGCTGCTCACCACCCCCGGCGCAGTCTACGACGACGACCGCGCCCTCGCAGTCGAGGCAGGGTATGAAGTAGGGAAGAAGGAGTTAGGAGTTATGAGTTAAGATGATTATGAAAGTCAAATACCAGGGAAATGAAATAGAGACGAGTGCGGTGACGCTTGGCGAGCTTCTCAAGGAGCGCTCTGCCGAGGCGAAGCACGCCGTCGTCGAGGTGAACGGCGACGTCCTTCCGCCGGGCGAGGGACTGGAGCGTCCGCTCGCCGAAGGCGACGACGTGAATGTCTTCCGAATCGTCGGAGGCGGTTGATGAATCCAAACACGTATCTCAGCGAACGCGAGCGCGCGAAGCTGGAGTCCGTCAGGGTCGGCGTCGCGGGCGCGGGCGGACTCGGCTCGAACTGCGCGATGCACCTGGTGCGCGCCGGGGTTGTGCATCTCGTCGTTGCGGACTTCGACGTCGTTTCGGAGTCGAACCTCAACAGGCAGTTCTTCTTCCGCGACCAGGTGGGGCGTCCGAAGGTCGAGGCCCTCGCCGAGAATCTGAGGCGGATAAACCCCGACGTCGACATCGAGCTTCACGACGAGAGGATCGGGAAGGGGAACTTCGCCTCCGTCTTCGGCTCGTGCGACATACTCGTCGAGGCGTTCGACGCGGCGGAGGCGAAGCTCATGTTCCTCACCGAGGCTCCGAAGCTCGGAAGGCCCATGGTCGTGGCGAGCGGAATAGCTGGATGGGGAAGGTCCGCCGCGATCGTGCAGCGCCGCATGGGCGGGAGGCTCGTCGTCATAGGGGACGGGGAGAGCGACGTCGGGACGGGGATTCCGCCCGTCTCGCCGCGCGTCGGCATTGCGGCCGCCATGGAGGCGAACGCCGTCTGCGCCCTCGCGCTCGGCCTCGAAATCTGATATAATACCAGTCGATGACAAAGTGCAGGATTGAAATCGACGGCGCGCTGCCGCGTGAAATCGGACTGAAGCGGTCCGAACTCAAGGCGGCGTCGGCCTATTTCGCCGGGAAGTCCGCCGCTCGCGCTGGCGTGGACTTCCGCTCGGTGGCGGTCGTCCTGCAGGACGACGACTTCTCGGCGGAGACCCATGCGGCGATCAACGGCGCGGAGGGTCCGACGGACGTCACGACGCAGGCCTACGAGGCGATTCCGCCGGAGCCGCCCGGCGTATACGGCGAGCTGTACGTGAACGCCCAGCGCGCAATCGAGGCCGCGCCGAGGCGGAAGGGGTGGTCGCCCGCGAAGGAGCTGCTGCTCTACGTCGCGCACGGCATGGACCACCTGGGCGGGGCCGACGACCTGTCGCCTGCGGACTACGACCGCATGCGTCGCCGGGAGCTGAAGTGGATCGCTGAGTGGGAGGAAAGATGAAGGGTTTGTTCCTATGCGCGCTGCTCGCCGCCGGAATTGCGGCTGCGTCTGAAGAGGAGTACGACTGGGCGGAGTACGACTACGAGCACTGGTACGTCGACGCGGGCGCGGCGATGGTGCTGCCGCAGGGAGGAGGGCGCATGCACCGACGCGCCGGCGCTGAGGCGAGGCTTGGGTACTATGTGGACGACTTCCTCGCGGTGGAGGCGACGGCAGCGTGGATGGAGCGCGACGCGGGGCTGGGGGTGCATGGACTCTGGCACTGGTGGGGATACGAGAAGTTCGATCCGTTCTTCACCTTCGGCGCGAACGGATGGATTGAGGGCGAGGTCGGGCCTTCCGCCGGCTGGGGCTGTTTCTGGCATTTCAGCGACAAGTGGTCGCTTCGCTTCGACGCCGATGCGACACTAGGCATCGACGGCGAAACAGAGATGGTCTACAAGCTGGGCGCGGCGGTACAGTACGCGTTTTGAGAGAGTTAGCCGTTGTCCCGCGATTGCGGGCGTCTGTGTGTTCCGTGGTCGATCGAGGCAGAGGGGGACAGTCCCCGTGGGGATGAGAGGCACCACCTTTGGAGACGCGGCTTCCAGCCGCGTCAAGTACGCTCAGGCAGAGGGGGACAGTCCCCGTGGGTGTTTGGAGACGCGGCTTCCAGCCGCGTCAAGTACGCTCAGGCAGAGGGGGGGCAGTCCCCGTGGGTGTTGGAGACGCGGCTTCCAGCCGCGTCAAGTACGCTAAAGTAGTTGCATACCAATCACTCGATTGACGCGGCTGGAAGCCGCGTCTCCAAGTATATGGCTCTTCGGGGCGGAAATCTTGACCACGGAATGCTCTGAAACGCACCCGTCACCTTTTTGGGGAGTTCATCGTCTCCGCCATTTATGCTATAATTCCCTTGCATTGAAAATCTGAGGAGGAAATCATCTTATGAAAAAGATTGTTGCTGTCGCGCTCGTAGCGATCGCCACGACCGGATGGTCGGCGGACGAGGCGTATCTCTTCACATACTTCCGCGGGGAGCGCGACGGGCTCCACCTCGCCGTCAGCGACGACGGCCTCGCCTGGACCGCGCTGAACGACAACAAGAGCGTCCTCAAGCCGACCGTCGGCAAGGACCGCCTCATGCGCGACCCGTCCGTCTGCCGCGGACCGGACGGAACATACCACATGGTCTGGACCTCCAGCTGGCACGACCGCATCATCGGCTATGCGTCGAGCGCGGACCTCATCCACTGGTCGGAGCAGCGCGCCCTCCCCGTCATGGAGCACGAGAGCGCCTGCCGCAACACCTGGGCGCCGGAGCTCACCTTCGACCCCGACACCGCCACCTTCTACATCTACTGGGCCTCGACTATCCCCGGCCGCGAACCAGAAGGCGCGCCAGGCGACGACATGAACCACCGCATCTACCTCACGACGACGAAGGACTTCAAGACCTTCACGCCGACTGTGAAGTGGTACGACCCAGGCTTCAACGTGATCGACGCCGCCGTGGCGCGCGACCCCAAGACAAAGGAATGGATCATGGTCGTCAAGGACGAGCGCAAGAAGCCGGAGGCGAAGAAGAACATCCGCATCGTCCGCACGGCCGACCTCGCAAAGGGCTTCCCGACCGAACTCGAGCCCGGCCAGGTCAACTTCGGCAGGGACTGGGTGGAGGGACCCGCGCCGCTCTTCGTGGGGGGCGACCTTTTCGTCTACTTCGACAACTACCGGCGCGGCATGTACAACGTCGCCGTCAGCCACGATGGGGGCCGCACGTGGGAGGACCGCTCGAAGGAACTGCGCCTGCCGAAGGGCATCCGCCACGGAACGGCCCTCGCGATCCCGAGGGCTGACCGCGACCGACTGGTGGCGAATGGAAAATGGGAAATGTAAAATGTAAAATGGAAGGAGTCGTTAGTTGTCAGTCGTTAGTCGATAGTTTGAGTTTGGGAAGTTTAGAAGGTTTAGGAAGTTTAGGAAGTTTAGGAAGTTTGGTTCTTCAAAGAATTTAGTGGAACAGCATGCCTTTAAGAAATATAAACTCCGAGCGTTGTGGCTCCCGCTACCGCTCCGCAGCTTCGCACCACTCAACGACTGTATATGTGCCAGGGTAAGCATTTTGGGGATGCGACTGCGTTGAAGCTCCTTTTTTTGTTTAAGACACATGATTTACAGAATTAACAGAATTTGGGAGTGGGTGAGTCAACTCCCTCACTCCCACACTACTCCACTCTTAATTCTGTAAATTCTGTTAATGATGTGTCCAAAAACATAATCCTTAGGCCGTTACGAGCTGGATGTAGCCGGTGCCTTGTTGGCGACGGTGCGCGGTCGCATAAATCGGCCGAAGGCCGCTTTAATCACAGCAAAGAGCGTCTTCTGATGGTGGTTGAAAAGTGCGGAGCCGTGGAGCGGGAATGCGCCTGTCGCGGAGCGATCAGGTTGCCCGACGAGCAAAGCGAGGAGCCTTGCGAAGCAAGGTCGCAAGAGGTCGCGCGTGAACCCTAACCGTCGGAGTTATTCTATAATGCTCCACTAAAAACTACGAAGAGCCGAAAGTTTAGGAAGTTTGGGAAGTTTAGAAAGTTTGGAATGTTTGGCAACCCCCTAAACCTCCTAAACTATCGACTAACGACAACTCACCCACTCCCAACTCACCCACTCCCAACTCCTTCCCACTTCCCTCTTCCCACCCTCTCCCCCTTGCGGGGGAATTTTTTTCATTTTCCCCCTTGCGGGGGAAGGGAAAATATGATACAATTCAAGGTGCTTGGACAGATAAGAACGTCAACCACCCGCCAAGGCGGGTAAAAAAAGGAGTAAAAAATGAAAAAGCTGATGATAGCGTTAGGCGCTGCGGCCTCCATGGCCTGGTGCGCGAATGCCGTGGAAAGCAAAGTTTCCGGCATTGACTTCGATCTTCTGACGGCGGGGAATACCCTGTCTATTGTTGCAGAGGATGATGGCAGGTACTATTGGGAAACGGCTGCCACCGAAATCTCCAGCACGATCAAGGCGCTTGATGAAGATGACGCCACAAAGGGCAACTATCTCGCGGTTGACGAGACCGTGCCTCTTTATCGTACGATGAACGGCTCTCTCAATACTGTCACTCCTGCAACGGGCACTTCGCTCGCTGAAAATGGCGTCTACTTCAAGTCTGATGTTCAGTTCACGGCGTCTGATGAGACGAGCGGTGCGGGCATGGTGGCAGAAGGCGATAAGCTCCTCGTCTGGCTCCGTGCGACCGAGGCGGTGGAAGCTGATCCCGAACACGACATCGAAGCCGTTCCTGCTACGACCAACCTCATCATCACGGCGATGAATGCGGACGGAACCGGTTCTGCCGATTATGTCGTTGCTAATAGTGGCGAGGGTGGTATCAACATCGATCCTGCGACGTGGTACACGCTGACAATCAAGGCGAAGCAGACTGGCGGAGTAGGCGAAGAGACGGCTGAATTTGAGGTCTACGTAGGCGATACAAAGCTCGCTAGCGGCCAGAAGACCTCGTTCACGAGCCTTGTCGCTGCTGGCGGTACAACCTCTACCACCATCACCTCTGTCGGCTTCAAGGGCACTGGCGCGCTCGACAACCTCGAGTTCGGCACGTTCACGGAAGTCGAGCAGAAGTTCACGTTTGTATTGTCTGTGACTGACAGCGATGATGTGATGGGTGGTTCCCTGCCCACGATCGATGGTGACGAGTATGTGAGCCCGCTGACATTTGATGTCGGCACGGAGTCGGTCGTTGTCTTCCTTCCCAGTGTGGCAGATCCTAATACCGTTACGGTTACTGACGTGTCTGGTGCGACGAAGGAGTATGACAGCGAGAACCTTGGCGTCAAGGTTACGATTCCTACTTCGACGGCAAAGGTTGGTGATACGGTTTCTGTCTCGATCACGATCAGCGCTGGTGGTGAGCCGCCTGCTGCGAACTACCAGGTCACAATCACTCCTGGTGCTAACAGCACGGTCACGGATATCACGGTCAACAGCGAGTCTGTTGGAACGACGCTCGCCCAGGCTGCCGATGGCTCTGTCATCGTAGTGACCTTCACGGCTGATGAGGGCTACTCGTTCAACGGCCAGTCCACCTCGACCAAGACTGCTACGGTCAGCGGCGCGGCGGTTGTCATCACCGGCGATGCTGCGACGCAGTCCTCGCAGACGACCTGGCCGGCGGCGTGGACTGATTCCACGGGCTACGCTAAAGACTATGCCACCAAGCTCTCCGCTTGGGCTACGGCCAACAACGTTGCTGATGTCTCTGCGCTGTCTGCGGACGATGAGGACGCGTTCCTCCTGAACGTTGCCCCTGATGCGGTGAAGACGCTCTCGGTTACCACGATTGTGGTTGAGGGTGGCAAGGTGAAGATCACCTCCAACCAGAACCTCAAGAAGGTCAACGGCGTCACCTACATCCTCACGGGCAACGAGCCGAATGCGGTCAACACCCCGGCGGCTGCCACGGTTGACGAAGAGGAGGGCAACATCGAGTACACGCCGGGTCAAGGCGAGACCAAGAAGTTCTACAAGATCGGCGTTGGCTACGCTGTTCCGACTCCGGCTGCTCAGGAATAAGCTAGACTCCTAGACCAAGCAAGTGAAGCCCGCGACGCAAGTCGCGGGCTTCCTGTTATTTGGGAGTTTAGGGTCGGGTAGGGGGATTAGGGTCGGGTAGGATAGGGCCGGGTAGGGTCGATTAGGGTCGGGTAGGGTCTTTTTAAAACTCCGATGAGCCGAATACTTGGAGACGCGGCTTCCAGCCGCGTCAATCGAGTGATTGGTATGCAACTACTTTAGCGTACTTGACGCGGCTGGAAGCCGCGTCTCCAACACCCACGGGAACTGTCCCCCTCTGCCTAGCGTACTTGACGCGGCTGGAAGCCGCGTCTCCAACACCCACGGGAACTGTCCCCCTCTGCCTCGATCGACCACGGAACACACAGACACCCGCATTCGCGGGACACGGAAGGCGTTTCAGAGTATTCCGTGGTCAAGATTTCCACTCAAAACTCCGATGAGCCGAATACTTGGAGACGCGGCTTCCAGCCGCGTCAATCGAGTGATTGGTATGCAACTACTTTAGCGTACTTGACGCGGCTGGAAGCCGCGTCTCCAACACCCACGGGGACTGTCCCCCTCTGCCTAAGC
This sequence comes from uncultured Verrucomicrobiota bacterium, assembly GCA_946610035.1. Lineage (GTDB taxonomy): Bacteria > Verrucomicrobiota > Kiritimatiellia > RFP12 > UBA1067 > UBA1067. Next base: position 18,019 of record CAMOCC010000055.1, read on the forward strand.
GTACTTGACGCGGCTGGAAGCCGCGTCTCCAACACCCACGGGGACTGTCCCC
>CAMOCC010000056.1 GCA_946610035.1 uncultured Verrucomicrobiota bacterium
CTACGGCGTGAGACCCGGCCATCCGATCATCTACCGCGTACCCGTCACCGGCCAGCGGCCGATGAAGATTTCTATAACCGCAAAGAACACAAAGTGCGCAAAGAACTGTCGCGAATGTCTTTGCGATCTTTGCGTCCTTTGCGGCAAAAAAATAACCTTCGATCCGGTGACGCATGTGATTACTGGCGCAATTGACCAGCCAGGCGAGTACAAGCTTGCCATTGTCGCCGAAAACAGCGAGGGGCGCGATTGCCGCGACTTCACGATCAAGGTCGGCGACAAGATCTCGCTGACCCCCGCGATGGGCTGGAACAGCTGGAACTGCTTCTCCTGGAATGTGACCGCCGACGATGTCCGCAAAGCGGCGGATGCGTTCGAGAAGACCGGGCTTGCCGAGCATGGTTGGGCCTACGTCAACATCGACGACTTCTGGCAGAACAAGCCAACGTCGTGGATGAAGGAACTCCACGGTCCGGTGCGGGACGAGAATGGAAAGGTCAACACGAACAAGCGCTTTCCGGACATGAAAGGGCTCGTCGACTACATCCACTCCAAGGGGTTCAAGGCCGGGATCTATTCTTCGCCAGGGCCAAAGACATGCGGAGGATGCGAAGGCAGCTGGCAGCACGAGGCGCAGGATGCAAAGACCTATGCCGAATGGGGCTTTGACTATCTGAAGCACGACTGGTGCACCTACGGGGAAGTCGCGACCGGCGAAGGCGTGGAACGCGCCATGCGTCCCTATCGCATCATGGGCGATGCGCTCAAGGCGCAGGACCGCGACATCTTGTTCTCGCTCTGCCAATACGGGAAGGACGACGTGGGCTCCTGGGGCGTAAAGGTCGGCGGGCAGAGCTGGCGCACGACAGGCGACGTGTTCGACAGGTGGTCGTCCATCGCGAATGCCGTAAAGGTTCTCAAGACGCAGTGGCGTCACGCGGAGCCGGGTGGATGGAACGACCCTGACATGCTCTGCGTGGGACCCATGTGCTGGAACGAGTTCAAGGGAAGCCGTCTCGCGCCTAACGAACAGTACACGCACATATCGCTCTGGGCGCTCGCGGCGGCTCCCCTTATGATCGGCTGCGACATGACGAAGCTGGACGACTTCACGCTCTCGCTTCTCAGGAACGACGAAGTGATTGCAATCGACCAGGATCCGCTCGGAAAGGCGGCGGCGTGCATCGTGGACAAGGGAGGTTACGATGTCTGGGCGCGTCCGCTCGCGGACGGCTCCATTGCGGTCGGTCTTTTGAACTATGGTCTGGACGAGCGCGAAATCGTCTTTGACATTGCGGCGGCGGGCATGGAAGGCGAATGGAAGGTCCGCGACTGCTGGCGCCAGAAGGACGAGGGAACGGCGAATGGCGTTTACAAGACGCGCGTCTATGGACACGCAACGCATCTCGTCCGCTTTGTCCCGAAGAATGGGGCGAAGCTTAATGTCTCTGACATCCGCGAAGGGAAATGAAAATGAGTAAATGTAGGAATATCCAATATCCAGTATCCAATGCCAATGGGAATTGGAATCTGGCATTTGCAGCATTGGCAATACTGGCAACATTCACCATGGCGTTCGCCGCGCCGGTTGCCGCCGGAGAGACGTTCCCCGTCGAGGGGAAGATGCTAGTCGGTGTGAACTTCTGGGGCTCGAAGGCGGGCGTCAGGATGTGGCGCGCGGACGAGTGGGACGAATCGTCCATCGAGAAGGACGTATCTGCGCTCGCGGCGACGGGCGTCGAGCTGATGCGCGTCTTTCCGACTTGGAGCGAGTTCCAGCCGCTCATGCAGGAAAAGAAGTACCAGGGTGCGCCGGCGCTGCTTCTGCGCGACGGCGGCAAGGGGGAGATATACGATCCGCTCTGGCTAGATCCCGGGGCTGTCGCGCGGTTCGAGAAGTTCTGCGAGATCGCCGAGCGGCACAATGTGAAGCTCATGGTTTCTCTTGTCACCGGGTGGATGTCCGGGACGATCTTCGCGCCGCGCATCGTAGAAAACAGGAATCTTATCACGGACCCCGAAGCCGTGATGTGGGAAGGGCGCTTTGCCCGCGCGTTCGTCCGGCGCATGAAGGACAAGAAGGCCATCGTCGCATGGTGCCTCGGCAACGAGTGCAACTGCATGGGCGCGGCGGAGTCGCGCGCGCAGGCGTGGATGTGGCTCAATACGATTTCGTCCGCGATCCGCATGGAGGATCCGTCGCGTCCCGTCGTTTCCGGAATGCACAGCCAGACATCTGACGGATTCGGCCCGCAGCGCGGCGACTACAACAAGTGGACGCTTCAGATGCAGGGGGAGCTTCTGGACTTCCTCACCCCCCATCCCTATCCCGCCGCATTCCGCATCGAGGCCAGCAGGGGTCCGTTCAACTGCTTCCGCAACGCGCTTCATCCGGTGTCGCAGTGCCTGTTCTACTCCGCGGTTTCGGGGAAACCCTCTTTCCCGCAGGAGATCGGCAGCCTCGGCCCGCGCCTGTCGCCGGACTGGATGAGCGCCAGGGGAATGCGACAGCAGATGTTCACCTGCTGGGCGCACGGACTCGGCGCGTACCTCTGGTGGTGCGCGTTCATGCAGACGCATCTCGACTACCCGCCCTATTCGGAATGCCATGTGGAGCCGGAGCTTGGGCTTCTCCATGCGGACGAAAACCGCACGCCCAAGCCGATGGCGAAAGCGATCAAGGCGTTCCGCGACTTCCGCGATTCGCTTCCGTTCGACGTCCTGCCCAAGTACAAGACCGACGCCGTGTGCCTCGTCTCCGAACGCGAGGAGTTCTACCACCAGACGTTCGGCGCGTTCATGCTCTCCAAGGCGGCCGGATTCGACATCGAGTTCACCGGCAACGACACGCGCGAACTGCCGGATTCCAGTTTCTACATCCTCCCGTCCGGCAAGGGATGGGGAACGTATTCGCGCAAGACCTGGGATGAACTGGTCGACCGCGTGAAGAAGGGCGCGACGCTGCTCGTTTCGCGCGGATTCGAGACGGGCTACATCGACTGGCCGGAGATCACCGGCCTTGAGCAGACCACCTACCACAAGGCGAGAAGGCCATCGTTCGAATTCGAGGGACGAAAGATGTCGTTCTCCGACAGCTACACCGCCGAACAGAAACCGATTGATTGCGAAGTCCTCGCGACGGATTCCGACGGCAACGTCGTATTGAGCGAAAAGAAGCTCGGAAGGGGTCTCGTGATCGTCGTCAACTTCGCGCTTGAGAAGTGCGTCATCGAGCAGGAAAGCGAAGTCGTGGACAACAGCTTCTCCAACGAGCTCTGGCGCATCTACGCCTACGCAGCGCTAAGGGCCGGCGTGAAGAGGCTTGTCAGGAAGGACGATCCGCGTCTTGTCCTGACCGAGCATCCATCCGAAGACGGCAAGACGCTTGTCGTTGCGGTGAACACGCACGACGAGCCGATCGAATGTCCGGTTGAAGTCGACGGAACCGTAGGGCGCGTGTGGAACGGCTTTTTCAAGGACGGCGTGCTGTCTCTCCGCGAGAACGACGGCTGCGTGTTCGAGGTTGCAAATGGGAATTGAAAAGTGAAACTGGCAATACTATCAACGCTGGCGACATTAACAACGGCCTTTTCAGCGCCGACTGGGTGCTCCGACTTCGAGGTGGAGCTGCCGCGCCCCGCGAACGGCGCGGTGGTCAGGGCGGCGGACTTCGGGTTCTCCGAGACGAACGACAACAACATCGTCGCCATTAACGCCGCGCTCGCGGAGGCGAAGAGGGTCGGCGCGTCCCGCGTCGAGCTCGCTCCGGGAACGTACCGCTGCTTCGACGATGAAAACTGCAAAGTAGGTCAGACCTTCCTTGCAGAAAATCCGGGGATAGCAATCGAAGGCTTTTCCGACTTCACTTTCGACGGGAAGGGCGCGACGCTCGTCTTTCGCCGCGACCACGAGCCGCTCCAAACGCAGGACACTCTTCTGGAACACGGCGCGAACGTCACAATTCGGGGTTGCCGCCGCACGGTCGTCGAGAACTTCAACATGGACTGGGACTGGGAGACGGACCCTCTTGCAGTATGGTGCCGGTGCGTCGGGAAGCATGTTGACGACAAGGACGATTCCTCGTGGGCCGATTTCGAGCTCGAAGCGCCGCATCCAAAGTATCCGCAGCAAGTTCCCGTCCAGTTGATGACGCCGTATCCATCCGACAAGTCCGGTTCGCAGATGGACGTCGAGAACGGGCCTCGCTATCTTCTCGGCACCTCGCTTGGATGCATAGGATCGAAGAGCGAATGGCTTTCGCCCACGCGTCTCAGGGTGTGGCCTGCAGTTCGCCCGGCCTCCGAATACTGTCCGCAGCAGCAGGCCGGGCTTAGTTCGTCCGAGAAGAACCTCGAGTATGTGCAGCGCATTCGCGTCGGGGGGACGTATACGCTGTCCCACTGCTACTACGGGCTCAACGGATTCGTCCTTGACTCCAACGAGCACTTCACGCTTCGAAACGTGGACCTCTGGTCGTGCCGGGGCTTTGGCGTCGAGACGCGCGGGGCGCAGAAATACTGGCAGCTCGTGAACTTCAACATCCGCCAGAAGCCGGGCGAACGCCGTCCCGTCACGTCGACCGCCGATGCGCATCATTTCGTCAGGTCGCGCGGATACGGCAAGATGATAGGCTGCGAAACGGAGATGAGCCAGGACGACTACTTCAACATCCACGACCGTACGCAGATAGCGCAGAAACGCTCCGCGCGCACGGTGGAAGTGGTGAACAGCAGCGGCATCGGCTACACGCAGTTCAAGGCGGGTTCAAGAATCAGGCTCAGGCACGAAGACTATTCCGACGCCGGATGGACCGGGAATATCGTCAAGATAGACGGCGAGTTCGTCACTTTCGACCGCGATCTCCCCGAGCAGAAGGGAATGCTGTTCGTTCTTATCGACGACGAGTATGCATCGGAGAATTTCCTCTTCAAGGACTGCTGGTTCCACGACGCTCCGTGGGCAAGGGGGCTCGTCCAGGGCAACAACGTCACGTTCGACGGCTGTGTGTTCGGCCCTATGTCCGGGCTGCCGCTCAAGTTCATGACATGCTACTCGTACAACGTCTGGTGCGAGGGCATCGGCTGCTCGAACATAGTCGTGAGGAACTGCCGCTTCGAGAACTGCCTTGCGGACAACAGCTGGCATGTTTTGCCGGGCGCGCCGCTGATAACCGCTTCGATGCTTCTGCCGCCCGAGTATTCGCGCATGGAGGACAGCGTTCCGATCACGAATCTCGGCTTTGCGCGTCAGGTCGCCGCGAACAAGGCCGCCGGGCGCAAGGTCAAGCCTTCCGCGGACGCCGTATGCGACATCCTGATCGAGAAAAATACCTTTGTCAATCCCCGCGGGCTTGTTCTGTTGACGGAAAACGCGAGCCGCGTGACTTTCCGCGACAACAAGGTGGAGTCCGACGGTTCCGCCTGGGAGCCGTTTCCCTTCGCCGGGAAGATCAGGCTAGTCGGCGGCAATGGAAACGACGTGCCGGAAGAGTGTCTTGAATCCAGCCTGGACCGTCGTGTCGAAGACACGCTTGCGCGCCTCACTTTGGAGCAGAAGATCGGCCAGCTTTGGCAGGGACTGGGCAGAAACGTCATTGAACCTGCATCGGGCGACATGTCCGGCGAGAAGCTGAAGGAATCGTTTCTTGCGGATGTGCGCGCCGGACGCTACGGGTCGCTCATCGGCAAGCGGGGCGTCGAAAACTACAACGTCATTCAGCGCGCGGCGATGGAGGGCGTCGGCATTCCGCTTCTTATCGGCAACGACATGATCCACTCGGTCGTCACGACATATCCGATTCCGCTCGCGCTCGCCTGCTCGTGGGACGAATCGCTGTGGGAGCGCGTTGCATCGGCGATGGCTGGCGAGTCGCTTCTCCAGGGCTGCAACTGGACATTCGCTCCGATGATCGACGTAGCGCTGGACGCGCGCTGGGGACGCATCGCAGAGGGGGGCGGGTGCGATCCTCTCCTGACCGGGCTGATGGGTGCGGCGATGATACGCGGTTTCCAGGGCGAGGACATGGCCGACGGACTCCACATCGCGGCGTGCGCCAAGCACTACGTCTGCTACGGCGCGAGTCTTGGCGGACGCGACTACAACGCCGTGGAGCTTTCGGACGACGCACTTCGCAACACCTACCTGCCGCCGTTCAAGATGGCGGTTGACGCGGGCGTCGCCACTGTAATGCCGGCGTTCCACAGCTACAACGGCGTTCCCTGCTCGATGGACCGCTATCTTCTGCGCGACATACTGCGGACCGAAATGGGCTTCGACGGCATGACGATATCCGACTGGGGGGCGGTAAAGCAGTTGGTCGTCCACGGAACCGCCAGCGACGAATCTGATGCCGCTGAAAAGGCGCTGGACGCCGGCATGGACATGGAGATGGTGTCGGAATGCTACATAAGGAACCTTGCGTCGATCGTCAAGGAAGGGCGCGTACGCTATAAGACGCTCGACGACGCGGTGCGAAACGTCCTGCGCGTGAAATTCCGTCTCGGACTTTTCGACCATCCCGAGATAGACAAGTCGAAAGTCGCTGAATCGGTGGATCTGTATGCAAACCGCGCGCTTGCCCGCGAAGCGGCGCAGAAGTCGACAGTCCTGCTCAAGAACAATGGCGTTCTGCCCCTGGCGGGAGGGACGTGCGCCGCCGCGTCCGCAGGCGTGAAAGTCGCGCTTCTCGGAGACGTCTCCGCCAACGACTTGCAGATGCTTGGATGCTGGAGCACGGAGGATCTTTCAAATTTCGAGAATGCGACGCTTCTCGACGGACTCAAGGCCGACGGCGTGGATGTCTCCTATACGGAGGCGTATACGCTGACCGGGCGGGTCGACGTGGCTGAGATTGAAAAGGCCGCAGCGGATGCCGATGTCGTCGTCGCCGCGTTTGGCGACTACTGGGAGAAGTCCGGCGAAGGCAATTCGTCCTCGAAGATCGAACTGCCGGGGAACCAGCTAGACGTCGCGCGCGCCGTCAAGGCCTGCGGCAAGCCGCTTGTGGCGGTAGTGTTCGGCGGCCGCCCGATGGCGTTCCCGGATCTCGCTGAATTGGCAGATGCCGTCGTCATGGCCTGGAATCCCGGCGGGTGCGGAGGCTGGGGAATCGCCGACGTGCTCACGGGCGTTGTGGAGCCGTGGGGACGTCTTACTGTGGATATTCCTCGCACGACAGGAGTGTGCCCTCTGTTCTATTCCCAGACCACGACTGGCCGCCCTGCCGTCGTAGACAAGGACAATCCATTCGGCAGGCGTTATACCTCGTGCTACAACGACATAGAGCCAAGCGCGCTGTATCCGTTCGGATTCGGACTGACATACACGACATTCGAAATGAAGAATGAAGAATGCAGGATCGTGGATGATGCGGGAGGGGCGCAGCTTGTTGCGACCGTTGACGTGACGAACGCGGGAAAGCGCGACGGCAGCGAGCTCGTGCAGCTTTACGTGCGCGACAACGTTGCGAAGATCGCCCGTCCACGCCGCGAGCTGAAGTCGTTCAAGCGTGTCGAGCTCAAGGCAGGAGAGACGAAGCACGTCGAACTTCGTGTCCCGGTTGCGAACCTCGGATACTGGACGAAAGGATCGCATGTCGTCGAGCCTGGCGCTTTCACGGCGTGGATCGCGTCCGATTCCGAAAGCGGCAGACCAATTGGTTTTGACCTTGTAATCCCGGAACGGTGAAAGGGAGGTGGAAAATGGGGCAGCCGGAATTGGCGACATTGGCGGCACTGGCAACATTCAACGCGGCTTTTGCCGCGCCGATGCCCCACGTCTCCGTTGACGTGCAGAGGATAGACAAGGACGTGGAGCCTGTGCCGATGATCGAGCGCTTCACGTTCGAGGCGAAGGACGGAATGCTCCTCAGGGACGGCAGGCCGTTCTATTGGATATCGGACGGCAACGAATGCGGCGGCGTACATGCGACGCCTCTTGGACTGTGGCTTTCTAAGCTGCACGGCACGACGCTCGCGAGCGTGCTCCATTCGTCGACCATCGTGCGCGGAAGCGAGTGCGGCGACGGCGTGCATATCGCGCCGTATCTGTGCGAGTCGTCCTTCAGCTGGCTTAGGGAGGCGATACGACTCGGCTTCCTCACGCAATGTCCCGAGGGCTTCTTCAGGCCTGAGGTGATCATGTCGCTTTCGCCTCTTCTCGCGAAATATCCGGAACTTCGCGAGTCAATCTACGACCACGGCCACCACATGGGCGCCGATCCGGGAAGCGAGCTAGGGCTGGAAGTCCTGGACGCGAAGCGCTATCCGCTTTTCGCATACGGCGCCAAGACCGGATTTTTCATGCCTGAGCTGAACAGGGAGTCTGGGCCCGATCCTTACAACGGACGCGCCAAGCGGGGCTTCCGCGAATGGGCAAGGCGGAAATACGGCACGCTGGACGAGGCCAACGCCGTTTGGCGGACGTCGTTCGCCTCGTGGGAAGATGTTGTGTTGAACCACACGATCGGCACTGGCGCGACAGACTCTTCGTGCTACACGAACACCGTCTACGGCGGCAACGTCGGGCCCGTGATGCGCGTGAGGAACGAACGCGCGAAGCTGCGCGCGATCGAGCGGCGCGACCAACCGGAGATGTACTGGGACTGGATGCAGTACGTGCAGGCCGACACCACGGATTTCACGCGGCGCGAATTCGAACATGCGCGCCGTTTCGCGCCTGACGCGCTCTTCGGGATCGACGTGCGCGGCCACCATCATGCGCGCGACAACTATGTCTCGCACGATCCAGTTGCGGTCGACGCCATGGCGGACGTCTTCTACGTCCACTACGGCTTCAATGCCTACGACTACTCAGGACGTCACTTCGAACCCAAGACCCTCCACGACGCCATCTGCTGGCCGCTGTTCACATGCCGCTATTTCCGCTGCAACACGACGAAGCCCATTGTGAACGCCGAAGACATCGTAGGCGACACAATCGCCGCCGCGCCGTCCGAAACGGCCATGGCGCAGAACGATCTCTCGAAGTTCCGCGAGCGCAAGATCACGGCGCGTAGGCGTCCAGACGGCGGTGGACGTGTCTATTTCGAATTCGGCATCAACCCGAGGCTAGAGGCAGACCGGGCGGACGGGTCGGCGCGCTTCTATCTCGCAGGACGCGCACCCGCGGCCTTCGGCGCCAGCATCAACGGCAGGGAACTCGGATACTTCGGCAAAGTAGGCGGGCTCTTCCAGATGGACGTAACGGACGCGCTGGACTTCAACGGAACGAACAAGGTCGAATTCCGCTACGACGGACTGAACAAGATTCCCGAGGACGACGATCCGAAGTGCCACGTTCTCACGCAGAAGACGCTCGGCGAAAACGGCGTCTTCGGCGCGAAGCAGTACAAGTCGCAGTTCTGGAGCTACCTGACGGAAGGACAGTCCGCTGCCATAGTCTGGCACTGGAACCGCGGCGAGAGGCTGCGCTTCTATCAGGCGGCCATTTCGAGGAAGCTGGAGTCCGCCGCGCAGATACTCCTGCCAGCAGTCCGCTTCAAGAAGGAAAAAACAGCATTCCTCTACAGCTACATGGCGGGCGCGGGTCTTCCCGCCGCCGCAGAGAACCGCCACCACGAACTGATGGACTGGGCCGGCGCACTGGAATTCACGGGCCACCGCTTCGACGTCCTGGGGGAGGAACGATTCCGCGAAACGGCGTCGCGGTATTCCGCCGTCGTCGCGCCCGATGTCTGGTGCGTCTGCGGCGAAACGCTTGAAGCCGCGAAACGGTATGTGCGCGAAGGCGGTACGCTCGTCGTCACGCCTGGCAGCCTCGGCAAGACGTTCGAACGCTACCGTGACAGCGGCTTCGCGGAATTCGCCAAAGGCGATACCGGCAGAGGACGCGTAGTCGTACTGGAAAACGGGCTGGGAATGGAGGCTCTCGCGGCAAAACTTGCGCCGTATCTGCCGGCGCCGGAGTTGGATGTCAGATTTCCGCCTTCAGAAGAGTTCCCCTGCGTGCAGCGCCTGCTAGCCGGAGACGCGAAGAGGAAGGTCCTGTACCTCCAGAACTGGGGAGGATGCGGCCAGACGTGCGTAGTGAATCTGCCTGCGGAATGCCGCGATTGGCGACTTACGCCGCTGGAGGGACGGTTCAAGGAAACGCCCGGTGGCCGCATAGCCGTCAAGGTCGAAGGCTCGCAGGGCATGGCCGCATGCATTTTGAGCGCGCCGGACGTGGAGATTCCAGAATTCAGGCTTTCCGCGCGGGAAGAGGCTCGCCTCGAACGTATCCGCGACGTCATGACGTTCGGACGTCCCGCGCCGGGCGCGAAGAGAGTCCTCTTTCCGCTTGACGGTCCGGGCGGACTTCGCCACGCATACTCCGGCGTGGAAATTTTCCCTCATCTTGTTGAGGCCGTCCGTGCGCTCGGCGCGGAGGCGGACGCTGTGCCGCCCGCAGAATGGACGGGCGAGATGCTGGCGAAGTACGCGGCTGTAGTCGTAACGGAGGGGAACTCGCTCGAATACTGGGAGAGTCTCTTCAAGAAGCCGGAATTCAGGAAGATGCTGAAGGATTACGTGGACGGAGGCGGTGCGCTTTTCGCAGCCGTCGACAACAGCCACGCCTCGTTGTGCGCCAATACGGAATTCGCCCGTCTTTCCAAGGAGGCTTGGAGCCTCGATATGCCGCGCGGCACCGTGCCGAGGGACGAAATCTCGCACGGCTTCGGCGACCCGCGGCAGATTCTGACAGGCAACGTTTCTTCCCACCCGATTGCGGAAGGCGTGAAGAAGGTTCAGCTTTTCGCCCTAATGCCGCTAAATTTCATGCCTGGTTCCAAAATGGAGGCCGTAGTGTCTTTGCCTCGTACTTCCTCGCGTCCTGATGCGCCTGTCATGTCGGCGCAGAAGTTCGGCAAGGGACGCGTCGCCGTGACGGTCGACCCGATGGGGTTCCAGCCATACCGCATCGGCGAGGCTGACAACGCCGGGCTTCTTCTCAATACCTTTGCCTGGTTGTTAGGCGAGAAAACCACGCCGGAAGCCAGGGCTGCTTTCAAGGTGCAATGCAGGAGGCTAATGGAATGAAGCCATCGGTCTTCAGAACTTCCTGCATGGCAGGCGCGTACGTTGCAGCGCTTTGGACATGTCCGTGTGCAGCGGAAGATGGCATGACGCGCCTTCCGTTCGACGAAGACTTTGGCAACGTCGTAAAGCGGATGGATCCCGTCGGCTGTGCGGAGTTCGAGATCGCGGCGCCGCGCTTTAAGGGCGGGTCAGTTGCAAGGGCCGAGGATTTCGGTTTCTCCGTGACGAACGAGGACAACGGCGCGGCGATTCAGGCGGCACTTGTCGAGGCCAAGCGCAATGGCGCGGCAAAAGTGCTTCTCGCCCCCGGCGTCTACAGATGCTTCGGCGACCCCATCGCTATTGACGGTCTTGAAGACTTCGAGCTTGACGGATGCGGCGCGGAGCTTGTCTTCCGCCGTGCGCCGTCATACCCGATCGAGCCTTCCTGGGACCACGACGGATCCGGTGCGAACTTCGTTATCCGCAACTGCCGCAGGGTGCGCATCGGCAACATGACATGCGACTGGGACTGGCGAACGATGCCGCTGGCCACGTGCGCAAAGGTCGCCGCGACTCACGTCGACGACGCGGACGATGCGTCCTGGATCGACTACGATCTTGTCGGCTGCGGCGAGCGACACCCTTACTACGGCAAGACGTTCCCGGTCCAGCGCACCCAGCCGATGACGGAGGATTTCCGCCGGTTCGTTCGCGGGCCCAACATCTGGCACGGCACGTACGAGGGGGAGATGGGTTGCAGGACGCTTTGGCTTTCGCCGACGCGCATCAGGGTCTACCCGTTCGTCGAGGCACCTGGGCTCGTGCGCTGGACGGGTCCGAACATGCGCGAGTTTTCGCCGAAGCTCAACAGGGACACCGTTCGACAGCACAAGGTAGGCGAGACGTACCGCATCGCCCATGCCTACTATGGGAAGGGCTGCTTCACGCTTGTCTCCAACGAGGACTTCGAGTTGCATGACATAGAGATTCCGGCGTGCTTTGGACATGCCGTCTACGTCGGCGGAACACAGAAGAACTGGCGCATCAGGAACGTCAACGTCGCGCCGCGCGACTGGCGGCATCCGATTTCCTCTTCCGCCGACACCATCCACTTTGTCCGTTCGCACGGCAACGCGGTCATCGACAACCTGACCGTGAGACTTGAGCAGGACGATGCCATCAACGTCCACGACCGCTTTACCGTGGCGAAGAGAATCGCGCCGCGATCGCTGCAGGTCGTCCTGGAGCGCGGCGCGCGGTATTTTCGTCCGGGTGAAGGGAATGCGGTAGAACTTCTCGACCCCGGCTACAATGCAACGGGATGGAAAGGAAAGTGCGTTGGGTCCGAAGGCGAGACGATTCGGGTTGACCGCGATCTTCCGGCGGCCAACCCCGAAGAAGGGTATTTCCTGCTTTTCGACCGTACGGCGTCTTCGGACGGAGTGATCATCCGCAACTGCACTTTCGAGGACATGGAGATGCGTACGCTAGTAAACGCGTCGAATGCCACGGTTGAGGATTGCGTGTTCCGGCGAACGAACGGCGACCCCTTGCGCTGCATCGCCGACTATACGCTCAAGTGGTGGGCGGAGGGAATGGGGACCACCAATGTCGTCGTCCGCAACTGCGTTTTCGAGGGCAACTGCGTCCGCGAACTCGTGGGGTCGTATTATTCGCTCGGGGCGGACTTCGTCACCTGGCTCGGGTGCCCCGACTCTGTGAAGCCCGAACGCCTCAACCGTCGCTTCATCTCCGACATACTCGTGGAAGGCTGCGAGTTCGTCGACTCGCTCGGCTACTTCGCCGACCTCCGCTTCGGCACGGGGCTGACGTTCAGGAACAACCGGATTGTCCTTACCGGGAAGCGCGGCGGCTGCCGCGAGAACTCGGGTTTTGCCCGCATTGAACGCGTGTCGGACGTGACATTCGAGGGCAATGTCTTCGAGCGTCCAGCCGGTGCGCCACATCCGTATGTTGAAGTCGTCGACGGCGTAGAGGGACTTGTGATAAGCAACAACCGCATCATCAAGTGAAAAGGAGGGAATATGAAAGCATTCATGTCAAGCGTACTGGCCTTGTGCGGCTCTTTTGCCGCGATCTGCGGGGATGTTTCGTTCAAGGAAGATACGACAGTGCTTCCGACATACGCTCCGGGAGGATATGACAAGACGCCGCTCTTCTACACGGGGCGGGTCTACCAGGGGGCGCAGGGAAGGGTCTACCCGTATCCAATGCAGGACGTGCTGCACGACGAGAAGTTCGACGAGACGTACAAGTACCTGACGCTCGAGAACGACTGGCTCCAGATGGGGCTTCTCCCCGAGCACGGCGGGCACCTCCTCAACTTCACCGACAAGGCGACCGGATTCGAGACGTTCTACCGCCAGCATGTCATAAAGCCCGCGCTCATCGGAATGCTCGGCGCGTGGATATCCGGCGGCGTCGAATGGAACTTCCCGCACCACCACCGCGCGACGACGGCGATGCCCATCGACTGGAGGGAGGTCGACAACGCGGACGGATCGAAGACGATCTGGATCGGCGAGACGGAGCTCAGGCGCCGCCTCAAGTGGACGATAGGTCTTTCGCTTCTCCCCGACCGCGCCGTGTTGAGGGCGGAGAACGTCTTCATGAACCGCCAGCCGTGGATCGAGTCGATGATCTACTGGGCGAACGTGTCCGTCCACTGCGGAGACGACTACCAGATTCTCTTCCCGCCGTCGATGCACCTCGGCTTCGACCACCACAAGAACTACTGGACGAGTTTCCCGATAGGCCCGCGCAAGGAGGAAGTCGAGCTCCTTCCCTCGCAGCGCTCCAAGTACGCGGACGACATCTCCGGGACGATGGACCTGTCGTGGTGGAAGAACTTCACGATCGAGTCGCGCTCCATCTTCGGCTTTGACCCCGACAATTCCTTCATGGCGGGATACGACCACAAAAAGCAGTGCGGCACGGCGCACGTCTCGAACCGCCACATCACTGTCGGCAAGAAGTTCTTCCTCTGGGGCAACTTCTCGGAGGCGCATGTGTGGGACAAGGTGCTCACGGACAACGACGGACCTTATCTCGAGCTGATGGTCGGCTGCTGGTCGGACAACCAGCCTGACTACTCGTGGATCGCGCCTTACGAGACGCGCAAGGTCGAGCAGTTCTGGTTCCCGGTGAAGGGAATCGGCGGCATCAAGAACGTGACGATCGATGGAGCTGTGAACGTCGATCGTCTTGCGGACGACAAGTTGCTCGTCGGCTTCCACTCTACGCGCGTGCTCAAGGACTGCACGATCACTCTCTTCAAGGACCGCGAGGCGGTCTTCACCGAGAAGGGCGTCGCAATCGACCCCAATACGCCATGGTGCAAGACTGTCTCCGCAGAGAAGGGCGTCGCCGATCAACGCTACACGGCCGCGATCGCCGATGCGTCCGGCAAGGTGTTCCTCTCCTACACGCCCGTTCCGCCGCAGGGAGACGTGGAGCTGCCGCCGAAGGTGGAGAATCCGAAAGAGCCGAAGGAATACACGAGCGCAGAGCTCGCCTACGAGGTCGGTCTTCGCCTTGATCAGTTCCAGAACGGATTGATCGACCCTGAGCCATATTACAAGCGCGCGCTTGAAATCGACCCAGACTATTCCAAAGCCAACCTGGCGATGGGCGTCAGGCTTGCTAAGAACGGAAGCTACGCCGAGGCTAAGCCGTATCTCGAAAGGGCGGTTGCGCGCGCCACTCAGAACCACACGCGCGCACTCGACGCCGCGCCGGAATACTATCTTGCGCTCGTGGAGCGATATCTCGGCAACCTGAAGCGCGCGGAAGACCTCTTCTGGCGCTGCACCTGGCGGCTTACGCACAAGAAGGAGTCGTATGTCGAGCTCGCGCGCATCGCCGCGCTCAGGGGCGACTTGCAGGAGGCGCTTGCTCGAATCGACGACGCCCTTGCGCTCGGACAGGACGAGGCGAAGCTGTGGACGATGAAGGGCATCTTCCTGCGGAAGATGAAAGTTGGAGTTCAGAGTTCGAGTTCGAGAAAGGAAGACCAAATTCCACTCTCCAACTTCAACTCGAATCTCCAACTTGCGCTCGACAGAGCGCTGAAATGTGACCCACTGGAGTATTGGGCGGTTGTGGAGCGCGACGGATTTGCCGCGGCCGAAAAGAATCGCGGGCTCAAGGCGCAGCAGCTTTTGGAGTGCATCAGCGACTATTGGGGAATCGGCTGCTATGACGAGGTGATCGCGCTCTGCGACGCCGCGCTCGCGAAGGCCGCCGCTGAAAAGCCCTACGCCACCGAGGGTGCGCTTCCGCTCAAGGACACCATCGCCGCGTGCGACAGCTACAGGAACGCGCTCTTCGGCTACTTCAAGGGCGCGGCATTGGAAAAAGTTGGAGTTCAGAGTTCGAGTTCGAGAAAGGAAGGGCAAATTCCACCCTCCAACTCCAACTTGAGACTCCAACTCGCCCGCGACGCATACGCCGCCGCGAACGCGATGCCGACGGACTACTGCTTCCCGAATCGTCTCGAAGAGGAAGAGGTTCTTAAGATCGCGGCGGCCGCCGCGCCCGAACTCGCGAACACATGGTACTACCTCGGATGCTGCGAGTGGAACCACGACCGCAAGGATGCAGGCCTCGCCGATTGGAAGAAGTGCGTAGAGCTGATGCCGGAGCACGCGCTCGCTTTGCGCTGCATCGGCTTTGCTCTTTCGCATCCTGGTACTTACTTCACGAACACCGGCATTCCATCCGGCGTGCCGAGCAAGGAAGCATACGAATACTACCTCAAGTCGCTTGAGGCCGACCCCTCGAATTTCCGCACGCTCGACGAGGCGGGCAAGCTCGCGGAGAAGCTTAATCTTCCAGCTTCCGAGCGCCTTGCCCTCATGGAGAAGTTCCGCGCGACGGTCGACAAGTACGATCCGTGCATCCTGCGCTACGCCTACACGCTGAACGCTGTCGGACGCTACGCCGAGGCGCACGAGATACTCACGACGCGCCGCTTCCACGTCTGGGAGGGTGCGGACGGACTTCTCGCGCCGTTCGTGGAGTCGTGCCTTGGGCTTGGTAAGGCGGCGATGGAGAAGGGCGACTACAAGACGGCGCTTAAATTCTTCGAGGAGTCGACGACATATCCCGAAAACCTCCAGGCGGGGCGTCCTGGCGACGCTGGTACAGAGCCGAAGAGCCGCTATTACATGGCGCAGTGCAAGAAGGCGCTCGGCGACGCGGCGGGCTACAAGGCGGAACTCGAAAACTCCCTCAAGGGCTGGATACACGCGGGCGAGATGGACTACTGGCGCGTCAAGGCCCTTCGCGAGCTCGGGCGCGACGGGGAGTGCGCTCCGCTCATAGCCGAGATGAAGCAGGCAATCAAGGAACTAGAGACGCCGCAGCCCGTCATAATCAACGCCTATGCGAAGTTCGCCGGAGACAACTCCGCGATGGAGCGCGCGGCGAAGGCCCGCGAGAAGGCCGGCGAACTTAGGAATCTTCTGGACAAAATTGAAAAGCAGTGATGCACATTCCAAGCGCCTTTCCGATAATCCGATGTCGCCTAGGCCATGGGACGACGACAAGCTGCCAAAGCTGATGGCGGCGGCATAGATTGGGCGCTGATCGCACCCCTGATTGACATCGCCTTCGGCGACTCCTCGCTTCGCTCGTCGGGGGATACGGCTGTTGGCTGCTGAAACACTTCCGACGCATCAAAAATTCGTTCTACACCGCGTCAGCGGGGAGAAGGAATTTTTGATGCGTTGGCCGTAGCTACAGGTGGCAGTCTGCCGGGGAAGCCGGGCGGCGGCGCGCGCCGCGCCGACCCCGGCATTGTCTAAACTTGCAATAGCCATGTGGGACGTGGATATGGTATAATACCTTACATGGCTGAAGAAACGAAAGAGAAACTGCTGGAGGTCGAAGGGGTCCGCCAGCGAATCGACGACCTGAAGAAGAAGGTCGCCGAGATGGCAGACTACATCAAAATCGGCGAAAGGCGCGAGAAGCTAGCCGCCCTTGAGGCGCAGCAGGCGTCCGCCGACTTCTGGAACAACCAGTCGAAGGCGCGCGAGGTGATCGCCGCCACCAACGCCGAGCGGGCGTACACCGTCCCCTACGACGCGCTACTGAAGACCGTCGACGACGCGGGCGTCATGCTCGAGCTCGCCGAGATGGAGGATGGCGAGGCCCAGCAGGGCGCGCTCAGGGACACCCTGGCGGAGTGCGCGAAGGCCGACGACTACTTCGGCAAGCTCCGCCTCCAGTCGCTCCTCGGCGGCAAGTTCGACCAGTGCAACGTCTTCGTGAAGCTGCACGCGGGGCAGGGCGGCACGGAGGCGTGCGACTGGGTCGCGATGCTCTACCGCATGTACCAGCGCTACGCCGAGTCGCAGGGCTGGAAGGTCGAGGAGTACGACACCCAGCCGGGCGAAGAGGCGGGCTACAAGGACGTCTACTTCCGCGTGGAGGGTCCGTACGCATTCGGCATGCTCAAGGCCGAACGCGGAATCCACCGGCTCGTGCGCATATCCCCGTTCGACGCGAACAAGCGCCGCCAGACGAGCTTCGCCTCGATGGAGACGGTTG
>CAMOCC010000057.1 GCA_946610035.1 uncultured Verrucomicrobiota bacterium
GCAATGACGAAGTCGGGTTTGGTATAATTGAATCATGAAAATGATTCTCTCAATCGTGCATCCTGTCGTAATTGTCGCTGCGGCGACAGTCTTTTTCGCCGCTGGAGGCGGGGTGTTGTGTCGCGCCGAAGGTGCCGCGCAGAATTCCGCGACTCCGCTTCTTTCCGGCGGGAACCCCGATCCGACGGTTTGCCGCGTAGGTGACGAATATTATATTGCCACATCGAGTTTTTCGCTTTCGCCGGGGCTGCCCGTCTATCGTTCGAAGGACATGGTGAACTGGGAAGTCATATCCCACGCCTGGCGCGAACCGTGGCCGTGCAAAACGCCGGACGACGGCATCTGGGCGCCTACGCTGCGCCATCACAACGGCGTGTTCTATCTGACCGTCACATGGCACGACGGATTCAAAAAGGCCGAGAACTACCTGTTGACCGCCAAGGACCCGGCGGGCCCGTGGTCGAAACCGCTGAAAATCGACGCCGATGCCGGCATCGACGGCTCGCTCTTCTTTGACGGCGACGATGCGTGGTACCTCTCGAACCGGCAGCCGTCAATGCAGAAGTGGCGCGGACACTGCCAGATATGGATGCAGCGCATAGACCTCGAAACCGGGCGTTTGTTCGGAGACAGGCACGTCCTTACCGACGGATTCGGCGAAGGTGCCGCTTTCGCGGAAGGTCCCCACCTTTACAAAATCGGCGGAAAGTATCTGCTCTTGCATGCGCAGGGAGGAACTGCGTGGGGACACACAGAAATCGCCCTTGTCTCCGATTGCGTGACAGGACCGTATGTGCATGTCGCGGGGAATCCGGTCCTCACTGCGAAAGACTGGGGACGCAGTTCGCCACTCCAGGCGTTCGGACACGCCGACCTCGTACAGATGCCCGACGGCGAATGGCGCGCGGTTTTCCTCGGCATGCGAATGACGGATGAAGGCAGGAAGTGTCCGCTCGGACGCGAAACGTTCTCTTGCCGCGTCGACCTTGACGGCGACGGGCTGCCGACGCGCTTCAGACGCGACGAGCTTATCGCCGGCGACTGGAGCGATCCCGCTGCCACGCGCTATTCGCTTCTCGACCGCTCTGGCGATTCCGCGCGCTACATCAAGGTGCGCGATCTTTCCGGACGCGTCGATTATCCCGACAAACCATTCCGCTTCTGCGCCGCACTCGCGGCGGTTGCGCCGCGCCGGGCAACCATAGTGACGCCGCTTTCGTCCGGCTGGGAGTTTTCGCGCGACGGAGAAATGTGGAAGAACGTTTGCGTCCCGCACGACTGGGCGATTTCAGGCCCGTTTGACAAAACGAACGACATTCAGGTCGTGGCGATCGCCGAGGACGGCGAGAAGAAAGCGAGCGAAAAGACGGGGCGCACCGGCGCGCTGCCGTGGTTCGGCGACGGCACGTATCGGCGGAAGATCGAGATTTCCCAAGGTACGCAACGGGCAGCGGTTGTGTTCAGCGGCGCGATGTCAGAGCCGGAGGTGTTCTGGGATGGTGCAAAAGTCGGCGGGTGGAAGCACGGCTACACGAGTTTCAAAGTCGATCTGCCGGACGTTTCGCCTGGTACGCATGCGCTCGAGGTCCGCCTCCACAACCGTCTGGAGTCGTCGCGGTGGTATCCGGGCGCAGGGCTTTTCCGTCCCGTCTACCTCGTGCTGGATTCGGACGATCCGGAGGAGGCCGTTTTCGCCCGTCCCGACCGGCGCAAGCGTCTGCCGAAGATAGAATCGACGCCGGATGGCTTTTTCATCGACGGAGAGAAGGTCAAATTCAGAGGCGTATGCCTGCATCACGACCTCGGATCGATCGGTGCGGAATGGAACGCTGCGGCCTTCCGCCGCCAGCTGCGGCTCTTGAAGGAAATCGGAGTAAATGCGATTCGCACGGCCCACAACCAGCCGAATCCGGAAATGCTGGACATCTGCGACGAGGAAGGCGTATGGGTGATGGCGGAGAGTTTCGACGCATGGAAGCGCCGGAAGGTCGAAAACGGCTACAATCTCTGGTACAGGGAATGGTGGAAAAAAGATCTTGCACAGCTTGTGAAGGTGTGCCGAGACCATCCGTGCGTCGTCATGTATTCCATCGGGAACGAGATCTCCGAATCTGTCTGTCCTGAAGGTCCGGCGATGGTGAAGGAGATGCAGGATTTCATCCACTCTCTCGATCCGTCGCGTCCGTGCACGCTCGGCAACAACCGCCCGCTGCGTGCCGCAGAGCGCGGCACAATCGCCGCGCAGGACATCGCCGGCGCGAACTACCATATCTTCGAATACGAGGCGACGCGTCCGTTCGCCAGGAACGGCACGATTCTGGGCACGGAGACGTCCAGCGCGATTTCGACGCGCGGATTCTACCGTTTCCCGGATGACGTGAGAAGATACCGCGATTCGCCGTACGGCGACGGACAGGTCTCGTCCTACGACACGGACGAGATCGACTGGAGCAATCTTGCGGACGACGACCTCGCGGCGCAGGAGGATTATCCCTGGACGCTCGGTCAGTTCGTGTGGACCGGCTTCGACTATCTCGGCGAGCCTTCACCGTACAATCTCTACTGGCCGTCGCGGTCGAGCTATTTCGGCATCTACGATCTTGCCGGCATTCCTAAGGATCGCGCCTGGCTCTACCGAAGCGTCTGGAGGAAGGACGTCCGCACGCTACACATTTTGCCTCACTGGACTTGGCCGGGGCGCGAGGGGAAGGTCACGCCCGTCTATGTCTATACGGACGCGCCAGAGGCCGAACTTTTCGTGAACGGCGTGTCGCAGGGACGCATCCGCAAGAATCCGGCATTGCGCCTGGACCGCTTCCGCCTCCGCTGGCGCAAGGTCGTGTACGCGCCTGGCGAGCTGAAGGCCGTCGCGTTCTATCCGGACGGCACGACGAAGACGGAAACCGTAAAGACGGCCGGCGCACCGGCGGCGCTCAGGTTGACCGCCGACCGCGAGACGATCGCGCTTGCGGAATCCGACGGCACGCGCGACCTTGCGTATGTGACGGTCGAGGTCGTAGACAAGGACGGCACGGTCTGTCCTGACGCAGCGCTGCCTCTCTCGTTTGCGGTAGAAGGCGACGCGCTTGCGTTCAAGGGCGTCTGCAACGGCGATCCGACTTCGCTCGAAGTGTTTACCGGGCAGCGCATGACGACGTTTCACGGCGCGCTCGTCGTGACGCTCGCGGCGCGCGCGAAGGGCGAGGTGAAGCTTGTCGTCTCCGCACCGAATATTCCCTCCGCTTCAATCCGCCTCCGTGTCGCAGGCGAGCAGAAGTCCGCTGGCATGCGCGAAACGCTTTCGCTTGATGGCGAATGGTCTTTCGAAGTGACTGGCGGACGTCGCGCGGGCGAGAAGACGACGATCACGGTTCCTTCGTGCTGGGAGACGCAGGGATTCGGAACGTGGCAGTACGGCTACAACATCGAGTTCGGCGACAAGTGGCACGGACACGAAAAGCCCGCCGACGAACATGGTCTCTATTTGCGCAAATTCACTGTCCCGTCGGAGTGGCGAGGGAAATGCGTAAAGCTCCGTTTCGAAGGTGTGATGACCGAGGCGAACGTTAAAGTGAACGGCAAGGTTTTCCCGCCGCACCACAGCGCGTGGTTTCCGTTCGAGTTCGACATCAGCGACCTCGTGAATTACGGCGGAGAAAACACGCTTGAAATCGACTGCGGCAAGGAATCTTCAGATGCGAGCGTGAACAGAAGCGAGCGGCGATGCGATTTCTGGAACTACGGCGGCATCTTCCGCTCCGTTTCGCTCCGCACAGTGCCGAAGCTGCATATCGAGTGCGTGCGCATCGACGCGCGTGCCGACGGCACGCTACATGCGGTCGTGAGGGCGAGCGACGGTCGAGAGGAGACGATTGACGAGAAATGGACGAACATCGAGACGTGGGATGTCGACCATCCGAAGCTCTACGAGCGGGTTTTCGAGCTGAAGGACGAAAACGGGAATGTGGTTGATTCCGTCACGAAGCGGTTTGGATTCCGAACCGTCGAAGTCAGGCCGCGCGACGGTGTGTATGTCAACGGGAAGAAGATTGTCGTCAAAGGTGTCAATCGCCAGACGTTCAATGCGAGAACCGGACGTACGCTGACGCGCGAGATGAACTACGAGGACGCCCGGCTCATCAAGTCGCTCAACATGAACGCGGTAAGGATTGCGCACCTCACTGCGGACGAAGCGTTCCTCGATGCCTGCGACGAACTCGGAATTTATGTTGAAGATGAATTCTGCAGCTGGCAGAAACCGATCCGGACGGAACTCGGACGAGAATACTTGAAGGTGTTTCTTGAGCGCGACCACAACCATCCGTCCGTCATCTTCTGGTCCAACGGAAACGAAGGCGGATGGAACACCGAGCTTGACGCGATGTTCAAGGAGATCGATCTCCAGAAGCGCGCCGTGCTTCATCCGTGGGCGTTCCATGATGGCATCGATACCAAGCACTATCCCGACTACGACCGGCTCGTGAAGAAGCTGAAGGCGGGCGAGCTTTTCATGCCGACGGAATTTCAGCACGGGCTCTACGACGGCGGACTTGGCGCCGGGCTCGAGGACTTCTGGACTACCATGATGCGCTATCCGAACTGCATCGGCGGCTTCCTCTGGGCGCTGAAGGACGAGGCGCAGTGGCGCGACGATCTCGGACGATACGACGCGTGCGGTAACCTCGCGCCGGACGGGCTCGTCGGTCCGAACGGCGAAGAGGGCGGAAGCTGCGCGACGGTGCGCGCGATTTTTGGGGGCGAGGGAGACGGTGAGATGCAAAACGAGCCGCCGCGTCGCGGCGGCGGCGAGTTCACAATCCCCGAGCCGCGTCTTGTCGCCTGGCGGCTTGTCGGCGAGACGAAGGGGAGCCGCTACGAACCTGTCGAAGCGTCGTTCGAGTGGACGGTCACGACGAACGCCGACAAAAGCGTGAAATACGACTGGACAATTTCATGCACGAATGCGGTTGATGTGCTCGGCGTCGATTTTCCACTTTCCGCGCTCAACGTTCAACTCGTCTCAAAACGCTGGTGCGGACGCGGCCCGGACCGCATCTGGCGCAACAGGATGCGCGGTCCGAAATGGGGCGTATGGAAGGACGAGTACAACGATGCCGTGCCGGGTGTTTCGTGGGACCGCCCGTTCAAGGGCTGGTTCGAGGCGAAGTGGATGGAAGTAGAAGTCGGTTCTCCGAGCGCGTCGCATATCTGCTTTATTCCGCGCGATGGACTCTACATGGGCGTCGGTTCTCCGAAGGACGGACCAGACAACTTTCTCTACTCAATGCCGTACGAGCTCGGCGTGGGCGTCTATCATGTGATTCCGGCGATCGGCAACAAACTTTTCAAGCCGGAGCGCGGCGGCCCGCAGGGGCGGCCCGTCAGACGGACGGACGGACGGGTGTCCGGTTCTGTCACGATGCGGTAGTCAGTCAGAATATGACAGGAGGAAATATGACAAGGTTCTCGATGCTGGTCCTTCTTGCGCTTTCGGTCTGGGGGGCGGGCGACCCGCACGGCCAGGCGCCGCTTCTGTGGCTCTGCTCTGCGCTCGTGTCCTCCGGCCGACCTCTGTCGCACTGACGGTCGGGAGTGCGGGGGGGGGGGGGGGGGGGGGGAATAGTGCATAGAGCCCCCCCCGAGCCGCCCTCGGCGAAACGCCCCCACAGCGCGCACTCAAGCGCGCTCCAGCGATGCCGTTATAGAGAGGTGTTGTCATTGGAGAACTCTTTCCTTATGCCGCGCGGGAACGAATGAAATCAGCGATGTCAGCGACTATATACTTGACGCCGGTAGTATGAAGCGAATCGAAATACTGCATCACATAATCCGAAACGCCGTATTTAGCGAACAACTCAGACACCTCACGGCCTGTAAGGTCTTTCTCCGCGCGGTAGCATTCCATGCAGAAGACAAGAAATTTTCCTTCCTCACTCATCAGAACGCCTCCTCCGGATAAGTTATGTTCCCGGTTTTTATTTCTTCGTCGTAAAGAGAAAAGAGAATCTTGGGCGAGTAATGCCACAGCTTACGCGCCTCATCGGAAAGCTCCTCGTAGACACGCGAAGCGTAAAACCGTTCGGTGGCGGTCTTCTCGTCGATACCGTATGCACGGACTATCTCTCCGATGACCATCGGCACAATGACCGTCAGCAGCGCACTATGCCGCCTGTCACACATCATACACCTCCGATCCTTTAAACCGAACGAACGACAACGACAACGCAGAGGCGAACACAAGTTGGTTGTATAGCTTCTTGACCTTCAGTCGTTTAAACGTCTCCTCGCGATCAATCTCTCCTCCGCGATAGAGATAAAGTGTTCGATAGACATCGTCATTGGCAACCGGTCCAAAAGCGAAATCATACGCAGGGCCGGAGTACGCCCCGTCGCGGTTGTCGCATACAAAATCCAGCCATGCATCACATACACCGTCGAACTTCACAACGTCACAGACAGAAAACGCCGCGTCTAAATCTATTTCATACACAGAAACCGTTGGAACGCCCGTACCGCGATTACGCGCAACCCTTTTGGCAAAAGCTATTGCCTGATCAAGATTGGTTGTAGTGTAAAACCCATTCCCGAAGTCCAACTCGCGATTTGGCTTCAGGATTTTGGGCTCTCGCACCTCCGTATTACTGCCATGATAGACTGTCATCGGCTTCCCACACTAACTTGATTTATATAGATATTATACCCTATTCCGCGCATAATGTCTATGGGGAAAGTTCCTCAGAGAGTGTAAAATGTAAAGTGTAAAGTGTAAAATTGGGATTTGGAATTGAAAATCATTTTACATTTTACATTTTACACTTTACATTCTCCTCACTTGCGCCGCGCGCCGTAGCAGAATAATCCATGTGAAACCGCCGGTTGTGCATGTTTTCGCGGTTCTGCGGGAACGCCGTCGTGTGATATAATGGTAGCATGAAACACGACAAATTCCTGTTGGCGGCGGCTTTCGCTTGTGCGGCTGCCGAAGTTCTGGCGGCGGTCACGGTCTCGCGGGGTCCGCTGGTGCTCAAGACGTATCCCGTCGGCGCGCCGGAGAAGAACCCGATGTTCTTCGAGAAGCGCGTCTATCAAGGCTCGTGCGGCAAGGTCTACCCCGTGCCGTTCATCGACAAGGTGATGGACGAACCTGTGATGAAGGAATACGACGCGGTGACGCTCGAAAACGACTACACGCGCGTCGTCCTGCTGCCGGAGCTCGGCGGGCGCATCTATATCGGACAGGACAAGACGAACAACGACTACGACTTCTTCTACCGCAACGACGTCATCAAGCCCGCGCTCGTCGGCCTTGCGGGGCCGTGGATTTCGGGCGGCGTCGAATTCAACTGGCCGCAGCACCACCGTCCGGCGACGTTCATGCCGACCGCGGTGGAGATCGAGCACGGCGAAGACGGCAGCATCACGGTGTGGATGAGCGACCACGATCCGCTGAACCGGCTGGAGGGCCGCCACGGCATCTGCCTCAGGCCGGATTCGTCCGTCGTCGAGCTCAAGGCGCGGCTCTACAACCGTACGCCGTTCACGCAGACGTTCCTCTGGTGGGCGAACGTCGCGGCGAAGGTGCACGACCAGTACGAAAGCTTCTTCCCGGCGGATGTCACCTATGTCGCGGACCACGCCGTGCGCGCGACGTCGAGTTTCCCGGAGGCGAACAATTTCTACTACGGCGTCGACTACACGAAGCGTCCGGGCGCGAACAACCTCGCGTGGTACAAAAACATCCCCGTTCCGACCTCCTACATGGTGTGCGCGACGGAATACGATTTCTTCGGCGGCTACGACCACGCGGCGCACGGCGGATTCGTCCATGTCGCCGACCGCCATATCGCGCCCGGCAAGAAGCAGTGGACGTGGGGCAACCATCCGTTCGGGTATGCGTGGGACCGCGAGCTGACCGACGACAGCGGACCCTACGTGGAGCTGATGGCCGGCGTCTATACCGACAACCAGCCCGACTTCACCTATCTCCTGCCGTACGAGACGAAGGTCTTCAGCCAGTACTGGTGGCCGTACAAGAACCTCGGCCCCGTGAAGAACGCCAATACGCGCCTTGCCGTGTCGCTCGGCGGCGGCAGGGCCGGTGTCGTCGCTTCCGAGAATATCGAGGGTGCGGAGGTAGTCCTTGGCGGCGACAAGTCCTGCACTGTCGATCTCAAGGTCGGCGAGCCGTTGACGTTCGCGACGGATGCGACTGCGGTTCGGGTCGTCAAGAACGGCGAAACGCTGATTGAGTTCAATGCGAACGCGAAGCCTTCAGAGCAGCCCATCAACCAGGCGTGGGCCGAGCCGGGCAACGTGCCGATGCGCGACGTCGCCACTGAGCCGCCCGCCCCCGCCGACATCGCGAGCGCGGACGAACTCTTCATCACGGCGGAGCACCTCGACCAGTACCGCCATCCTACGCGCATGCCCGAGGCGTACCTGGACGAGCTCCTGCGGCGCGATCCCGAGGACAGCCGCGCTCACACGCTTTACGGCAAGCGCCTCATCCAGCGCGGACTCCTCGCCGAGGCCGAGCGGCATCTCGTCCGCGCCGTCAAGCGCCAGACGCGCCGTCAGCCGAATCCGTACACCGGCGAGGCGCTCTATTACCTCGGCCTTGCGCGCGATCTTCAGGGCAAGCTCGACAGCGCCTATCCGTGCTACTTCAAGGCGACATGGAACGGCGAGTTCCGCGCGGCGGGCTACTACCGCCTCGCCACCATCGACGCGCGGCGCGGCGACTGGGAGAAGGCGCGCGAACATGCCGCCGAATCGCTCGTCACCGACGCGCGCAACGACAAGGCGAAGATTCTCAACGCAGAGGCGCAGAGGCGCAGAGACGGGCAGGCCCGCATGGATGTTCGAACGGTGTTCGGACAGTCCGCCGACGCCGAAATGGCTCTCGACGCCGCGTACGATCTCGTTGAGATGGGCCTGAAGGACAAGGCTGTCGAAGCCCTTAAAAACGGCCCGGCAAACATGCTCTCCAAGTACGTGCTCGCCTCTATCGCGCAGGACAAGGCGCTCCTCGCCGAAGCCGCCGCGCGCGGATCGGCCGACTACTTCTTCCCGTCGCGCCTTGAGGATTACCTTGCGCTCACGTGGTGCGACGAGGCGAGCGGTTTCAAGGACTACAAGGTCGCCTACGCGCTCGGCAACTGGCTCTACGACCGCAAGCGCCATGAAGAGGCGCTCGATTGCTGGGAGCGCGCGACAAGGCTCGCGCCGGACTTCCCGACAGCATGGCGCAACCTGGGCGTCGCGCTCTGGAACGTCCGTCGCGACGGAAAGTCTGCGATGGCAGCGTATGAAAACGCGATCAAGGCGGACTCTTCCGAGGCGCGCCTTGTCGCCGAATACGACCAGCTGCGCGAGAAGTGCAAGGTTGACGTGTCCGAACGGCTTGCGTTCCTTGCGTCGCACATGGACCTTGTGCTTTCGCGCGACGACGCGACGGTGCAGTACGTGACGTGCCTCAACGATCTCGGCCGCCACGATGAGGCGCTGGACGTTCTTTCGAAGCACCGTTTCCATCCGTGGGAAGGCGGCGAAGGCAAGGTTCTCAAGCAGTACACCCGCGCGCACCTCGAACTCGGCTTCAAGGCGCTTGAACGCGGCGCGTTTGCCGCGGCGCTCGAGCATGCCGGAAAGAGCTTCGCGACGCCGCAGAATCTCGGCGAGGCGTACCACCTCTTGCAGGCGAAGGCGGACGTCAACTACCTGCGCGGAATGGCATTGAAGGGACTTGGACGCGCCGATGACGCGAAGGCCGCGTTCGAGGCGTGCGCGGCGGAGGCGGGTGATTTCCAGTCGATGGCGGTCACGGCGTATTCGGAGCTTTCGTATTACCGTGGACTCGCCTTCGTGGAACTCGGACGCACCGACGAGGCGAAGGCGCTGTTCGAGGGAATGCGCGCGTTCGCGGAGAAGGGGCTCGCCACGCCGTTCAAGATCGACTACTTCGCGACGTCGCTGCCGCTTCTCCTGATCTTCGAGGACGACCTCGAGGCAGTGAAGAACGCGCAGATGGGAAACCTCAGGGCTCTCGCCGGGAAGGGACTGTCTGTGATTGAAGGAAAGTAAAAGAATTGATGGGGCATGACGCGGCTGGAAGCCACGTCTCCAAAGACTGTCAACGCTTTGCAATCTCGCGCGGCGGCAGACCGTAGGCGCGGCGGAACCGCCGCGAGAAGTAGAGCGGATCGGCAAAGCCGGCCGCGTACGACGCCTCCTTCACGGAGGCGTTCGTCGTCTCCAGAAGCCGCTTGGCGTATTCCAGACGGCAGCTTTCCACGTACGCCTGCGGCGAGACGCCGAAAGCGGCGGTGAACGTGTGCGCGAAGCGTGACGGCGAGAGCGCGCCCGTGGCGGCGGCGAGCCGCGCGACGGTCAGCCGTTCGGAAAGATGTTCGCGGATGAAGGCGTTGACCGTGTCGATGAACGCGTCGGGGCGCGTGTCCTCGCGCCGGATCGCGGCGCAGAGCCTGAGGCAGATGTTCTCCAGCGCGTTCATCGCGAAGGCGCGGTCGAGCGCCGTGCCGCGCCGCGTGTGCGCGACGACGTCGCGGAAGAGGGACTGGATCCGGCCGAACGCGTCCGGCGCGAGGCCGTGCGCGCCGCGAGCGAAGACGGTCAGGCGTCCGCTGCCGAAGGGGATGCCGAGGAAGGGCTGCCAGTCCTTCGGCGCGTGGACGTGGACCCAGAGGAAGTGCCATTTTCCCACGGTCGGGTCCGTGCCGTAGTCGTGCGGAACGCCCGGCGGAATGACCGCGAGTGAGCCCGCCGCGAGCGGCACGGCGTCGCCGCGCGGCGTGCGGAAGAGGCCGCGCCCGGCGCGCGTCAGCAGCATCAGATGGTCGTCCGTGCCGCCCGGGCGCACGATGCAGTAGCCGCCGCGCATACGGTATTCGTCCGCGATCAGCGTCGCGTACGGATGCGCGTAGATGTAGTTCGGATCTTTATCTGGTGTCACAGACATGAAAACAGTATATCAGAAATCGGCTTCCTATCCAAGTGGGTACTGCGCTCATGGATGAGATTTGCTATAATCCAGCGACATGAACGAGGAGAGCGCGAGATGAATAAAAGAGCATGGGCGGCCGCAGTCATGATGCTCGCCACGGCCGGCGCGGCGGAGCCGGTCTTCGCGATTCCCGACGAGTGCCGGCCGAAGGCGTGGTGGTTCTTCGGACAGACCGAGACGACACACGAGGGGATTACGGCGGACGCAGAGGCGATGAAGCGCGTCGGTTTCGGTGGCGTCGTGTACTATGATCAGTACCACGGAGAGAATCCGAATGCGGAAAAGCTTTGGAGCGACGCGTGGTGGGAAGGCATAGAATTCGCGGCGTCCGAGGCGGCGCGGCTCGGCATGACGTTCGAGACTGCCGTGGGCAACGGATATGTCGCGGGCGGCCCGTGGATCGATCCAGCGCACGCCATGAAAACGCTTGCCGTAATCGACCGCGACACGAATGGCGGCAATGTGACTCTCCCGCTTCCTGTTGCGAAAGATCGCGGCTGGCAGAAGACAGTCGCCGTTCTTGCGATTCCACTGCCGGATACGGACGCGAAGTTTGTCGACATGGAATATGCCGGACACGAAAAGGGGCTCGCCAGCACGATGCAGCATCCGGGCGGAATGTACGGCTACCGAGAAAAGACATTCAAGGCCGTCACAAATTCACTTCCGAAGATTCCGCGCTGGCAGGCGAAGACGGCGGCGGTCGTCGATTTCGTCCCGCGCGGCGACACGCCGGTCTGCATCGATCCAAAGACCGTGCGCGACGTAACGGAGAAATTCGACGAGTCTGACCGCAGACTCAGATGCGAACTGCCTGCGGGACGATGGAAGGTGCTGCGTTTTGTCGCTGTGCCGACGGGCGGACGCACAAAGCACGGACGTCCAGAGGCGATGGGACTTGAATGCGACAAGATGAGCGCCGCGTCGGCGGAACTGCACTGGAAGTCGTATACGAAGCGCATCATAGACAGGCTAAAATCGAAAGGGATTCCGCTCGCCGGCATCATCATGGACAGCCACGAGGCTGGTCCGCAGAACTGGACGGACGACATGCTGGAGGAATTTGCGCGGCGGCGCGGGTACGACTTCCGCCCGTATCTGCCGCTGATGGCGGGCTATTGCGTTGCGCCGAATGCGGAGGATGTCCTTGCCGATTTCCGCAGGACGTGTGTGGAACTGATCGCCGAGCGCTACTACGGAACATTCGACCGCCTCTGCCGCGAAGAAGGCCTTTCCTTCACGGGGCAGGCCGGAGGCGGAATGTTCATGATTGCTGACTCCGTGTTCTCGAAGAAATACATCTCAATACCAGAAGGCGAGTTCTGGGGCTACCAGAAGCATGGCGCGTACGATGTGAAGGATACGTCGAGTGCCGCGCATCTCTACGGGAAGAAAATTGCGAGCGCGGAGGCGATGACTGATGCGTCGTACAAGATGACCATTCCCGAGCTGCGCCGTCGCTGCGATCTCGCGTTCGCGTTCGGCGTGAACGCCATGACCGCCTGCGCCGTGCCGCACATGCCGAAGAAGGACTGCGGCGTGAAGGCGCCGACAGGTCCGCGCGAATACGGCCTGAACAGAAGCAATCCGTGGTGGGAGGATTCGCGTCCGTTCTGGGACTACATCGCCTTCTGCTCGTGGATGCTGCGCCAGGGTGATCCTGCGCCAGAGGCGCTCTTTTACGCGGGTGACGATGTGCCGGTCAAGATCATCGCGTCCAAAGTGCCGAAGGCGCTGGACGGACTTGACTGGGATTTTGCGACGGGCGATGCCGCCGCGCGAATGACGAAGACAGCGGATGCCTGGACGACGCCGGAAGGCGTGCGGTACGGCTATGTCGTCGACAGCGAAGGCCGCACGCTCGCCGGCGCGCCGCCCGCCCGACGCCTGAATCTGCCGCACATCTCGCGCCTCCTCCCGAGCGGAGAGAAACTTACATTTATCGCGAATGATACCGAGCATGAGGTCAAAGTCGATCTCGGCGGAGAGTCAGTTGTCGTTGGCGATCCCTGGACGCGCTGCCAGACTACAGAATCGTCCGTCGTCATCCCGCCCGGCGAAAGCCGCTTTGTGAAAGGCTCGCTGTGAGCAGGTGATGCTCAAATCAGATCTGGCAGGAAAGAAATCCGTTTAGGAGTATAGACAGAATGAACAATCCAATGAAAAGAATGGTGTCCGTCTCCGTTGCGCTGGCGGTATCTGTAGCAGCGCTTCCGATTGCAACCTTCTCCGAAGAGCAGCTTTCCCTTGACGGTACATGGCGGTTCAGTTTTCAGGGCGGAGAAGAGCGCGACATGCCGGTTCCGTCATGCTGGGAGCTGCAGGGCGTCGGGACGCTGCGCTACGGCGAAGCGGATGCGAAGGAGTCCGGCCGTTACTCGCGCACGTTCACGATTCCAGCCGATTGGCCGGCGGACGATCTCGTCATTTTGCGCTTCGACGGCGTGATGTTCGGCGCCAAGGTGACGGTGAACGGAAAGGACGCAGGCACGTTCCGCTCGTCGTTCAACCGCAATGAACTCGACATCACCTCTCTCGTCCGTCGCGATGCGGAGAACGACCTTGCTGTGGAGACGCTGAAGAATCCGAAAGGCTGGGGCTTCGACTGCAACGACGACTGGATTCTCCACGGCATCTTCCGCAGCGTCACGCTCATATCGCGTCCGCGCCTGAACGTGTCCGACCTTTCGCTCGTCTGCAGGGTCGACGCGGAGCGCGGCGCGGCGGCGGTCGAGATTTCTGCGGATGCCTCGGATGGGAAAAGTGTGGTACGTCTGAGACTCGTCGATGCAGACGGCAAGACCGTCCTCGAAGGCGACGCGCCGCTGAAGGGCGTCGTCGAGAATGCACGGCTCTGGACATGCGAGACGCCGAACCTATATACGCTTGTCGCGGAGGTTGGACAGGATCGCGTGGAAAAGCGCGTCGGTCTTCGCGAGATCACGCGCGACGGCGCGGTCTTGAAACTCAACGGACGCCCCATAAAGCTTCATGGCGTCAACCACCACGATCTCTGTCCGTGCCACGGACGCGCCATTTCGGTCGACGAGCTGCGGCGCGACGCGCAGCTTATCAAGGACGGAAACTTCAACTGCGTCCGTCTTGCGCACTATCCGCCGAACGAGGCGTTCCTTGATCTATGCGACGAACTGGGGCTTTACGCAATAGACGAGGTGCCGTTTGGGATGGGCACGAAGAACCTTCGCGATGCGAATTACCTCGAAGTCTTGGAGGAGCGCGCGCGTCTCACCGTTGCACGCGACAAGCTGCATCCGAGCGTCATCGCCTGGACCGTCGGCAACGAGAATCCGCTCACGGACATCTGCGTAAAATGCGGTGATTTTGTCTCGAAGCTCGATCCGACACGCCCGACGTGCTATCCGCAGTATTCGAGCGTCTATCAGAAGATGCTGGACGACGGTGCGCCGCCGAGCGCGATGCTCTACGACTTCCACTACGTCGACGCAGCGAAGATACGCGAGCTTGCGCCCCGCCTGGACCGTCCGCTTTTCGCCGGAGAGTTCGCGCACGCCCTCGGACTCGACTTCGGCACGCTCGCCGAGACGTGGGAGGAGATGTGGAAGCGTCCCGAATGTGCGGGGGGTTGCATCTGGATGTTTCAGGACCAGGGCATTGCGCGTCCGGCGTCGGCGGTGAAGGAGAAGGATCGCAAGTGGCTCGCCTGGGCCGACGAAAAGACCGTCTGGGATACGCACGGCATCGACGGATGCGACGGCATCGTATATGCGGACCGCACGCCGCAGGTCGATTACTACGCGGCACGCGCCGTCTTCGCGCCGGTAAAGATCGAGTTCGACGGGAAGAAAACGCTGACGATTGAAAACCGCTATGACTTCACGAACCTTTCGGAGCTGAAAATAACCTGGCAGGTTTCCTGCATGAATACAGGGGGAAGCGGCGTCTCGCCGCTTTGTTCAAAAGATATAGATTCCTCCGTTTCGAAGCGGCGGGACGCCGCTTCCCCCAGTCAATGTGTGCAGGATTGCGGCGACTTTTTGGATGGCCATGAGATTGCGAAGGGAGCGATTCCCTGTTCTGTGCCGCCGCATTCCAGCGCATCCTTCACGGTTGAACTTCCGGAGATTACTGAAGATGTTGCGACGCTTTACGTCTTTGCCGAAGAGAAGGTCGGGAATCGGATTGTATGCGCCAAGGCGTGGCCGCTCAAGGTTGACGTAAAGCCAACGGCGAATGGGACGCTGCCGCCTCTCGTTTTCGAGCCGCGCTGGGATAGGCGCGAGATGATGTCGAAGTCTGCTGCGCATCTTCCGAAGAAAAACAAGAAGAAATATTCGATTCTTGAAAAGCCCGCAGGATTCGCGGCGGACGTGAAGGAGGAGCCTCTTGGCGACGGTTCGCTGGATGTTGCGTATGAAATTTCCGCGACGCAGGAATGGCGCACAGTCGAGGCCGGTCTATCGTTCACGCTGCCGAAAGATTTCACGACTGTCCGCTGGGTTGGACTTGGCCAGTTCGAGGCGTACACTCTCAGCAACGCGCAGAGCATATTCGGCTGGTGGGAACTTTCTAAGGAAGACCTCTATTTCCCCGGCAACCGCTGCGATGTCCGCTGGCTCGCCGCTTTGCGGGACGATGGCACAGGCGTGGTGCTCATCCCTGATGGAGGCACGGGCAATGTGGCGTTCGAGAACGTCGGCGGTAGAATCCGCATCAGCCACAACGCCGCGCTTGCGGACAAGTTCAACAAGTACGAATGGCCGCGCGACGTCAAGGCGTTTGCTGCAGGCGAGAAACTGCACGGCGGCTTCACGCTTGTTCCGGTAAAGTGCCATCCCGGTTTTGAACCGCCATTCCGTCCGTTCTTCAAGTCATACGATGACGGCGAGGCGAAAGTTTCTGTGAAACAGTCTGCATCGTCGTGCGAGGCGGCGCTTAGGGAGGGTTTTGCGAATCCGCCGCCGGACGTGAAGATCGGTTGCTACTACTATTGGGTGAACGAGCGCGTCGATGAAGAAGGGGTGAAGAAGGACCTTATGTGGATGAAGGAGAACGGCATTACGCGCGCCTTTCTCGCGACGGACATCCGCAACCGCACGCGGTTCGAGAATCCGTGGGAAGGGCAGCAGTTCGGCGACTGCACGTTCAGAAGCGAGAAATGGTGGCGCTGCCTTAGGACGGCGTTCAAGACCGCCGGCGAGCTCGGCATCGAGATGGGCATCTTCAACTGTCCCGGCTGGTCGCAGTCGGGAGGACCGTGGGTCACGAAGGAAGACGCGCAGATCGCGCCCGACGGAACGTATCCCGAGAACGGCCCCTGCTCGCCAGCCGCCACGGGCTATGAGGTGGACAAGACGAATCGCGCGGCGGTGCGGCGTCACTTCGACGCCTTCGTCGGCGACATACTCCGCCGCATACCGCCGGAGGAGCGTCCGACGCTCACAACCGTCGTCATTGACAGCTGGGAGCGCGGACGCGTCGTTAAGCCTGCGGGCGATACGCGGAAGCTCTCGGACATAATCGCCGAGGAGTACATGGGCGAGCTGACGCGTTGCGCGCACGAGAACGGACTCATCACGTGGTGCGAGCCGTATTCGCATTCGCGCGGCGGTTGGGACGGCGATTCGGCGACATACGGCGCGGCGGCAGATGAGGTGTCCGCAGAGTTCTGGGCGGGAGAGCCGAAGAACGAGCGCGCGAAGGAGATCAACGCCGCGCTCGGCGCGGCATGTCTCGGCGGAAAGAACAAGATCTACGCGGAGAGCTTCACGGCGGGAAGCTGGACGAAGCACGCGAAGGATGACTGGTCGTTCGCGTCGCTGAAGCCTTACGCCGACAAGTTCTTCCGAAAGGGCGTCAACGCGACCATACTCCATGTCGTGATTTCCCAACCGGGCGATGAGACCGAGCCGCCGGTAAGGCCCTGGTTCGGCACGTTCTTCGACAGACGCAGCAGAAATGCCGCCGAGATGAAGAAGCTCGTCCCGTATCTGCGTCGCTGCAACTTCATGCTGCAGCAGGGGCGTCCGGCGGACGGCCGCACCGATACGCGCATCCTGCTCGATGGCACTCGCATCCGCTTTACCGAGCAATCGCTTTTCGAAGTCGTTTTCCCCGACGGCCGAACCGAAACGTGGAACCCCGTTTCTTGCCGATGAATTGCAGAACTCGCAAGTCCGCCCGCGACACATCCGTCGCTGATGAAGTATTCAAACTGCCGCTTTTGCCGCGTGTAATGCGTCACTAATGACCGTCCCCGTTCTGTAGCGTCGATGTAAACTCCGAT
>CAMOCC010000058.1 GCA_946610035.1 uncultured Verrucomicrobiota bacterium
CCCCCCCCCCCCCCCCGGGGCCTGTCCCCCTCTGCCTGAGTAAAAACTCCGACGGTTGATGTTCTCGCGCAGACGCTTGCGCGCCGCCGGTCCCGGGCTGTCGTTCGCCCGGGAGTATGGAAAAGATCAAATGTCATGCGTTCACCCGTAAGACACGAGCATTACACCACACCACGCTTCAAAATGGCAAGCGCGGGATTTTGGGGCAAATTGCGCTATTTTCGCCGTGCTCCGCTTTGCTACATCGGACAAAAATTGGTATAATATCCAGCCATGCACAACATCAACTGGATTACGGTAGGCCTGCTGGTCGTTTCGAACTTCGTAATGTCCTACGCCTGGTACGGACACCTGCGGACGCTTTCCGCCGCCCCGCTCTGGAAGGTCGTGCTCCTGAGCTGGGCGATTGCGCTCTTCGAGTACACCTTCATGATACCGGCGAACAGGCTCGGGTCGAAGACGATGTCACTCCAGGAGCTGAAGATCACGCAGGAGGTCGTATCCCTCCTCGTCTTCATCCCCTTCTCGATCCTCGTAATGAAGTCCCCGATAACCTGGAACTACGCGGCGGCCGCCGCCTGCATCCTAGCCGCCGTGTTCTTCATCTTCCGCGGCTAGGCGCGCAGGCGGCAGGCGCCGGTCAGTCGACCTTCACGGGGACGATGCGCGTCTCGGTGAGGCGGCGGACGTTGAAGCTTATCTCCTTGCGGCCCTTCACCCGCTCGGCGAAGTCCTTTGCTGACGTGACGCCCTGCCCGTCCACCTCAAGTATGAGCTCAAGCGGCCTTATCCCGGCGACGGCGGCGATCCCCCCGCTCTTCACCTTGGAGACCACGACGCCCGGCGCCTTCTCGTCGAACTTGAAGTACTTTCTCACCTCAGGCGTCATGTCCTTGACCGTGATCCCGAGCTCCTTGCTGCGCGCGTGCGGCGCGTTCGCGTAGTGGACGGGCGCGAGCGCAAGGCGGCACGTGCCCTCCCTGCGCCTGCCGCCCGAGACCCACGCGACGACGACCTCCGCGCCGACGCTGAACTTCTCGGCAAGGACGGCGTTGAGCCCGCCCTCGAGGTCCGGCCACGGCATCATCCGCCCGGTGTTGCCGATCTCTATGAACCTGTCGTCGCCGAACATCTCAAGCCAGTTCATGCCCGAGCTGTAGTCGCGGTCGACGAGAAGGTCCTGCTCACCACCGCCCGGATACCGCGCCGAGAGGAGGACGTCGCCCTCGGCGATGCCGAGTTCGGCCGCCGGGGAGCCCTCTGCGACGGACGTGACAAGCGCCGCGCGCTCCGCCTTGTAGCTCTTGAAAAAGCCGGTCGCCTTCTTCTCCCGGAGGACCTCCGCCCCGGCCGTCTGGACCTCCACGCCCAGCCACGGCGAGCGCTTGCGCTCGCCTGCCTTGCGCGGGACGTTCTCCGTGTCGAACTCCGTATTGTCCACGATCCGCGCGAGGATGGCGCCCTGCACATCGTCGTTCGAATCCCATGAACGCGAGCCCTTGCGGTCCGCAAGGGCGACGGACACGACGCCAACGTCCGAGAAGGCGATTGCGCTCCTGCGCATGCGATCCCTCCCCTCATCGTCGATCGCGACCCCGTTGACGCGGAAGGGAATCTCGATCGCCGTCTCGTTGCCCTCCACCCGGACGAATTCCCAGATGTCTGAGACGCCGCTCTTCACGTCCAGCGTGCCGGCCTTGTTGATGGCGGACGCGACGCGCACCCTCTCGCCGAAGTGCGCGAGCGCGGGCCTGCGGTCGAGCTTCAGCGGGACGAGTCCGGCGGGCGCGCCGTCGCGGAACTTGACGGCTATCGCGCCGTACTCCTTCACCGATCCGACGAAATCGAGCGGCGCCTTCGTCCCGTCCGGGAGCGTCGCCTCCATCTTCACTATGCGCGCCGTAGCCTGCGGGGGCAGGGCGACGGTCAGGAACGCGCCGCCCTCCAGGAGGACGAGCGTCGTGTCGATGTCGTTCCCCGACGCGTCGTCCGACGACGAGGAGAAGGAAAAGAGCATTCGGGACCCCGACTCCCTGGGCGACGCCTCAAGCTGGATGTAGGCGGGGAGTATCGACTTCGCCAGCGACTTCTCGAACTCCGCCTTCCTGGCGAAGCGGTCCGCCGCAGGCTCGCGCCGCCACTCGGACGGCGGGGCGAACTCCTCCTCGCCAATGAACGCCTTGTCCTGCATGGCCACGGTCACCGCGTCCCCGTTCGAGTCTATGACGATGGTGTTGGGCTTCACCTCGTAGACGTCGCGGCCGATCTCCACGATGCGCCGGAACTTCGCCATGCCGCTTTCCGCCAGCCCGGCGACCGTCCGCCCGGCCTCGCGCACCATGTAGAAGTAGCGAGGATCGTCGGGAGCCCCCTTCCCCGTGAACGCGAGCGGGACGGCGGAGGCGAACGGACGCTCCGTCTTGAGGACCACCGCGCCGTGTCCGGGGAGCGCGGAGCCCTCGACCGCGGCGACGCGCTCGCCCGCGACCTCCACCTCGATGCGCTCGACGTACTCGGGCCCCGCCATGATGTCCTGCATCAGCACTTCGTCCGGGCCCAGCACAAACCCGGCGAACTCGGCGGGGATGCGCTTCTCGACGGACACCCCGGAGTCGCGCCAGTGCGTGTCTCCGCAGTTCGGGCACCTGTACGGAACCTCGAACTTCGGCGAAACGCCCTCCGCGTCCTTCTTCATGTAGTAGCGAACAGTCGCTATGGATTTCGCGTACCTGTCCACAAGAGCCTTGTTCTCGGCGGCGGCCTCGAACGCGGTTTTCGCCTTCCCGGCGGACGCCGCCGCGGCGACGGACGCCGCGAGCGCAGTCACAACCGTCTTCAATGCTGTCTTCATTCGTCATCCTCCTTGTCCGGATCGTGCCGGTAGTTGATTATCACGCGCTGGGGCATGCCCTTGCGCAGGAGCTCCACGCCGACCTGGCTGCGCTCCTCAAGCCTCTTCATGGCCTCGTCGTAGACGCCCTGGAGCTCCGCAACGCTCTTCACCTCGCGTCCGTCCCACTTGCGGACTATGTCGTAGCGCTTCATGCCCGCGTTGTCCGCATTGCCGTCCCACGAGACGGACGAGATGAACACGCCGCCGTCCGGCGCGAAGAAGGCGAGCTCGGGCGTGTCGAAGCGGTTGATGTCCTTAGCCGTGAAGCCCCACCTCTTGAACTCGACCTCCCTGCCCTCGACGTCGCCCTTGGACTTCGGGGCGATGCTCACGCTCCTGCGCGCACCGTCCCTTATGTAGTCGAACTTCACGGGCGCACCCCACTCGCGAAGCGCAAGCGCGCGGTTCAGCGCGGGGATGTCCTCGCGGAAGACCGCCGTCACGGGGACGCCGTCTATCGCGACGACCCTGTCGTTCGGCTCAAGGCCGGCCGCGCGCGCGGGGCCCTGCGGATCGGTGCTGGCGACTATGACGCCCTCTTCGGCGGAGAACGAGGTGTCCCTCTCGAAGTCCTTGAGCGGCTGCCACGTGATTCCGAGCCACCCCCAGTGGGCGTCGCCGTGTTTGCGGAGGTTCGGAAGGAGTTCGAGGATTATGGGCGACGGGATCGTGAAGCCCTGCGCACCCATCATGTTGCCGCGCGCGTTGAGCCCGACGACCTCGCCGAGCGTGTCCACGAGCGGTCCGCCCGAGTTCCCCGGAGAAATCGCCGCGTCCGTCTGGTACCACAGCGTGTAGTCGCCCGCATCCTCCAGGTAGCGGTCGTTGCAGGAGATTATGCCCATGGAGACGGACCTCGCAAGCCCCCACGGGGCGCCCATCGCGAGGACGACCTCGCCGATGTCGAGGTGGCGTGTCGAGAGCGATGCCGCCTTGAAGAGCGTGCCGCTCGGGGCCTCGAGCCGCAGGAGGGCGATGTCGAGGTCCTTGTCCTTGCCGACGAGCTTCGCGTCGTACATCGACCCGTCCGTCAGCTGGCAGCGGATCCTCGACGCGCGGTCCACGACGTGGTGGTTCGTGAGCATCTCGCCGTCTTCGGTGATGATGACGCCCGAGCCGGACGCCTGGACCTTCTCGAGCTTGCCGTCCGCACGGTCCTCCGTGATGACGCGTATGTAGACGAGGGACGGGAAGACCGCCCTCTTCGACTCCGCCACGGTCTCGCGGAAGTCGACGACCTGCGAGACGCATCCGACGCACCCGAGGAGCGCCGACAACAAAACAAATGCACCGTTTCTCATATTTTCGAATATTATACCAAATCACCGCCAACATGTCACTGACGCAAATATCGGATATGGGGACACAAGGCGGAGGGAATTTGGTATAATATTGGGCATGAACAAGGACATAGTTTGCATCGGAGCCGGATATATCGGCGGACCCACAATGGCTGTCATAGCGAAGATGAACCCCTCGCGCAACGTGTGGGTGGTCGACATCAACGCAGCGCGCATAGACGCGTGGAATTCCGAGAACCTCCCCATCTACGAGCCCGGGCTCGACGAAGTGGTCCGCGAAGTGCGCGGCAGGAACCTCTTCTTCTCGACGGACATCGAAGGCTGCATCAGGAAATGCGACGTCATCTTCGTCGGCGTCAACACGCCTACGAAGATGTTCGGACGCGGCGCAGGCCGCGCAAGCGACCTACAGTTCTGGGAGGCGACGGCGCGCAACATAGCGAAGTGGGCCGAGAGCGACAAGATCGTAATCGAGAAGTCCACCCTTCCCGTGCGCACGGCGGCGGCGATGAGCGCGATCCTGAACACCCACTCCTCCCTCAAGTTCACCGTCCTCTCCAACCCCGAGTTCCTCGCCGAGGGCACGGCCATACGCGACCTGCTCGCGCCGGACAGGGTGCTCATCGGCGGACCCTCCGACGACGCGGGGGCGGCGGCTGTGCGCGAGCTCGTCGACATCTACGCCGGCGAGGGCGATCGCTGGGTGCCGAGGGAGCGGATCCTGACGACGAACGTGTGGTCCGCCGAGCTCACCAAGCTCGCCGCGAACGCCATGCTCGCGCAGAGGGTCAGCTCCGTGAACGCCCTCTCCCAGCTCTGCGAGGCGACGGGGGCGAACATCTCGGAGGTCGCGCGCGTCATGGGCGCCGACTCCCGCATAGGGTCGAAGTTCCTCAAGGCGGGCCCGGGCTTCGGCGGCAGCTGCTTCAAGAAGGACGTCCTCAACCTCGTGTACCTCTGCGAGTCGTTCGGCCTCAGGGACGCGGCCGCATACTGGAACCAGGTGATCGCCATGAACGACTCCCAGCAGCGTCGCATCGTCGAAAGGCTCTTCCACGCGCTCTTCAACACGATCGCCAACAAGAAGATCGCGATATTCGGCTTCGCGTTCAAGGCGGACACCGGCGACACGCGTGAAACGCCGTCCGGCGCCGTCGTCCGTATGCTCCACGAGGAGCACGCGCGGCTAGCGATCACCGACCCGAAGGCGCTCAATAACGCCGCGCGCGACCTTGCGGACCTCGACGGGATCGAGCTCGTGGAGGACCCGTACGCCGCCGCGACGGAAGCCGACGCCGTGATCGTGATGACGGACTGGAAGCAGTACCCCGGCCTCGACTGGAAGCGCATCTACGACTCCATGCGCAAACCGGCCCTCGTCTTCGACACGCGCAACTGCCTGGACGCCGCCGACCTTCGCAAGACGGGCTTCAACGTCCTCTCCATCGGCAGGTAGTCCGTTGCAGGCGCTGTCACGGGTCGAACGGCTTCGGGCAACGCCGCAGTTGCAGGCCGGAGGCGAGGAAGCGCAGTAGCGAAATCGCGCCGAACCACGCGAGGATCGAGTCGAGCGAGCCGATCAAGCCGTGTCTCGCGGCGCAGTACAGCGCAACGGCGTATGCGATGTGGAGCGGCGCGAGCCAGAGGAGGAACCCGAAGCGCCCCGCCGACACCTCGGAGTTCGTATGGAAGACCTGGCACGTCGTGAGCGCCGTTATCAGTACAAGGTACGGCATGTACTTCGCATACGCGAGATATTTTCCGCCGTTCGGGAGAAGCCCCAGGAGGTCCGCGCCGAAGGCGGCGTAGGCGGCGGACATCGCAGCCGCCCCTGCCAGGGTCGCCGCCGCGCACTTCACGACGTACGGACGCATAGGCTCCCCCCTCTGCGCAGCCGTGGCCGTGTACGGAAACATCACCATCATGAGCGGGAAGGTCAGGTAGTAGAGGAAGTCCGAAAACCTCGTCGCCATGTAGTAGCCGGCGGAATCCGCCTCGGGAAGCACCGTCCTCAGGAGCGACTGCTCCAGCAGCGCCGCGCCCATCGGTATGGCCTGGTACGCGAGCACCCCGGCGAACGCGAACGCCATCCGCCGCACCGCAGTCCGCTCCCAGAACGGGACCGCCGGCACCGCGAGGTCGCGTCCGAGCGCGACGACGCTCGCCGCCACGCGGAATGCGGGGAGAGCGGTCTGTCCCGCGAAATATCCGGCAAGCGCCCTGAACGGCATGACGACAGCCATCACGAGGAGGCGGAACGCCGCCCCACCGACCTCGGCGAACGCAAGGGCTGGAAAGCGCTTAAGCGACTGCAGGGCGTCCGTGTAGACGGGCGCGACGCATCCGAGGAGCGCGGCGGATATGACGAGGAAGCCGACCGAGGCGTCCGATACGCGCATGAGGCCGAGGAAGCGCGGCATCAGCGCGCCCGCCGCGAGAAGCGCGGAGACCGTCGCGACGGCGACGCCGATGAAGACACCGCGCAGAAGCGACTTGAGCCTGCCGCGCTCGCCCGCGGCGGAGAGGGCTGACGACTCCTTCATCACCGTCATCGCAAGCGCGAAGAGCGGAAGCGACAGGAACGTCGCGAAGTTCGTGACAGGCAGCACCGCGCCGAGGTCCTCGGCACTCACGTACTTCGGGACGAACCACCATCCAGCCGCGAGATTCACGGCATCGCCCGCCCTCAAGGCGAGGAACAGGACGATGGTGTGCCTGACGAAGCCGTTCATGAAGACGATCCCGCCGTCTCAGCCAAAGACCTTCTCGGCGGTGCGGACCGCCCCCATCGCATCCTTCGAATAGAAGTCCGCACCGATCTTCTCCGCATAGTCGGCCGTGAGGACCGCCCCGCCCACCATCGTCCTGCAGTCGGGGAGCTCCTTCCTGAGAAGCTTGATGGTCTCCTCCATGAAACCGACCGTCGTCGTCATCAGCGCGGAAAGTCCGACAAGGCGGCAGTTCTCCCTCCTCGCCGCCTCGAGGATGCGTTCAGGCGGCACGT
Organism: uncultured Verrucomicrobiota bacterium; assembly: GCA_946610035.1. Classification (GTDB taxonomy): domain Bacteria; phylum Verrucomicrobiota; class Kiritimatiellia; order RFP12; family UBA1067; genus UBA1067. Next base: position 7,199 of record CAMOCC010000058.1, read on the forward strand.
CGCGTCCGAGGTCGATAACCTTGAACCCGTAGTTCTCGAGGAGCGCGCGGACGATGTTCTTGCCGATGTCGTGGATGTCGCCCTTCACCGTCGCGACGATTATCGGACCCTTCGGCGCCGTTCCCCCGCCGGTGCGCGCGAGGGCGGACCTTATCACATCGAATGCCGCGCCCGCCGCGTCCGCCGCCATGAGGAGCTGCGGGAGGAACACCCGCTTCTCCTCGAAGCCCTTGCCGACCTCCTCTAGCGCCGGGACGATGCCGCCGTCGATCACATCGACGGGCGCGCGGCCGGAGTCGAGCTCCGCCCTCGCGGCGGATGCGGCGTCGGCCTTGAGTCCGCGCTTTATCGCGGCGAAAAGCGGCGAGGGGGATTTAGGGTCGCTTAGGGTCGAGTTAGGGCCGGTTAGGGTCGGTTTAGGGTCGGTTAGGGTCGGTTTAGGGTCGCTTAGGGTCGAGCCGACACTACCAGACCCTAATCCGACGCTACCAGACCCTACGGCCACATTGACCAGGCTTGGCGCGAACTCGATCCATTCGCCGCACGAACGGTCGCGTCCGGTCAGCGCACGGAAGGCGCGATACGCCGTCATCATCTCAACAGAAAGCGGATTGATAATCCCCGCCGTCAAGCCCGCCCCCATGGCCAGCGTGTAGAACGACGCATTGAGCTGCGGACGCCCGGGGAGACCGAAGGAGATGTTGGACACTCCCATGATCGTCCTGCAACCAAGCTCGTTCCTCACCCGCCTTATCGTCTCAAGTGCCACATTCGCGCTCGTCGCGTCGGCGCTCACCGCGAGCGACAGCGCGTCGAACACGAAGTCGGACGGCTTCATCCCGTACTCCGCACCGCGCGCAAGTATCCTCTTTGCAATCGCAATGCGCTCGTCCGCCGTCGGCGGGATGCCGCCCTCGTCCAGAAGAAGCGCGACAAGCACGCCGCCGTACTTCGCGACGATCGGAAGGACCGCCGCAAGCGACTCCTCCTTGCCGTTCACCGAGTTGACGAGCGGCTTGCCGTTGTAGTGGCGCATTGCGCTCTCGAGCGCCTTCGGGTCCGAAGTGTCGATCTGGAGCGGGAGGTCGGTGACGCTCTGCACCGATTCAACGGTCCGCGTCAGGACCTCCGCCTCGTTCAGTCCGGGGACGCCCGTGTTGACGTCCAGCACCTGCGCACCCGCCTCCGCCTGCGAGACGGCCTCGCGCAGGACGTATGCGGAATCGCCCTCGGTGAGAGCCTGCTTGAGCCGTTTCTTGCCAGTCGGGTTGATTCGCTCGCCGATGACGAACGTGTCGTCGATGGAGAGGTTCAGCGCACGAGTTCCCGAGGAGATGGTGGTCGGGAGGTGAGGGTTTCCAGTCGGCAGTCGGCGGGCGGCGGTTGGCGGTTGGCTGCGGACGACCTCGGCGATGTGCGCGGGGGTCGTGCCGCAGCAGCCGCCGACGATGCGCGCGCCGGCCTCGACGAGCTGTGCGACGTCCGCGGCGAATTCCGCGGGGCCGACATTGAACACCGTCTTCCCGTCGACGACGACGGGAAGTCCCGCATTCGCCTTGACGACGACCGGGATGTCCGTCGCTGCGGCGAGGCGCTTGACGTAGGGGAGCATCTTGTCCGGACCAAGCCCGCAGTTGAGTCCCATCGCGTCGACCTTGAGTCCGTCGAGGAGCGCCGCGACGCACTCGACGTCGCCGCCTGTGAGGAGCGTTCCGTCCTCGCCGAGTGCGACGGTCGCGACGACGGGGAGGTCGCTGTTCTCCTTTGCGGCGAGGACCGCCGCCTTGAGCTCGTAGGTGTCGCCCATCGTCTCGACGACGACGAGGTCCGCCCCCGCCGCCGCGCCGATCCTGACCTGCTCCGCGAACGACTCGTATGCGGCGTCGAACTCGAAGTCGCCAGCAGGCTTGAGGAGGCGGCCGGTCGGCCCCACGTCGAGCGCGACGAAGCGCGGACGCTCCGGCGTAGATGCCGCGGCGACCGCCTCCTTCGCTATGCGAATAGCCGCCTTCACTACGTCCTCCAGCGGTGCGTCGCCGTGGTACTTCGCCGGATTCGCGCCGAAGGTGTTCGCGTACACGACGTCCGCCCCAGCCGCGAGGTATGCCGCATGGACGGCGCGTATGTCGTCCGGACGGGTCAGGTTCCACAACTCCGGTATCTCGCCCGGCGCAAGCCCGCGCGCCTGAAGCTCGGTGCCCATTCCGCCATCAAGGTAGAACGGCCTCTTCAATCCATCGAGAAATTTCCTGAAAGCGCATCTCTTCTCCATTTCATCCTCCTCTTCTGCTATGAACTCCCGACTCCAGCTCCTGACTCCTGACTCCAATCACCGCCGACACGGACTTCGACGGCACCATCAACATGTTGTCCGTAAGCGACACGCCGACGGTTCGCGATGAATCGAGCATCTCAAGCAGGTCGCGCTGTGCGGCAAGCGGCCAGTCGCCGTATCCCGGGGAATAGCGCAGGATGATGCTCTCGCCCGGCGCGAGCTCCGCACGGATCGCATCCTCCATCTCGTCCATCCAGCTTTCCATGTACGCGGCGCCGAGGGCCTGGACGATCAGGGCGTCCGCACCCGACGTGACCGAGAGCCGTCTCTGGAGCGCGTCCACGCCGGTGCCGAGCGTCCCGCACACGAGGTATGCGTCCCGGCATCCGGCGAGATGGCGCAGGAGCGACGAGCCGGGGCGCGGGATGTCGGCGACGGACACCCTGCGCCACGTCCGCCTGGGCCTCATCGCCTTGAGAATCTCGGCCTTCAGCTCCTCGATGCGTCCGGCGAGCGCACCCCTCGGTTCGCATCCGCCCATCCTGAGATAGGCGGACAACTCTTTCATCTTTATCTCCAAGCCCTATCCGCCTATTATGGACCTGAGGTTGTGCATGATCCGCGAGCCGATCTCGGGGCGGTTCATGGTGTAGACGTGGACGGCGTTGACGCCGTTCGCGAAGAGGTCCACTATCTGCTCCGTCGCATACGCGACGCCCGCGTCGAGCATCGCCTCGGGCTTGTCGCCGAAGCGGTCGACTATCGCCTTGAAGCGGCTCGGGAGGTGCGTGCCGGAAAGCCGGCAGATGCGCTCGATCTGGCGTCCGTTCGCGACGGGCATTATGCCGGCGACGACGGGGATGGTTATGCCTCGGCCCCTCAGCTTCGAAAGGTAGCGGAAGAAGTCGTTGTTGTCGAAGAACATCTGGGTCGTCACGAAGTCGAGGCCCGCGTCGGCCTTCTCCTTCAGGTGCGCTATGTCGTCCGCCATGTGCGCGCAGTCGGGATGGCGCTCGGGGTAGCACGCCCCGCCCAGGCAGAGCGAGGGGTCGACCTCCTTGAGGAAGCGGACCAGGTCCACGGCGTGGGCGAAGCGCCCCGCCGATATGTCCGTCCCGGGCGGCGCATCGCCCCTCAGCGCGAGGATGTTCGACACGCCCGCCGCGCGAATCGCCTTCACCTGGGCTCGGATGTCGTCCTCGGTGGCAAGCACGCACGTGAGGTGGGCGAGCGCGGTCGTCCCGCAGCCGCGCTCGACGAACTCGGCGACGCTCGCGGTGTTGGCGTTCGCGCCGCCTCCCGCGCCGTATGTGACGGAGATGAACGACGGCTTCTCCTCGGCGAGCCGGGCGACCGCGTTCCTCACGGGCTCGAACGGCGCGTCCTTTTTCGGTGGGAACACCTCGAACGAGACCGCCGGAACGCCCTTTGCCAATATATCCTTTATTTGCATTGGCTAAAGTATATCATATTTGGCATAGCGCGGCAAATAGGCAAAGCCTATGCCCGACGGCCGGGGGGGCGGACGCCGCTACCAGTGGCGGGAGAGGGCGTCGTACATCGCCCTGAATCCGGACTGGGAGGGGTGGAGCTTGTCGCCGCTCATGTTCTCGTTGAAGGTCCCGTCCGCCTTCATGAAGACAGATGCGATGTCCACGTACTCGACCTTTCCGGGATAGGCGAGGGCGTAGTACTCGAGGTGCCTGTTCACGGCCTCGTGCTTCGCGCGCAGCGGGTCGCCGGGGTCGCCGCGCGGGAGGAGTCCGACGAGGACGACCTTCGACTCCGGATGCCTCTCGCGGATTAGCGTCGCAATGTGCTCGATCTTCTCGGCAGTCGCCTCGGCGGACTCCTCGGGCGAGTTGTTCGTCCCTATGAGAACCTGGAACGTCTTCGCCTTGTAGCCGTCCAGCTCGCCGTTGGTGAGCCGCCAGAGCGCGTTGTCGCTCACATCGGCCCCGAAGCCGAGGTTGAGGGCCTTCCACTTCCCGAGGATTTCGTCCTTCCACAGCCCACCTGCGTATATCGGCCTCTCCCAGCGGTGCGTGATGGAGTCGCCGACGAGCACGACGTCGTACGACTTCTTCGCGCCGATATCGGCGAGGACGGCCTGGTGGCGCTTCATCCACCAACCCTCGCCCATCATCGAATCGTAGCTCTTCCTCCGCGCGACGCCCTCGCTTCCGGGGGCGTCGGGTATGTCGGCTATGCGCGTGCGCGGGGTCGGCTCGCCGAAGAGGTAGCCCTTCCTCACGCCCCAGCCGAAGTCGACGAGGACCCTCTCGAAGACGACGCCCGGATCGATCGGCTCGACGACGAGCGTGACGAAGCCCGACTTGTCCGCCGGCGGGAGCGCATCAAGCGCGACCGTCTTCTCGACGACCCTGCGGGCGACCGTCGGATAGAACGTCGTGTAGGCGTACTTGCGGTTGTCGAGAAGGTCGAAGTTGAAGTTCACCTCCTTGCGCTCGCCGGACTCAAACGCGACGGCGTAGCGGTGTCCCTCCGGCCGCGCGAAGGGAAGGGTCGAGCGCGTCACGACTGTGACCTTCGCCTTCGTCGCGCCGTTCGGAAGCTTCAGGCGGTACTTGAGCGCGCATCCCGCCGGGGCGGACGTCGCGGGGCGGACCGTCACACCAGAGAGGTTGCGTCCGAGCCCCGGCACGACGACCCAGTCGAAGCCCTTCGCGCACGTCGCCTCCGTCCAGTGCTCCGCGTCAATCACGACCTCGCGTCCGCGCGGCGTGAACATCCACCCTCCCCGCTTCGCGGCGTCCGCCCCAAGGCGCTTGAGCTCCGGGAGGCGGTCCTTCGAGAAGTTGTCGTTCCAGCTCGTGTAGCCGATGTGCCTCTGGATCATCATCCCCTTCCACTTGCCGCCTGCGTAGTCCTCGTTGTACTCGCGCATCAGCTCCGCGTCGCGCGCGAAGGCGTCCTCCGCCCGTTTCGCCCATTCGTTCGCCGCGCCGTCGCCGATGTCGGCGAGCGCGTGGTTCATCGCCGTCGCGTAGTAGAGCTGGTGGAGGTTCCCGAACGCCTGCACCGGGAAGAGGACGAGTTCGCGGTAGGCGTCCCGCGCCTCCGACGGAACCTCGAGGTAGAGGCGCGTCGCGTCCAGTTCGAGCCGCGCCCATTCGTCCGCGACCTCCCTCCACTCTCCGATCTCGACCTTGTACGTCTTCGCGTCGAGCATCTCCGGCGTGACGCGCGCGGCGAGGTGGGTGTAGGCGTCGAGTATCACGCCCGCCTTCGCCCCTACCGCGTCGCCGAAGGCGCGCCTGCAGAAATCGACCGTGTGGTCCTTCACGTTCTCCGCCGTGAAGCGTCCGGGGTCGCGCGCCATGTCGAGGAAGAACGTGATCGGATACTCCATCGGCTTCAGGTCCCCGACGTTCAGTATCCACATGCGATCGACTCCGTGCTCGTAGGTGAGCGAGAGCTGCTCCCACATGGCCTGGGTGCAGGTGTTGTTTATCCACTTCGAGTTCCTCGGCGCTCCCACGTAGTCGACGTGGTAGTACATGCCCCATCCGCCAGGCCACTTGCGCTCCTCGGCGTCGGGGAGTCGCCGGACGTTCCCCCAGTTGTCGTCGCAGAGGAGGATCATCACGTCTTCGGGCGGACGAAGCCCCGCGTCGTAGTAGTCCTGCACCTCCTTGTAGAGCGCCCACATCTGCGGCGTCTCGGCGGCGGGCCTCCCCGTCTCGCGTTCGATGATCGCGCGCTGGTTCGCGATGATGGACTTCATGAGCGCGGTGTCGGTTCCTTCGCCCATGGCCTCGTCGCCGTCGCCTCGCATTCCGATGGTGACGACGTCCCCGGTCCCCTTCATGCGCGCGACGCCTTCGGCGAAGAACCTGTCGAGCGTATCCTTGTTCGTCGCGTAGTTCCACGCCCCGTAGCTCTTGCGGTTCCTCGCCCACTCCTGGTGGTTGCGCGCCATCGGCTCGTGGTGGGAGGTGCCGACGACGACGCCCATCTCGTCGAGCGTCCTCGAGTTCTCAGGATCGTCGGCGTAGAACGACCAGCACCACATCGCCGGCCAGAGGAAGTTGCCCCTGAGCCGGAGTATGAGTTCGCCGACGCGCGCGTAGAAGCGGTGGTCGCCGGTGTCGGTACCGTAGGTGTTCTTCACCCAGGTCGTGAGGCACGGCGCCTCGTCGTTGAGGAATATGCCGCGGTACTCGACCGCCGGGGAGCCGGCCTTGTACACGCCGTGGCGCATGACGAGGTTCGTGCGCTTGACGGACGGCACATCCGCCCAGTCGTACCACGGCGAGACGCCGATCTGCTCGGAGATTTCGTATATGCCGTACACGGCGCCGCGCCTGTCGGACCCCGTGACGGCGATTCCGTCGCTCCCGACCTCGATGGTGTACGACTCGCGCTTCGCATCCTTCCCGCCTGCGACGGCGATGCGGATCGCCTTAGCGTCCTTCGGTGCGGACTCCACGACGTTCGCCCGCGTGCCCGTCACGCGCCGGAAGTCCTCGGCAAGGTTGCCGGCGGCGATCTCGACCGCACGGTCCGATCCCCTTGGCACGACGATGACGACTGCAGGCCGTCCGTCCTTGACGAGCGCGAAGCCCTCGCCCGACTCGGCGACCGCACCGGGGTGGTCGATTGCAGACGCCGCCATGGACGCCGTCAATGCCGCTGCTAGAATTGTGTATTTCATGCTTTTCCGCCTTTCGACTCCATTCTACCATATATCGCCTTCCCGCTTACTACCCGAAAAGACACCTTTTCGATTAGTCGGCAGCCGTCTCCCGCGGAGGCACACAGGTTTGTCAACCCGATGGCCGGCTGCGCCGCTAGGCGGCTGTGTAACGCTGTCCGCTGCGCGGGAGGCGGAGGGCGATTGATGCTGCGACGGCTATCGCCAGCAGCATCGGATAGTACATGCGGGTGACGACGGAGAGTCCGTCAAGCGGCATGTTCGCCGCGCGCGCAACGCCCAGGGCGATCAGTATCTGCGCTCCGTATGGTATCACGCCCTGGACGATGCAGGAGGCCGTGTCGAGGATCGACGCGGTGCGGACCGGGTCCATCCCGCGGCTCTGCGCGCATTCGCGTGCGACTGGTCCCGCTATGACGATCGCGACCGTGTTGTTCGCCGTGAACGCATTGACCGCCGCCGTAAGCAGCGCAATGCCAGCTTCGCAGGAGCGCGGACCGCGCATGATGCGTCCCGCAGCCTGCACGAGCCATGCAATCCCGCCTGCATCGCGGACTATGGCGAAGAGTCCTCCCGCAAGCATCGCGACGATCAGCGTCTCGCTCATGCCGAGCATCCCCTTCCCCGCTATGTCGACGGACTCCAACGCCCCGAAGCATCCGAGGGAGAATCCGAGCGCGGCGGATATGACCGTCCCCGCGAAGAGCAGCGCCATCACGTTCACTCCGAAGAGCGCCAGGATGAGGATGAAGATGTAGGGCGTCACAAGGAGGAGATGCCTTCCGGTGACCGCGACGGAGGCGGTCGTCGCGGCCCCGGACCCGATCAGTCCGTATACGACAAGCGCGACCAATGCCGCCGGCGCGGCGATGAAGATGTTCGAGAGGAACTTCTCGCGCATCGGCACGCCCTGCGTGCGTGTGGCGGCGACGGTCGTATCGGAGATGAGGGAGAGGTTGTCGCCGAACATCGCGCCTCCCACAACCGCGCCTAGGAGCATCGCGGGATCGGTCCCCATGGCGGACGCGAAGCCGAGGTCTATGGGTGTGACGGCGGCGATGGTCCCGCAGCTCGTGCCGACGGCGAGGGAGATGAGGCACGAGACGAGGAAGGTTCCTGAGAGCATCAGCCGGGACGGGATGAGCGCCTGCGCTATGGCGACCGCCGCGTCCACCGCGCCCGAGGCGCGCGCAACGCCGGTGAAGGCGCCGGCAAGGATGAAGATGAGGGCCATCGTCATGATGTCCGAATGCCCCATCCCGCGTGCGTAGCTCTCCACCTTCTCGGACAGTGTGCGCCGCCTGTCGAGTAGGAATGCCGAGGCGGAGGCGACGGCGAAGGCCGCCGGCATGGATATGCGGTAGAAGTCGCCTGCCTTCAGCGAGAGCCCGGTGTAGAACGCGGCGAAGACGATGAACGGCATGAGCGCGAAGGCGCGCGGACGGTTTTCTGGTTCATTCATGACCCGTGTATTATACCAAATACCGTCCGCTCAATGCACTGCCCGCCGTCTCCTCCCGGCGATCTCCACATCGGGGGGCGGACTACTTGTCATCCTTCAGGATTATGCAGGAAGTGCGCACTTCGTGCCTGTTGACGAGGAACATGCTCCAGTCGCTGTCGTCCTTCTCGCTCGTTCGCAGCTGCGCTATGCGATGCGAGCCGAGGAGATCGAGCGCATGCCGCAGCGAAACGAGGTTGTTGTCGAGCGTCGCCCTGTCGGAGAACAACGCGACGTTGAACTCGTCGCAGATGTCTTCGTCTCCCTCGGTCCACGGCTTTCCCGAGCCGAGCGGGATGAATCCGAGAAGCTGGTATGAGAAGTTCTGCGTCACGAAGGACGCCACGGGCACCTCTCCGTCGTTTATCGGGATGGTGCTGTCCCAGCGCGCGATTTCACTGTAGGAGCTGCATCCGGCGAGTGCCAGAAGCGCGATACCGTACACAAGTTTCTTCATGTCATCCTCCTCCGTTATTTCGTGACAGCGCCGCTGCGCGGAACCAGAACAGCCGATACGCCCATGCTCGAACTCCCGAACAGAAGTCCTATGAGACCTTCGTAGCTCGCGCCGGCATAGGATGTGTCGTCGTCGAAGTACATTACGTCCACGACATCGCAATTGTGACCGTCCGCATACTTCTTAAGAGCGTCCTGAAGCTCGGCGATGCCTACGCAGTCGCGGAACCAGGCGGTGCTCGTCTCGAGCGTCTTTGTCTTCTCGTTCCAGCGGAACCTGCCGGAACCGAAGGGAATGGTCCAGAAAAGATACTCGCCGGTCGTGCCCAGCCATACGTGCTCCACCGGAGCTCCGCCCGCCCCCTTCACGGCGATGCCGTCGAAAGTGCCGATGCGGGATGTCGAGATTGTCGCGCACCCGGAGCACACGGCAAGCGCCGATGCCGCCAGCATCAAGCCCATCCTGGTCTTTGGTTTTATCATACCTTCTCCCTCCTTGTGGTTTGCTGTTGATTTGATCAAGCCGTTTCCCCCCTTGAACGCACAATGGCGGTCGTCTTTGAAAATCGCCACGAGTTGTTCAAACGATGCCATCCACGACCCTGATTGTCCCAATTATATCAGTTTCACAGTCGTTCGTCAATACGGAGACGAAGGCGGGAAGGAGTTTCATGGTGAAGCGGATCATGATGTAGTCAGATTGTCCATAATCTCGCGGGTTTTGGCTAGGGCGAGGATTATGCGCTGGTAGTGTCTGAGGTCGTCTTGGGTGAGGGCACGTCCTTTGCGATCCTTGAGCCACTTCTCCGCAGGACGATAGCCGCCGATGGGCTGCTCCCACGCCTCGACAGGCACATTGTCGAAATACTGCGTCGCATTGATGTAGACGCGCCCGTCTTCCCATTCAACCTTGTCAACGGTGTTGTCTCCGGCGACAGGGAACCTCGCGCGCGTTTCGGAGAGCGCAGGCTCGGCGTCGCGCATGAGATGCACCATGCGCAGCTCGCGCCCGGCGTCGCGGAAACGGGAGAACTCTGCCGCGTCCTTCGGGTACGGGATACGCGGGA
>CAMOCC010000059.1 GCA_946610035.1 uncultured Verrucomicrobiota bacterium
TCCCCCCACCCCTAAGGGGACAGTCCCTGCGGGGGCTCCCGCGCCCGCACGCGCCACTCCCAGGGGGGACTGTCCCCGTCGAGGTGATCCTCCCCTTTTCGCGGTAGGGCGCGGATTCCAGCCGCGCCGCGGAAAGATTTCTCCTGCCTCGCGGCAATCTCGGAGGCTGGGTAAAGCTTCGTCCGGCCCGCGTCAAATCGGGTGATTTGAGGCGGGCCGGACACAAGCCAAGGCAAGAAAGAAATTTTGAGTTGAGAATTAGGGTCATTTAGGGTCATTTAAGGTCGGATAGGGATAGATAGAGACAGATAGGGGTAGGGGACTGTCCCCGTAAGGGGTATGGAGACGCGGCTTCCAGCCGCGTCTATGAAGTGATTGGTATGCGACTACTTTACCGCACCTGACGCGGCTGGAAGCCGCGTCTCCAACGGTGCAACCTCTCATCCCTGCGGGGACTGTCCCCATGGGGTGAAATGGATGCGCATCATAATAGTTCGGCGTCCGCCCCCGAATGGAGCGGACGCCGAACTTTACCCTTTACCCCCTACGGTACGCGTTAGCGAATGTTGAGATAGAAGCCTGGGCCGCCAATTCTCAAACGCTTTCCACCAGACACGTCCTTTGCCGAGATAACCCACCTTGCAGGCGCGTTCACCACCGTAACATCAAATGTCCCCTTACCCTCGAAACCATACGTGAGTCCATCCGGCACGACCACGCGGCAGACCTCCTTGGCACCGTCCGGTACCTTCAAGACGTAGCCCTTCGCATCGCCCGTCATCGTCAACGTCTGGCTTCCGTTCTGAGCAAGCGTGTACTCCTGCCCTTCCGTCGCCTGAACCGTCAGGTCGCCGGCGACCGTGAAGTCGCCCGTCGTCTTGAGATAACCGTTCGCGACCGTTCCCGCGCCAGTGAACGACTTGACCGTCTGCGTCAGCCCGCCCATGTCGAGCGTCGCCCCCGCATTCATCGTCACGTCGGCAGTCTTCGGGAGAACCGTGTACTCCACGTTGTTGATGCCCCACTTCGCCATCAGGTACTGCTCGACGGCGGCCTTCTCGTCGAAGGAGAGCTCGCGTGTGTAGCTGAGGTACTCGGCCCAAGCCTGCTTGCCCGATCCGCCGAAATACATCTGCCTTGTCGTCCGTGTGTCGAACCAGCACTTGTAGATATTCGCGCAGTCGTTCATGAAGGTCAGGACCGTTGGGTTGCTGCCGGGATTGTAGCCGCCATTGTCGCCCTGGGTTGCAAGGGTTCCATTGCCCCAGATGCCGTTTGAATTCCATGACGTGCTTCCACCCGTGCCAAAACCTGCCATGAAACCATTGTTGCGCCAACGGATGTTGCCACGCTCATCATTGCGGTCACCCGCGATATTTGCATGTCCGCCATCAGTGTTCTGCACAACGAAGAACGCCGTCTTGGGATTGCCGGCGGAATTGCTCGCATCAGGCTCGACCATTCTGAATGAATCGCTGTAGAGGACTTTGCGTCCGTTGAATATCGAGCTGTCATTCTCAACGAACGTTGGATTCGTCGAGTCGTTCCAGGAAAATGCTTTGACGTTTTCGGGATGAGCTGCATCCTGCCACCTAAGAGCCCCGTTGCCATCGTAGCTGAACCAGGAGTCGTCGGACGAATCAAAGTCATAGCGAATTCCATCTATGTCAAGCGGCGTGTTGAGCTTGACGGTGCCTTCCTCAATTGCGAAGTCGCCTGTGAAGGTGTTGTTGCCGAAGAGGGCCAGAGTTCCGGCGCCTGTCTTGCTTAGCGACATGTTGCCGTACATGAAGCCCGTGAATGTGTTTGTGGTCGCGGCAGATTCGACATCGACGGTCTGATCGCCGTTCGCGATTATCTGTCCGCTTCCTTCAAGGAGCAGCAAACCAGCCTGCGCGACAGCATACTTTGCGCCGTAGCCAAGTGCGGAAGCTTCGTCGTCGATTGCATACGCAGAGGTCGAACCGGAATCAAGCGTCAGCTCCGTGGGGTCGCTTCCGGAGAAAGCCGTCACCGCGCCTGTCCCGACCGCGACAGAAGACGCCGTCAGCGAGCCCTTGACGTTGACTGAGGCCATTCCCCACTTTGTCAGTACGCCGCCAACGACTGCGTCTCCGGCAATTGCAAGATCGCTGTTTGCCGTAATGGTCAAATCTCCGCTTCCATTGAGCATGAGCGCACTTGCTGCGGCGTCAATGACGACAGACGCACCAGCACTGAACTCAACGGTGTCGATAAGAGTCGGAAGACCAGATGGAATGGAGCCGCCAACCAACCAGTTGTCAACAAGGCCCCAGTTGCGAGAGTCCCCGGTGGGGTTCCAGTAGTAGGTCTGCGGAGTGCCGGAATAGTAGATCACGCCGTTTGCGGTATCTAGCCGAGTGGCAGATGCAGGTACATTGCGTACATCGATTGTCGTTTCTTCCGCTTTGCTGGCAACGGAGAAGAGGATTCCCGTATCCGCTGTGTCCGCCAGATCGATGACAAGCGTTCCGGCGCCAGAAACAGACTCGAGCTGCGTTCCGGCGGGAACGACAAGCTTACCGGCCTCGACAACGGTCGGGCCGCTGTACTGGGGCACTGCGGTAAGGGTGAGAGTCCCTACGCCCTTCTTTGTCAGACCACCGATGTTCGAGGATGCAAGTTGGGTTGCCCAAGTGAAGTCCTCGCCATTGTCGTCGAAGCAGATTGGAGTCGACGAATTCTTGATCAATGCAGAGAAGTCAAGCCCTTCGGCGGTCGGCTGCAGAGTAGCGCCTTCACCGGCAAACGTTATGTAGGTCGCATAATTGGGCACGCCTGGAAGCGCGAGGGTTCCACCTTTGATAAGAACATTCCCGATGTTGTTCTTGTAAGTGGAATTCCCGTTCACGACCGTGAATACGTTTGTTCCGACCTTGGTTATGTTGAAGTAATACTTGTTGTTCTTGGAGTCGACTCCGCGTCCACGCAGATCAGCCACGCTAGCGACTTCATCGCGCGCGCCAACTTCGAGCGTCGGGTTGTTGTAGACGCTCTGCAGCAAGGATCCTTCTAGGAGCGCACCGAAGTAATATGTGCTGCTGTCGGTGATGAAAGCAACGCGGTTGATGTCCTGATCTGTTCCGCGCAGCTTCCATATCGCCTTCGAACTTGTCGCATTTCCAGCATAGAACGCCGAAGTGCAGCGGGTCGTCTCCGAAGAATCGAACTCGCCAGAGAACTCTGAGTTGTCTCCATAGAGATAGAGGCCTCCGGAATTGCCGTTGCGCACTTCGAGGTAGCCGCTGCCAGACAAATCGCCATACAGGTAGTTCACGAAAGTGGAACAGCCAAAAGAATTTCTCGTTCCGTCTGCAACGCAGACAGGCGTGTAGATCTTGAACGGACGGCCATTGCCAATGGCCGCTATCACGGCATTTGACAATGTAAGCGTTCCTTCGCCCTCAACAGTTTCGACGAAGAGGTACTTTTTCCCCGCATACGTATTGGCGACGAATGCTTCGGTGGTCGACAACGTGACATCGGCGTTAAGCGTCATCTTCGTTATCACAGGGCGGCAATCTGCCACAACGACGGCATTGTTAGTGAAGATCACGTTGTCGCCCGCGTTCTGGGTGTAGTCGCTGGGATACGCGTTAAGCGGCGTGCCATCCGCCAGAGCCCACGCTTCCGTGTCGCTCCAGTTGCCGCTTGTGCCGCCGACCCAGTAGACGTCGCGCTGGCAAGCGGTGACATACACGCCAAAGCCGTCGTCGCCAGACTGTGCGGCAGTCGCGACCTTCTGTGGTTCGCCGCCCGTGACAGTGACAGAATTCAACGTGACGTATGCATTGTCCGAATCCACGCTGACGAGCTTGGTCCCGACGGCGACATCAGCGTCGCTCATGTACGTGCCGATGGTGACAAGGGACTTGCTGTTCGCCGAGATCGTCCCCGTGTAGTTGGAGACTGCCGAGAAGGCAAACGTGCAGGCTGTTCCAAGTGATGTGGCGCCGGTGAAGCTGCCGATGCCGGTGAGGACGCCAAGGGAGTATGTGGCTCCGGAAGTGCCGTCGGAGATGGTTACGTCGCCATCCAGCTGCACCATCGCCGAAGTCGATCCGTTGAAGTAGTAGCCCTTTGTCGCCCCCGGCGAAAGTCCCTTGAACACTATCCTGGAATTCGCGTTGCCCATGCGACCGGGATAGACAGCGACCGAAGCTGTTCCATTGTTCACGCATGAGGCAAGCTCGACCGTGCCGGTCCAGAGCGTGGAATCGCCCACATACCCGGCAAAGGCCGGTGTTGCGTCCCATGGAGCTGCCATCTTGATCGTTCCCTCTCCGAAGAACTTGGAGAGCGTCCAGGACGTGCTCCAGTTGACGGACTTGCCTTCTGCGATTCGGATACCGCCGGCAACAGTGCCAGGAGTGAAGTCAACTTCAGCTTCAGGCGTGCCATACCCGAGCCAGACAGTCTTGTTTGCGAGGCTGAAGCTGCCGGTGAATCCGCTCCAGTCGTCCGTAACGACAAAGAGGTTTCCGCCGCCGCCGGAGGTCTTGTATGTTCCGGTTCCCTTCAGCGTCGGGACTTTGACATAGCACCATCCGCCTGTAGAGTTGAACGAATAGCCGTTTGTAAGGTCGATGCCGTAGGAGTAGATGTCGTTCTCGAGCTCGATGGCGAAGGGAAGCGACAGCTGCGCCTTCACAAAGTAGCCGGCAACGCCAGACAGCCTGAGGGTCGAAGCGCTGTTGCCGAATGCCGTCGGGTTCCAATCGACAAGTCCTGTAAGCCCCTGGATCCAGACAGTGCCGGTCCAAGCCGCGGAGTTGTCGTATCCGACGCTGGCATCGGGGTTGACGCCGGTGTAGCCGATGACGCCCGCACCGGTAACGGAGGTGGTGACGATGCGCCCATCCGCAAGAGTCGTGCCAGAGGCAAGCTGGACGGTTGTTCCAGCGGCGATGTTAAGCGATGTCGCAGTGATCACGGCAGAACCGGCCAGTGTCAGCGTATAGGGACCGCTAACCGTGAGATTCCCGAAATTTGCATTCTCAGTTACGTTGAGAGTTGTATCCGCTGTAAGGACAATCGAATCGCCGACGATATCGGCCTGGGTGATGGTAAGTGGAGGATTGGAATAATACTCGACGCCGCTTTCAACCGTTCTTGATGCGGTATATGTACCTGCCGCTATCGTTGCGCCGGCAGGAAGGATGACACTGCCAGCGTCCAAGGCAACAGTTATGGTGCCGGAGAACGTGGGCATAGTCGAAAGAGTGAGGACGCCTGAGCCTGTCTTGGTGAGCGAGCCGGCACCGGTCATGGCCGGAACGACTGTCACGTCATAATCCGTTGCGATCGTGCCCCCGCCGGCATTGAGGGTAACGGTAAGCCCAGCGTCTATGAGCGTCCCAGCACCGGCAGCCGACAGTGTGCCTCCGTTGAAGGTGACGTAGCCAGTTCCTGCACCCTGAACTATGGTTGACGCTGTTGCGGTTCCGCTGTTGATGTTCAACGTTCCAGTAGCGCCGGCAACACAGCCAAGAGTCGGGGTTCCGACAAATTTCACGCTGCCGCCGCTGACATTGATGACACCGTCAGAGCCTGCGGCGTTGGCGGATTGGCCGCTTCCAACCCATGTCGTGGTATTGACCGTAAGGCTTCCACCTGAAACAGTAAGCGTACCATCAACAGGCCCTGTATTGTCCCACCATGCGGATGAGACGGCAAGCTCATTCAGCACATGGGTGCCTTTGTCGATTGTCAGCGCACCGTAGGCCCAAGCTCCCAAACGGACGTCACCAGCTGTCTGAACCAAGCCGTCCGATGCGTCGTCGCCGGAGAACGTAACACCGTCGGTTACAATGGCAAGAGTGTATCCAAGAGTGGGGTTGCTGTTGAACTTAACGGCTTTTGAGGTAGCATTGCCATTTATGACCCAGTAATCACCAGAAGGATTCGTCCAGTTGGCTTCCGTCTCCCAATAACCGTCGTCATCACCTTCCCAAACATTGTCCGCCGCCTGCGTCACGGATGCAATGCCTAGCGCCGAGCAAAGCGACAGGGCGAATTTGCAGATAGGCGCGGTAAAGCGCGCTGCGCCGTGGAGGGCGCGAGAGGATGCGTTTAAGGTTTTCGATTTCATGTCACACTCCTTGGTTTACCCCGAGAGACAATTCCCCCAAGTTTGCACAAGGATTATAACACAGAATGCAAGGTGCGCAACATCCCCCATCGGGTATCACCCATGCGGGGGAAGGGACCAGAGCGCGCGTATGTGGGCAAGTCCCTTCGCAAGGGCTTCGCCGCGAACGCCGGAATTGGGCTCGACGACGACGTGGCGGACCGCGCGCGCAAGCGGCTCAAGCCCCTTGAAGTCGACCTTCCCCTCGCCTGGCGGGAGGTGGTCGTCGTTGTAGTCCACGACGTCGTTCAGGTGCATGCCTCCGACGAGCGGATACTCCGCCTCCTCGGGCGGACGGGCGAAGCCCTCCGGCAGCCAGCCGTGCATCTCGCGAACGCGGTGGTGGCCCGTGTCGAACCACGCCTTGACGCGTCCGCCCTTGAATTCCGCCGCTATCGCGGACATCTCGGACTCGTTCGGGAATCCCTCCAGGTACGGCAGGTTCTCGAGTGCGAGCGTGACCGAATGCCTCTCCAGTACGGGCATGAGCGCCGACAGCTCGCCCTTCACGAGCTCCAGCATCTCGGCGCCGCGCGTCCTGCGAACCTTCAGCGCGCGCGCAAGCGCCTTGGCGTACTTCGGGTCGCCCAGATTCCCCTTCGCCTGCGTCAGGATTTCGCGGAGCGTGCCGGACGTGAACGAGCGCCTGAAGAAAGTGTTGAAGTAGACGCGCCCTGCGTGGAGGACGACTGTATCCGCGCCGATGTCGGACGCGAACTCGATGTTGCGCGTGATCTGGAAGCGCGCCATCGCGCGCGCCTCCGCATCGAAGCTCGCAAGCGTGTAGAGCTCGGGATAGCCCTGCGGCGCGGAGACGGGGACGGGGCAGAAGGCGTGGATCGAGCCGACGGGAATCCTGTCCAGCATGCGCCGGAACCCGTCGACCTGCGATATGGACGTGTGGAAGCCAAGCTCCAGCTCGTCGAAGCCGAGTTCGAGCGCCCGCTCGGCGATCTCCTCGCCGGACTCAATGCGCCTGTTGCACCAGTTTGTCGAAAGCGAAATCTTCACGGGAACACCATCCTGTCCGTCATGCCGCACAGCACCGCCTCGTCGGGGATCGCCCTCTCGCTGCGGCGGAACGCCTCCTCTACCAGCTCCACGTCGCGGAACGCCTGGTGGAGGGGGATCCTCCCCTCGACCATCCATTTGCGGACGAAGCTCATCACCGTCTTGTAGAACGCCTTGCGCGCGAGCGCGACGTCGGAGTCGTCCGCCTCCTCCTTGACGGATGCGAGAATCTCCGCGAGGCGGTGCCCGACCATGGCCTTCTCCAGCGTGCCGTCCGGCACTTTCGACTCCATGACCTCCGCCACGGCGTCGTACGCCTCGCCCTCCAGAACGCCCTCGGAAAGCGGAAGGTCGATCCTCTGCGTTCGCGAGACAATCGTGGGGAGAATGGAGTCCGGGGCGTCGGTGAACAGGAGGAAGAGCGTCTTTGGCGGCGGCTCCTCCAGCGTCTTGAGGAAGGCGTTCGCGGCCTCCGGCTGCATGCGGTCAGCGCCGACGATCACGCCGGCCTTCCATCCGCCCGAGAACGCCGAGACTGACATCGGCTCGATGAGTCCGTCGCGCATGCCGGGGCCGTCGTCGTCCTTGCCGCGCTGGACCTTTATAGTGCGGCTTTTGCCCTGCGGCTCGAGCCTTGCGACGTCGGGGTGGGAATTGGAGTCGACGAGCGCCGCGTCGTCGGGGAAGAGCTTCTCAAGGACGAGCCTTTCGAGTTCGTCGCACTGTCCGTGCAGGTCCCCGCAGACGAGGTAGCCGTGCGCGGGGCGTCCCGAGTCGATAGCGCGGGAGATCAGGGCGAAAGCTTCAGAGACTTCCATATCCTCCCCTCCACCTCCTCGGGCGTGCCGGATGCGTCGACGACGGAGATGCGGTCCGGCTCGGCGGCGGCCATCTCCAGGAATCCGCGCCTGAGGCGGGAGTGGAACTCCGCGCCGGCGCGCTCTATGCGGTCCGCCTCGGTCGCGGTCGCCGCCTCGCGCGAACGCATGCGCGCGAGCGTCACCGCGGGGTCGGCGTCGAGGAGGACCGTCCTGTCGGGACGCAGCCCCGCGCAGGCGAAGTCGTTCGCCATCCTGAGCACATCGAGCGGCAGGCCGCGTCCATACCCCTGGTATGCGAAGGTCGAGTCGCTGAAGCGGTCGCTCACGACCCATGTGCCGGCCTCTAGGGCGGGGAGGACGACGTTGTTCACGAGCTGTGCGCGGGCGGCGAGGAAGAGGAGCAGCTCCGCGCGGTCGCAGGGAGGGTCCTCGCGTTCGTCCTTGAGGAGCGAGCGGACGAGTTCCGAGAGCCGCGTCCCGCCAGGTTCGCGCGTAAGGAGCACTTTGCGTCCGGACGCCTCCAGCCGCGCGGCGAAGCGCTTCACCTGGGTGGACTTGCCGCATCCCTCGCCGCCCTCGAAGGTTATGAACATGCCGCGCCCGGCTATGTCCGACGAAGCCATAGCCTGCGCGCTCACGTCTGGGCGATTCCGTTCTGCTGGGCGACGAGGTCGGCCGCGCCGTACATCCTGCGGAGCTTTGGCTTCTCGATTTTGCCGGTCGGGTTGCGCGGGACGTCCGCGAAGATGACCTTGCGCGGACGCTTGTAGCGCGGAAGCCCCATGCAGAACTCGTTGACCTGGTCCTCGGTGAGCGTCATCCCCTCCTTGACTGATATGATGGCCGCGGCGATTTCGCCGAGGCGGGCGTCCGGGAGGCCGATTACGGCGACGTCCTTGATCGCCGGGTTCGCGCGGAGGAAGTCCTCGATCTGTACGGGGTAGAGGTTCTCGCCGCCGGAGATGATGACGTCCTTGGCGCGGTCCACGAGGTAGATGAAGCCGTCGCGCTCCTCCGCCATGTCGCCCGTGAGGAGCCAGCCGCCGGGCTTTAGTATCTCGTCCGTCGCCTGCTTGTTGTGGTAGTACTCCTTCATGACGCCTGGGCCCTTGAGCGCGAGCTCGCCGACCTCGCCGGGCTTGACGGGCGTCTCGCCGTCCGGCCCCACGATCTTCGTCTGCCAGCCGTAGCCCGCGACGCCGATGGCGCCGACGTGGTCCGTGTTCTCCACGCCAAGGTGGACGGAGCCGGGTCCGGTGGACTCGCTGAGCCCGTAGTTCGTGTCGTAGTCGTGGTGGGGGAAGACGGACTTCCAGCGCTTGATCAGCGAGGGCGGGACGGGCTGCGCGCCGATGTGCATGAGCCGCCACTGGTCGAGCTTGTACTCGTCGAGCCTCACATCGCCGCGGTCGATGGCGTCCAGGATGTCCTGCGCCCAAGGGACGAGGAGCCAGACGATGGTGCAGTGCTCCTCGCTCACGCAGCGGATTATCCACTCGGGCTTGACGCCCTTGAGGAGGACGGCCTTGCCGCCGACCAGGAAGCTGCCGAACCAGTGCATCTTCGCGCCGGTGTGGTACAGGGGCGGGATGCAGAGGAAGACGTCGTCCTTGGTCTGGCCGTGGTGGTTCTGCTCGACGCGGCAGCTGTGCAGGAGCGCCTTGTGCTGGAGGACGATGGCCTTCGGGAAGCCGGTCGTGCCGGACGAGAAGTAGATCGCCGCCTCGTCGTCGGGCCTGTGGTGGAAGCCTGGCGAGGAGGAAGAGGCGTACTTCACTAGGTTCCTGTAGCTCTCGGCGAAGCTGGGGCAGTCGTCGCCCACGTAGAGGCGCGTCTTGACGCGCGGGATGCGGTCGGAAATCTGCTCGACGCGTCCGGTGAACTCGGGCCCGAAGACGAGCACGTCGGCGTCCGCCAGCTCAAGGCAGTACTTTATCTCGTCCGCCGTATAGCGGAAGTTGAGCGGCACGGCAAGGCAGCCCGCCTTCAGTGCGCCGAAGTATATCGGCAGCCACTCCAGGCAGTTCATGAGGAGTATCGCCACCTTGTCGCCCTTGGTGAGCCCGCGCGAAAGGAGGAAGTTTGCAAAGCGATTCGCCTTCTCCTCGAACTTCGACCAGGTGATCTCGCTCCTGAACTTCTCTATTGGCGAGCTTTCAATCAGCGAATACTCGCGCCAGGTCGTCTTGCGGCTCTCGAGCTCCTGCGGATTGATCTCCACGAGCGCCACGTCGTCGGGCCACTCGCGCGCGTTGCGTTCCAGTATCTCCGTTATGTTGTCGAAATCATCCTTCATCTCAATCACTTTCCTGCGTTTTTGTCGTTCTTTGCGGACTTCGCCTTCTGCGCCGCCTTGTACTCCTTGGCCTTGGCTGCGAACTCCGGAAGCTGATCCTTGTACTCCGCGCCCTCCTCGGGGAAGGACTTCATGTATGCGGTGACGAGCTTGAACGCCTCCTCGGGGTTGGCGTTGCGCTGCACCTCGATTTCGCCCTTGATCTCGGTCTTCGCCGCCTCGATGGCCTTGAGTATCTGGGCCGCCTCCTCGGCCATCTCCTTCTGCTTCGCGGTTGCGGACTTCTTGCCGGCCTTCTCGACATCGCCCTTGAGCCTCTTGACGATGCCGGCGACGGGCTTGCCGAGGATGAGCTGCTTCTCAAGCGTCTTGTAGGAGCTCCTCTTGTCGAAGACGACTCCAGCCGTGAGGCTGGGCGGCGCCCCGATCTCGCCCAGGGCGTTGACGAGAGCCTCGGTCGCCTCGCGCTCGCTCCGGCCGGAGTATACGACCCTGCCGCGATGGTTCACGACGTACATGTACGGGATGCCGCCGCCGTTGTCCGGCTCGTCCGAGGCGAGCCCCGCGAAGTCGTATATCGGATATGTGAGCTTGTTCGC
This sequence comes from uncultured Verrucomicrobiota bacterium, assembly GCA_946610035.1. Lineage (GTDB taxonomy): Bacteria > Verrucomicrobiota > Kiritimatiellia > RFP12 > UBA1067 > UBA1067. Next base: position 10,879 of record CAMOCC010000059.1, read on the forward strand.
CTGGACGAGCTCCTTCACCTTGTCCGGCGCGCGGCCCTGGCGATGGGAGCCGAGGAGGACGAACGGCTTGTGCTTGAAACTGTCCCATATCGACTGCATGCGCGGGAGAAGCGCCTTGCATGGCGGACAGTTCACGCCCCACTCGTCCACCAGGACGACCTTGCCCGCGAGCGACTCCTCGGTCAGCTTCGGCCCGGAATACCAGTTGGACTCGTCGAGTCCGCGCCAACGACCCGCGCCGTTGACGGACGCTGCCAGCGCCGCTGCGAGGGCGGCGAAAACAATCTTGTTCATCATATCATGACTCCTTCCATGGGTTTACACTCCCCCGGACCGCCCCCGGTTCACTCGTCAAGCGACGCAGCGGAGAACTGGAGGTCGGCAATAGCGTTCTTCGCCTCCTGTACGACGTTCGGGTTCTTGCTCTGCTTGAGCGACTCGTACTTCTCTATCGCCTTTTCGATGACGGACTTCGTGATCTTCTCCTTAGTCTTCGCGTGCGGGTCGCGGTCCTTCACGAGGCGGGAGAGCTCAACGAGCTTCGCGAGCTTCTTGATCTCGTTGTCCTCGCGCCATTTCTTGAGCGTCTGCGCGTACTTGTGGAGGGAGTCGGGATACTTCGCCTTCATCTCGGCGATCACCTTGTCCTGTACGTCGAGGTCCTTCAGCCTGATGAACGCCTGGCCGGGGAGGTTCTCCATCTCCCAGTCGAGGAGGTACCGCCACTGCTTGGCGGTGGTGGGCATGCGGGTCGAGAAGATGGCGCTGCCGACGACGCCGGCGACCCTGTGGACGTCCTGTCCGCCGTAGATGCGCCGCGTGCCGGTCGAGTCGAATACGGAAAGCTCGGGCGAGTCGACCATCTCCCCATCGCGCAGCACGCCTGCGTTCGCGTAGACCGGATACGTCACGCCCAGCCGCGCGAGCGCCTTCTCGACGCCCTTCGCATCCCCGGAGCCGGTGTGGCTGCCGACGACGACGAACGACTTCGTCTTGTAGCTGGCCCACATCTTCTGGAGAGCCTCGATGTCGGCCACGTTCGCGCTGTCGGTGTAGTCGCGCCTGTCCATGACCACTATCTTGCCGCGCAGGTAGCCTGCGGACACCATGCGACCGCCTAGACGCGCTTCCGCAGTCAGGTTGGTCCATTCATACGCCGAAGAGGCCCCTGCAAGAAGCATCGCGACGCCGAGACAAACAATTTCCCTCACCATAGTTCTGATATTGTACCATAAATCCGCGCCGTTCGGGCGGTTTTTTTGGGGAAAGTGAAAACGCGCCGTCGGTTGTCCGGCGGCGCGCTTTGGGCTTTCATTCCGTCACGTAGGCGATTACTCGATCACCGCCTGATAGAACTTCGCGTCCGTCTCAGTCGTGTCGACGGTCACGGTCGTTTCCGTCGCGTCATCGCTGAAGTCAGCGTTAGCGTCGAATTTGACAGCCGTCTCGCCGAGTACCGTAAACGCCGTGCCGAGCGCTGCGGTGCCCTTCAGCTTAAGGGTACCGACAATGGGCTTGGCCATCTCGTTCTCAGTGAGCGCTCCCGTACGGGTCAGCTTGACCGTCACATCGACCTCGCCATCACCAACGGCGATATCCGTCACTGCGAACACATAGCCGCTGTTGGAGGCGGTAACGTCGAGGTTGAGGAGGTACGCGTCGTTGAACTCCGTAGCCGTCATCATCGCGATCTTCGCGGCGAGGGCGTCGTAGTTGCTCTGGCCGTTGAGCCATGCGGCCTGCGCGGCAGTAAGCGTGACCTCGCCGATGACCTGATCCACGACGAATCCTTCCTGCTCAGGCGCATCGCCGTAGCTGCCCTCGATGGAGGACACCGTACCGGAACCGACGAAGTCGATCGTCTGAACCGGTGTGACCTCGCCCTGGCAGGCAAACGGGATTGCCGTGATGCTTTCGCCGATGGAGAGCACATTTGTCGTCGTGCCGCTGACGATCGACGCCGTATAGGTCTTGTTCGTAAGGTCGAGGACAAACAAGACGTTGTAGTCCGTTTCGACAGTAGGCGTGAAGCCTGTCGCGTTCTTCCACGTCGCAGCCGAGCCCTCGTAGGTGTAGAGCTGGAACACGTATGCGCCTTCCGCCGCGCCCGCGCCGAGCCTGATTGCCGCTTTCGCGCCTTCATACCCATCCTCGTCGTCGTTTACGTCGTCGAAGCTGAGCGTCATAGCAACCGTGACAAGCTGTCCGGCGGACGCCGTGCGGTTCGAATAAGTAGCGCCGTCCGAAATAGTAACCTTGTCGTCGCCGAGCGCAGCACCTTCCGTCCACGTACCGGTGTAGTTCCAGTAGCCCGGCGCGGAGTAGACCCAGCCCTTGTCCTCGCGCACGCCGTACGTGCCGTCGCCGTTGTCCAAGACCTCGTATCCCTCGGCGAGATATTCTTCGGGAACAACCGCGCCAAACGTACCGCCGGAGATTGCGAGCGAACCACCCTCGCCGTCTTCGACTTCCAGCACGCCGTTGAACGTGCCGCCGGTCACCGATACCACTTTACTTGCATTCGACGCGACTATGATGCCGTAATCACCTGTGAACGTACCGCCCGTGACGGTAATCGAGCCAGTACCGGCTACAGATCCGTTCGGATTGCCAAGCTGCAAACAGGCGGCCTCGGGCCAATCAACAAGATTGGAACCCGTGCCAGTGATAGTGGTCGTGCCCTGAACGGTTACGTTGGCGTTGTATGCCTCGATGCCCGACTGGAAGTAGGTGTCCTTCGACTTGTCGCCGGTAATCGTGCAGTCCTTCACGACAACCGTACCACCGTTGAGGTTGAACGCGGTGCGGTTGAAGTTGCGTACCGTCACATTGTCGAGCGTAAGGGTGCCTGTATAGGCGCTGCCAGTCCAGATGGGATAGGTGCGCATATTGTTGGCAACCGCGCCACCGAATTCTGCGAGCGTCACGTTCTTGATCGTAACATCTCCAGAACCGGAGATATAGATGTCGTGGTCGCCTTTGCCGCCTGTGTAGTCGTTGACGCCGTAGATTGTGTGGCCTGCGCCGTCAATCGTGAGTGCCTTGCCAATGGAAAGCTCAAGATTGTCCTCCGTGAAGCTGACGCGATCATCGGCGAGCATCGTGACTGTCTGGCCGCTCGTCGCCGCATCAACGGCCGCCCGAAGGGAACCGCAATATACATCGGAATCACCTCCCGTCACCACCGCCGCACCGGCGACAGCGTAAATCGAGACGTTGGACGAGCCGATGGATATGCTGTACTTCCCTTCGGACGGAGTGAGCTCCACGCCATCTGCGGTGACGCGAACAAGCGTGCAACCTGCCGCAGGCGTGACGGTGAACACGAACGTGTCACCCGAGGCAACTGGAGTGTAGGAACCAAGCTGGTTTCCGTTCTCGTCGGCAAGAGTTGCGTTCGTACCTGCGGCGATGACATAGACCTGCTGATAGAAGGTTATCGTCGTCGTGCCGTTGCCGTTGTTCTTTGAACTAGACGTATAACCGGTTGGCGGCCTGTAGCTCGGAGCCTTGCCGGTCGGATGCGTAATCGTCGCTTCACCTGAAAGTACACGCAGCTGTGCGGAAACAGTGACATTAGCGCCAAGCGTCAAATCCGCCGCGTCAAGCGTTGGATATGCCGAGGTGTTAAGCCCCGTGATTGTCGTGCCAGACGCGTTGCCGGACAGGATGGTTATGGATTTGTTTATTGCCACAACCTCTGTGAGCGTTACAGTCGCCTCAAGGAGCGTAACCGTCTCCCCATCGTCGGCTGTCGCAATGGCGGAAGCGGCAGAGGTGTAAGGGGTCGTCGTCTGACCGTCGGCGGACGTGACATTCGCGACGATCGCGGCAACGGAAATACTGGACACATCCACAGTCGTAGTGCTCGCCGACGCAGTGAAGGAAATAGCGTCGCCTGTGAGCTGATAGCCTTCAGCCGCTGTATAGGTGACGACGACAGCCGCGCCAATATCGACAGTAACCACGCCATTCACGGGCGTCACAGCCGCGCCATCGGCTGTCACCGAAACTGTCGCGTTGGCAACCTCCGGAATGGTTATATCCACGGTGGTTGCGGGAACGGCCACATAGATGCCATCGGACTTGACTTCGAGGGCAATGCCCTCGACAGCCGCGCCGTTGTACTCGACTCTGGTATTGGTAAGGACAGGCGTCTTGGTGCAGTTGGAGAGGCTGACAAGCTTCGTGCCGCCGACAGGCTCTTCGGACGCTACGATCGTGCCAATCGTGAACTGGCCGCGCGCGCCGCCGAGCGCACCCGTGAAGTTTTCGATCTTCGTGATCGTATAGGGAATGGCGGATGAGCCGCCGCTGACGCCATTGACGATAAGGTTGCCCGTACCGGAAAGCTTGGCAAACGTCGTGGTCTGGCTATCCCAGCCATTCGCAACAGTCCAATTTGCGGAGAGCTTCAGCTCTGCCGCGAAATTCGGGGCTGCTTTGCCGCCGTTCTTTGTCGGATAGGCCGAGAAGGTGCTGACGATTTCGACAACGGAATTTGCATTGCCGTAGTTCACGATGTCAAGTGCGCCATCATGGTTCCAGTTCAACTGGCACGTACCCTTCCACTTTGTAGAGTCAGTCAAGAACGCGGTCGTCGTAGCATTGGCCGCAGTCGTAAGCGTCAAGACACTGCCTGTGAAAGCGGTGCCGACCGTCCACGTTCCGATGGTGGCAGGAACCGTGCCGCTTAGCCTGATCGAGCCGGCGGTCAGCGCAGCGGAACTCGCGTCGGTCTGCTCCGGAAGACCCGTGCCAAAGCACACAATACCGCTGGGAGCGAGCTGTAGTTTACCGGTGAATGCGCTCCACTTCTCCACAACAAGAAGAGTCTTCAGACCACTGCTCTTGTCGGCGACAAACGAGCCAGAACCCTTGAGTTCGGGCGTATGTACGTAAGGATAGCCTGAGTAGCTGTTGAAGGAATAACCGTCGTAATTCCAGAAGCCATAAACGCGACCTTCCGTTTCGCTGTCCTCCAATTCAATTGCAGGGGTAGAGGAAGAACCATACTTCGCCTTTGCGAAATAACCCTTCACGCCGGAAAGCTTCAGCGTAGAATTCGGGTTGCCGTATGCTGTCGGCACGATGTTGTTCTTGTCTGTGTCCTTGATGAGAACGGTGCCATTCCACGCGGCGCTCTGCAAATAGGTCTTCGTGGCATCGGAAGGCTCTACGTCGAGCGTGACGACAGGCGAAGCCGTGAAGATGACGTTGCTATCGGCGGCGATCTTCGTGTTCAGCTCTGTCATGGTCAGCGCAGTTGTTTCGCCATCCAGTGTCGGAAACGCATAATCGGCGACATCGGTATTTGTGAGATAATTGCCGACGAACAGGGCCACTTCCTCAATCACGAGATTGTCGCAGATATCAAGAATCTGAAGAGCCGTCGGGCCGCCGATCGAGACATACTGGACATCAAGATTCGACCAATGTCCCGTCGTGTTTTCGCCACCGGCAAGACTGGCGATCGTTTCGCCCATATAGCAGCGCGAGCCGGTATTTGCGGCATAGGAGAAGAGCATATATCCACTGGACACGACAGCAGGACTGGCAGGCGAATAAACAGCGCTTATTTCATATGTAGAGCTACCGTTTTCATGCCAGTATGTATTCAGACTGGAAGTATTTGCGGCTGCGACACCGACTTCGTGGAACGAGGAATCGTTGATCGTAGCGAGCGCCGTGCCGTATTGCTGATCCGTTGGAATGGACAAATTGGAGAACTTCACGAGCACGGAAACGCTGCGCGTTCCAGCCGGCAATGCAATCGTTGCGCCAAGTTTAGAATTTTCAGTCCCCATCTTGATCGTCCCGTCCTCTTGGAGAGCACCGCCGTTGGGCGCCACGGCAAACGTATTGCCGCCAATCGTGTAGGACTGGCCAAGGTTGCTGCGCCAGACTGCGGTTGCGGTAGGTGCCGCCATTGCCGCCAATGGCAGTGCGCATGCGGCGGCTGCCACCCATTTGATCAATTTTGTCATAGTAACCCTCCCTTTCGCGGACTTCTGCCCGTTGTTTTTTGAAAGTGCAACCGCGACCAATGATGTATTGTTCGCTTGTTACGACACTATTATAGCAAAGATTCGCTTCCCCCGCAAGGGGGAAACTACGGGGAAACTACGGGGTGAGAAGACAGAGTGAATGCGACTGCCCGCGAAGCGGGGAGTCGCATTCACT
>CAMOCC010000060.1 GCA_946610035.1 uncultured Verrucomicrobiota bacterium
CGAGGGTAGTGCGGGACTCGCCCGTGCGAGAGTAGGACGCCGCCGGCTTTTTTTTCTTTTTATTTTCAAATAGCCTCCTACACTGCATATTTGATATAATATATACATCAGTCCCGTAGAGGAGGATAGACAAGATGTTCGGTAAAAGTAGCAAGTCCTACGAATACGAGTTCGACGAAAACGACGAGAATGCAATCGGCGGGTCCTACCTGCCGCCGCAGAAGCTGACGTGGAAGGACAATCTAATCGCATTGGCGATTGGCCTGGTTGCGACGCTCGTCTCGTATCTTCTGTCGTACAAGGGACTGCATCCCAACGCCTGGGGCGATATCGCCGTCGCGACCGGTGCGCGTCCCGCATCCACCATCACCCCCGGCTACTGGCGCATAATCGCAAGTACCATCTACAAGATATTCGGCCTTGAAACCGGAACGGCCTGTCTTGTGGTCCTCGGCAAGTTTGTCCTCGGCGCCATCGTCGCCCTCGGCTATCTCACGTTCAAGCAGATACTCTCGATTCTCGTGCGCACCAACGAGAGCAGCCGCCATTGGCATGAATTCCTCTCAAGGGCGATATGCGCAGTAGTATCCCTCGTCTTCCTCTGCGCCGACCCCGTGTGGACTCTTGGATACACTTTCAATTCCACTGAACTGACCGTTTTCATCTTCGCGCTTTCCATCTTCCTCCTTGCCCGCTTCCTGTGTGCAGGATCCGTACGGACCGTCTACTGGGCGATGTTCGTCATCGGGCTTCTCTGCGCCGAATCGCCCATCGGCTTGGTGTGGCTCTTCGGATTCTGGATGCTCTTCTACATCCTTCTCACGAAGGGCGGGCTCTTCCACATCCAGTTGCTGCAGCCGCTCATGCAGCAGAGCTCAAAATGGTTCCTGACCTTTTTCTGGGGATTCGGCCTCTTGATCGGCATCACCGTCAACATCATCGGGTTCTCTTCGTTCGACGGACTCGTCGCCAACTCCCTCGCGCCGGGCGACATCCCGCTGGCGTTCGTAAGCGAGCTTTGGCGCACGTTCTTCAATGCGGCGTCCGGCGGAGGCTGGATCGTCGGCATCGGCCTTTGCCTCCTCCCGTTCGTGCTGGGGCTGGCCCTGCTGCGGCGCGCCACGGACCTTGAATACTTCCTCAGCTACCATGTCGGCATCGTCTTCTTCGTGATCGGCTGCATTGCCTATTCGCAGATGGCGTCGCTCCAGCCCCTTTGGTTCTGGACGTTCAGCGATGCAATCCAGGTGAACAGCGGGCTCCTCCTCTACCTGTGCTCGCTCATGTGCGCTGTGGCCGTGCTGTGCGCGCTCGCGGTGTCCGCGATCGACGCCTTCTGCCGCGACCACAGGAGGCTGGCCGCGCAGTACGATCCCGAACTGGACGAAAACGAGGCCGACCAGAACGGATCGAAGTCCGTCTCACGCCACCTCGTCTTCGCCCTTGTCGCCGTTGTCATCGTCGCAGGCGTAGTGCCCGGCCGCATACAGCCGAGGACGGACGCGATGCTGAAGCTCGTCAACGACTATGTGGACGAGGTGGTGACGGAGGCGGGGGACGCCAAGTTCCTCTTTACGGACGGCTCGTACGACTGGGCCTACGAACTCGAGTCCGCAAGGCGCGGCGGTGATCTCAAGTGCATCTCGCTGCAGGCGACTCCCCAGGCCCGCACGGGCTGGGCGCTTCGCAGCCTCATGCCGGACGACGAGGACAAGCTCAGTTCCGAGGTCGGCGGCGCCAACATCCTGCGGACCTGGCAGCGCGACAAGCCGGAGCGTCTCGCCGTCTGCGCGATGCAGCTCGGGCTCGAACTCTGGAAGAACCGTGCAGGCCGCGAATATCCGCCCGTTTCCGGCGTCCTGGCGCGTACGAAGTGGCCCGACGACCCGGAGCATCGCGACGCGGCACGCCGCGACGGAATCGCTCGCGGCTACGCCCTGGCGGAGCGCGTCCTGGAGCTCTACGCGAAGGGCGGTCCTACTCCCGTCGCCGGACGCCTTGTGAACGACCTCTTCCTCTTCCTCCAGTGGAGGCTTGCGCGACTTGCGCGCGTTCGCGCGGAGGTTGCGGACCGCATGGGCGAGACGTCGGTGGCGCTGGACGAGATACGCATAGCCGAGACGCTCGACGACAAGAACGAGTCACTCAAGCGAATCCTCGCCGGCATGGCGCGTCTCCGCCAGCACACGATGCGTCAGATGACGCCGCGCGAAGGTCTCCACTTCGCGCTTGTGAGGGCCGATTTCGCCCTTGCCCGCCGCTACGCCGAGACGGTTCTCGATGCGGACCCGGACGATCCCGACGCTAACTTCGGCATGGGCATGGACTACCTCATGCAGGAGCAGTACAACCGTGCGGAGGAGTACCTCACCCGCTGCCTCAAGAAGCGTCAGAAGGAGCCCGCCATCTGGAACAACATCGCCGTCCTCCAGTACCGCCAGGGGCGGCTGATGGACGCGAAGAAGAACGCCCTCAGGGCGCTTGAGCTTGTACCCGATTCGGCGGAGGTCAAGGACACCCTGCAGAAGATCGAAGATGCGCTGGCCAACCCCGACTCCGTCACAAACAAGCCGCCGGATTCGGTGACGTCCGGTTCCGGCGAGAAGAAGGAATGATGAAGAAATATTGGTTCCTTGCGATAGCGGCCGCGCTTGTTTTGACGGCTGCGGCGGTGGTGCTTGGCGGTCTGAACCAGGACGAGGGGTGGTATCTCTACGCGGCGCAGCTTGTCGGCGAGGGGCGCATGCCGTATCGCGACTTCTTCTACACGCAGGGTCCGCTCATGCCCATCGTCTACTCCCGGCTCGCATTCGCATGGGCGAAGTGGGGACTTCTCGGCGCGCGCGCGCTCACGGCGGTCCTGGGGCTCGCCGGCTGCATCGTGGCGGTTGCGCTCGCCCGCCTGGTCGTGCCGAAGGAGCGGAGGAACGCAGCCGGACTTGTTGCGTTCATGCTCCTCGCATGCAACCTCTACCACCTCTATTTCGTCTCCATTCCCAAGACGTACTCCCTTGCCGCGTTCTTCGTCCTCACGGGCTTCTACCTCCTCGTGCGCGGCGTCGGCGCCGCGAAGGGACGCGCGGGGCTCTTCTTCGCCGCCGGACTTTCCCTGTCGTTCGCGACGGGCACGCGCATCAGCCTCGGGGCGCTTCTCGCCGTGTGCGGATTCGGACTCCTCTTCGCGTTCCGCCGCTTCAGGTGGGGCTTCCTCTGGTTTGGCTTCGGAGGCTTGCTAGGGCTCGCGGTCGTGTACGGACCCTTCCTGCTCCAGCCGGAGGCGCTGTCCGGCCTTTGCGCGGCGCAGCGCTACCACGCCGCCCGCGGCGGATTCTCGCCCGTCTTCGTCGTGGGCAGCGTGAGCCGCCTTGTGCGCTGGTATCTGCCGCTGTTCCTCCTTCTTGGCCTTGCGGTCTTCGTCGGACGTGACCGCCGGCGCGCGGCGGATGGCGCCGACGCTGTGCGGCAGGGCGTCCAGGGCTCGGACTCCTTCCCGGTGGCGCTGCTTTTCACAGGCTTTCTCGCCGTCTTCGTCGTCCAGATGCTTGCGCCGTTTCCGTACGAGGACTATCAGGTTCCGGTGATGGGGCTCCTCGCCGTCGGCGCGGCGGCGCTTGCGGCGACGCGGCTCGACCTTCCGCCGCCCGCGACAGGCCGCTTCCCGTGTCTGGTGGCGGAGCCTCCGGTCAAGCTCGCGCTCCTGACGCTCGGCCTCGCGTTCGCCACGGCGTTCGGCTCGCCGCTCCTCGAGAAGTGGACGACGGACGGACAGGACAGGTTCTGGACTCTCAAGAAGGAGAAGCCCGAGATATTCCTCCTGAAGGACGCCGCCGCCGCCATCGAGGCCCTCGACCCGGGCGGCACGACGCTGCTCACGCAGGACCTCTACCTCGCAATCGAGACTCGGCGCAAAGTCCCGGAGGGGCTGGAGATGGGGCCGTTCTCAATACTTTCGGACGACGACTGGCGTGATCTCCTCGACTCGACGACATGTCCCGTCGCCGCCATATCGGGCTACGCATTCGCCGTCGAGCCGCCGGTGTGCGACGAGCGCGATCCGTCGTTTCAGGAGGAGCTTCGCGCGAAGGTGCGCGCGAGATACGATTTGAAGTCCGAAATCAAGGCTTTCGGACAGAATTCGACATTGCTAGAAATCATGAAACTGAAGGAGGCCGCGAAGTGACGGCCGATGAGATAAGGGAGCGGATCATATCGACCGTCGCGTCGAACGGAGGGCACCTCGCCTCCTCGCTCGGCGCAGTCGAGCTGGCGATGGCGCTCGTCGACGTCTTCGATCCGGAGAGGGATCGCATTGTGTGGGATGTCGGGCACCAGGCGTACGCCTGGAAGATATTGACGGGGCGGGACGGGGCTTTCGGCAGCCTGCGCAGGTTCGGGGGGCTTTCCGGCTTCCCCAATCCGTCCGAATCGCCGTGCGACGCCGCCGTCGCGGGCCATGCGGGCGTCGCGCTTTCCGTCGCCGAGGGCTACGCCGCCGCGCGCGACCGCCGCGGGGACGGCGGACACGTCGTCGCCGTCGTCGGCGACTCGTCGCTCGTCAACGGCACGAGCTTCGAGGCGCTGAACAACTGCGCCTCCGCAACGAGAAAGGTGATACTCGTCCTCAACGACAACGGGATGAGCATATCGAAGCCCACGGGGAGCTTTTCTCGCTTCCTGGGACGTCTCATATCCGGCGTGCGCTACAATCGCGTCAAGGCGGCGGCGGAGAAGGCCGGCCACGCGATGAAGCTCACCTTCCTCCGCAACATATACCACGGCTTCGAGAGCCGCCTGAAGTCGCTGTTTCTCGGAAGCCGGTATTTCGAGCAGTACGGCCTAAGGTACATCGGCCCCGTAGACGGACACGACCTCAAATCGCTCAAGTCGGCCCTCACCGTCGCGAAGGAGGACAAGCGCAGCGTGATCGTGCACGTCGTCACGAAGAAGGGGCGCGGATTTCCGCCCGCAGAGCGCAATCCGACGATATGGCACGGAGTCGGACCCTTCGACCGCGCGGCGGCGGAGGCGGGCTGGCGTCCGTCCCCGAAGGCGGACTGGAGCGCGGCGTTCGGGTCCGCCCTGATGCGCGCGGCCGGGAGGGACTCCCGCATCGTCGCGCTGACGGCCGGCATGACGGACGGAACGGGCCTTGCGGAATTCGCGAAGGCGCATCCCGACCGCTTCTTCGACGTGGGGATAGCGGAGGGGCACATGGTCGCCTTCGCGGCCGGCCTTGCGGCGGGCGGATGCCGTCCGGTGGTCGCAATCTACTCGACGTTCCTCCAGCGCGCCGTCGACCAGGTGATGCACGACGTCGCGATAGCGAGGCTGCCGGTCGTGTTCTGCGTGGACAGGGCGGGCGTCGTCGGGGCGGACGGCGTCACGCACCAGGGGCTGTACGACTTGGCCATGCTCAGGGCCGTCCCGAACCTGACCATCTGCCAGCCCAGGGACGAGGCCGACCTCGGACGTCTGCTGGACGAGGCGCTTCTCAGGGACGGTCCGACGGTGATACGCTATCCGAGGGGCGCGGTGCCAGCCACCAATCACCAACCACCAACCACAAACCACCAGCCACCAACCACCAGATATGCCATCTGGGCTACCGGCGACTGGATGGGGAAGGCGGAGGCGGTCGCGGCGCGCGTCGGCGGCGTCGCAGTCCATGCGCGGTACCTGAAGCCGTTCGACGCAAAGCTCCTGGCGGAGCAGCGCAAGGCGGGCATGCTGATTGCGAGCCTAGAGAACGGATGCGTCGCTGGCGGACTCGGCGAGGCGATCGGTGCGGACTTCAAGTTCGGCTGGCCAGACAGCTTCATTCCGCACGGGAAGGTGGATGAGCTGGAGAGGGCATACGGACTCGACGTCGACTCGATAGTCGCAAGGCTGACTGCGTTGGATTCGCCCCAACCCCGGCCTCAATCAACTCTCAACTCTTAACTCTCAACTCTTAACTTTAACTTTAACACTCATGGCAAGGATTCACGGAATGGCGGGCGAATGGGCCCGGGTAAAAGGCACGGTCGTGGGACTGTGGCCGCTCTTCGCGGGGTTGTTCCTCGCCGGGTTCGCGTCCGCCGTCCTGTTGTTCGTCAGCTCGTCCTGGGGAATCGGGCTCGTGTGCATCGCCCTTGCGGGAATCTGCTTCAGCCTCATGTATGGCGTCCGCCGCACCGAACGCTTCTTCATCGGCGCACGCGGCGAGGAGCGCGTATCGTGGATACTCAGGTCGCTCCCGGACAAGTACCATGTGTTCAACAATTTCATCGCAGGGCGGGTCCATGTGGACCACGTGGTCGTCGGCCCCGCGGGAGTCTTCGCCGTGGAGACGAAGTTCTGGCGCGGACGCGTGACGGTGGAGGAGGGGCACGTCCTCGTGGACGGACGCCTTCCGAGCCGCGATCCGCTTGCGCAGGCCAGGGCGGAGGCCGCGCGGGTCGGCGCGGAGCTCGCAAAGAAGGGCTGGCAGGGCGTCGTGACGCCGATTCTCGTCTTCGCGTCGGACACCTTCCTCGCGCACATTGCGGAAGTCCAGGGCGTGGTCGTCATCAATTCCAACGAAATCGGCAAGAGCTTCGGCACGGAGCGGGTCGTCCTCGCGCCCGCCGAGCTGGAGCGGCTCGTAAGCCTCATGGAGAACAACGCATGAAAGCAGCCCTGTTTGCATTGATACCCATCGTCTTCGCCGCGACGTCCGGTTGCGCGGAGGATGTCTCGCCACGCGAGAAGGACGGACGCATAGCGCAGAGGCTCGTCTCGCACCTCGAGCGCAAGCACGTGCTCAGGCAGCCGTTCGACGATGCGATGTCCCAGCGCGCCTGGACGAACCTCGTGACGCTGTACGATGCGGACCGCGCGGTGTTCCTCAGGAAGGACCTCGACACGCTCGCCACGCACACGTTCACGATCGACGACGAGTTGAAGTCCGGTGACGTGGACTTCGGCTTCGAGGTCTACAAGCTCTACTGCCAGCGGCTCGTCGAGCGCGTGAACTTCGCGACGAACCTCCTGGCGAAGGGGGAGTGGGACTTCACGACGAACGAGACGTACACGTTCAAGCGCGACGACGCGCCGTGGCCGGAGACGGTCGAGGAGGCGGACGAGCTCTGGCGCAAGAGGATGAAGAACGAGGTCCTCGCAATGACGATTGCGCGCGAACTGGACGCCGAGGAGGAAGCCGAGAAGGCGAAGAAGAAGGCTGAGGCGAAGCAGGCCGGGGACGAGAAGGAGTCAGGCGAAGAGCCTGCGGAGGACGGGGTGTCCGCCGAAGGGGAGAAGTCCGTGGACGACGACGGGAAGAAGGAGGACGACCTCCCGCCGGAGCCGCAGCTGACGCCGGAGGAGAGCCTCGTCAAGCGATACAAGATGCTGGCCATGGCGCTTACGCAGTACGACTCCGAAACGGTGCTCCAGACGTACCTGTCCGCCGTGAGCCGCAGCTACGATCCCCATACGGACTACATGTCCCCGATGACGAAGGAGGACTTCGACATGGACATGAACCTGAAGCTGTGCGGCGTCGGGGCCGTCCTCTCCATGGACGACGGCGCGGTGAAGATCGTCGAGATCATGCCGGGCGGGCCGATCGACGTGGACGGGCGCATCAAGACGGGCGACAAGATCGTCGGCGTCAAGCAGGAGGACGGCGAGATGGTGGACATCCTGTGGCAGCCCCTCAGGAAGACCGTCCACAAGATACGCGGCGAGAAGGGGACCAGGGTCACGCTCGAGGTCATACCGCGCAGCGACCCGACGGGCACCAGCCGCAAGCGCGTCGAGCTTGTCCGCGACGAAATCCAGCTCGACGACCAGCGCACGACGGGACGCGTCGAGCGGGTCTCCATCGATGCGCGAGACCTGAAGGTCGGCTACGTCCACGTCCCCGAGTTCTACGGTTCGATGGACCGCAACCCCGGCGACGAGGGGTACGTGAGCTGTTCGACGGACGTGCTGGAGTACATCAAGACATTCAACGTCGAAGGCGTGGAGGGGATGATACTCGATCTGCGCGGGAACGGCGGCGGGAGCCTCCCCGAGGCGCTCAGGATGTCCTCGCTCTTCGTCCCGTCCGGCCCCGTGGTGCTCGTCCGCGATGCTGTCGCCGCCATGCCGCTCCAGATTGAGCGCGGGAACACGGTCGCCTTCAGGAAGCCGTTGATAGTCCTGATCGACAGGGGAAGCGCCTCGGCGTCGGAGATCGTCGCCGGACACCTGCGCGACGTCGGGCGTGCGATAGTGCTGGGCGACGTGCGCACGCACGGCAAGGGGACCGTGCAGAGCGTGATGTCGCTCGGCTCCGACAAGCTGGGGTACGGGTCCGCGAAGATCACGACGATGCGCTTCTACAGGGTGAACGGACGCTCCACGCAGGTGAAGGGCGTCGCCTCCGACATACACCTCCCGTCCTTCCTCGATTCGCTCGACATAGGCGAGGAGAAGCTGCCGTATGCGCTGCCGTTCACGCGCATAAAGGGCCCCAACTACCGCCAGGCGTGGAACCTGCCCGACTTCGTGCCGAAGCTGGCGGAGCTGTCCGGCGAGAGGACCGCCGCGGACGAGGCGTTCCAGAGGCACGTGAAGAACGTCGCCGAGTACAAGGCGCTCTTCGACAGGACCGAGGCGCCGCTTGAGCGCAATGCACGCAAGGCGCAGATGAAGGCGGACCGCGAGATACGCGAGCTCGAGGACGGCGAGGGCGACGACGACGAGGAGAAGGCCTCGAAGGCGCGCCGCCGCAGGAGGCGCAAGCTGGACGACATCGTGCTGGACGAAGCCTTCAAGGTCATGGGCGACCTCGTCAGGCTTACCGAGGGCAGGGAGATGCCCCCCGCGCCGATAGACTGGTACAACGCGATACTGGGCTTCTGACGGCGGTAGCCGAAACATCAGGGAGGAATGTGGATGAAACGGATTCCATTTGTCAAGATGCACGGTGCCGGAAACGACTTCGTGCTCGTCGACGACCGGGACGGGACGTTCCCGGTGGAGGACCACCGGCGCATCGCGGCGATGGCCACGCGCCCCGGCGGCATAGGCTGCGAGGGCGTAATCATCGTGCAGTCGTCGAAGGCCGCCGACTTTCGGATGAGATTCTACAATCCGGACGGGACCGAGGCGGACCTCTGCGGCAACGGCGCAAGGTGCGTCGCCGCGTTCGCGCGCGACATCGGGGCCGTAAATGGTCCGACGATGCGCTTCGAGACGGCGGCGGGGTTCGTAGACGCCGAGATCATCGGCGAGCAGATCGTGAAGATCGCCATGCCGCCCCCGCACGACTTCGGCAGGGATTTCGTCGTGTCCGGCGTTCCGCACAAGATAATCCCGGTGGACAACCTGTCCAAGGCGGACGTGGTTGGCGAGGGCCGCCGCATCAGGCTGAGCGAGGCGTTCGCCCCGGACGGCACGAACGTCGACTTCGTTACGTGGCGCGCGCCCCACCGCCTCCAGATCAGGACGTACGAGCGCGGCGTGGAGGCGGAGACGGGCGCGTGCGGAACGGGCGCCGTCGCGGCGTCCGTCGTCGGCGTCGCGGACTACGGACTGGAATTCCCCGTCCACGTCACCACGGTGACGGGCTACGAACTCGTCGTCGACGGGAGCTACGACGGGACGGAGTTCTCGTCCATAACCCTGACCGGCCCCGTGAAGCGCGTCTTCGAGGGTGTGATCGACTGGGACGCCCTGGACATGGTGTCGGAATGAGCGAGAAGAGCAGGCTTGCGATCGACATGGAATACGGTACGCTGCGGTTCTGCTGCGGCCTCGTGAACCTCATACCGTACCGCGTCGCGATGTGGCTCGCATCGGCACTCGGGTGGTGCGCGGTGAACGTCCTTCGCATAAACCGCAAGAGGACGCTCGAAAGGCTGAGGGGCGTATTCCCGGACAAGCCCGAGCGCGAGCTCAGGTGGATTGCGTGGCGCAGCTTCGCGAACGTGCTCCAGAACGGAGTGGAGATGATAAGGGCCCCTAAGCTCACCCGGGCATGGATGGACCGCCACGTCGTCGACGGCCTCGCGTACAAGGATCGCCTCCAGTCATACGTCGACGAGGGGAAGGGCGTCGTCATAATGGTCCCGCACTCGGGGAACTGGTACATGGCCGCGTGGTCCATGGCCAAGTACGGCCTTCCGCTCTTCGCGATCGCCGCGAAGCAGCGGAACCCCAAGATAGACGCGTGGCTCAAGCGCCAGTACGGGGACATCGAGGTCCTCGAGCGCGGAAGCGCGAAGACGCTCGTCGACATCAAGCGAAAGCTCGAGGACGGGCGCGCGTTCGCGATTCTCCCCGACCTGAGGGTCCCCCAGCCCGACGTGGAGGTGGATTTCCTCGGCGGCAAGGCGAACGTCTCGCACGCAGGCGCCATGTTCGCCGTGAAGTGCGGCTCGCCCATAGTCGTCGCCGTCATGCGCCGCGAGGGCGGCAGGCACGTGTTCGACCACGTCGCGACGCTCCGGCCCGATCCTGCGGCGAAGGACGGCAAGGCGGAGGCGGGGAGGCTAACGAAGGAGGTCATGCGCCTTCTCGACGAAAAGATCAGGCTTCACCCCGAACATTGGTTTTGGTATAATAAGCGCTGGATTCTACAACCAGTCAAACGAAAGGCCGAACCAAAATGAAGTACGAAGAAGCTGAAAAGCTCGTGAAGAAGTGCGGACAGGAACACGTCCTCGCATGGTGGAAGAAGCTGAACAAGGCGGAGCGCGAATCGCTCCTCGAACAGATCGCCAAGCTCGAGCCGAAGAGCCTCGCGTACTGCAAGGACGCGCTCGCCAGGGGCGCGGACATCCCCGACAGCTCGAAGGGCAAGGCGCCGAAGGTGGCGGTCCTCAAGGGCAAGAAGCTCGCCGAGGCCGTCGCGGCGGGCGAGAAGGAGCTGAGGGCCGGCCGCGTAGCGGCGCTCCTCGTCGCGGGCGGACAGGGCTCGCGCCTCGGCTACGACGGTCCGAAGGGCTGCTACTCGATCGGTCCGATCACCGGCGCGCCGCTCTTCTACTTCCACGCGCGCAAGATCCTCGCCCGCACGATCCGCTACGGCGCGACCATACCGTTCTACGTGATGACTAGCGAGGCGAACAACGCGGCGACCGTGAAGTGCTTCGAGGAGAACGACTACTTCGGCCTCAACCCCGACGACGTCTTCTTCTTCACCCAGGGCATGTGGCCCGGGATGACGAAGGACGGCAAGATCATCATGGACGCGCCCGGCCACATCTTCATGTCCCCCGACGGTCACGGCGGGCTCCTCGCCGCGCTCAAGCGCTCCGGCGCGCTCGCGGACATGAAGAAGCGCGGCGTCAAGTCCGTGTTCTTCTTCCAGGTTGACAACCCGCTCGTCGAGATTGCCGACCCAGCGTTCATCGGCTACCACGTGCTCAACAAGTCCGAATACTCCCTCAAGCTCTGCGCCAAGCGCGACCCGAAGGAGAAGGTCGGCATGCCCATGCAGTTCGGCAAGACCTTCCGCATGGTCGAGTACACCGAGATGACCGACGAGCAGTGCAACCGCCGCGCAAAGGACGGGCGGCTCTACTTCCTCTACGGCTCGCCCGCGATCCACGTCTTCGACCGCGCCTTCCTCGACCGCGAGGCAAAGGAGGCGATGCCGCTCCACCTCGCGTTCAAGAAGATACCCTTCGTGGACGCCAAGGGCAATGTCGTGAAGCCGTCCGAGCCGAACGGCTACAAGTTCGAGAAGTTCATCTTCGACATCCTCCCCAAGGCAAAGACCGCCGCGTTCCTGGCCTTCGACCAGAAGGAGGAGTTCTCCCCCGTCAAGAACGCCGAGGGCGGCGACTCGCCCGCGACGTGCAAGGCCGACATGCAGGCGAAGTGGCGCCGCTGGTTCGCGGAGATCGGCGCGACGATCCCCGAGGGGGTCCCCGTGGAGATCGACCCCGCCTACGCCGTCGACGCCGCGGACCTCAAGTCCATCGGCCTCTGCCTCGGCGCGGAGTGATCCATCCGGCGCATGCCGAGGCCAAGACGCCGCCCGCCCATGCGGGCGGCGTGTTTTCCATACATGCCTTTGACGCAACCCGGAGGTGCCGCAGAAAAAGTATGCAAAAGATTACAAACCCACTTGACGCGGCGGGGCGGGATGTGATATAGTATTGTCGTGATGACGATAAAAGGCCTGGCGTGGGGCTGGGCGCGGAGAGGCGAAATGAGGAGAATGCTGATGGCTGGTGTGGTCACGATAGTGGCGGCGACTTCATTCGGGGAGGCCTGGTTCATCCCGGGCTGGTTGCGTACAACCTCGCCTGAAAGCGAGGCCTGGCGCGGCTTCACGAACGCGTTCGACAATGCGGCGACGCGCTTCTGGAGCTGGGACGGCGACAGGATGTGGACGACCGCCGCCGCGAATGCGGACGAGGAGTCGAGGCGGCTCGCCGACGAAATAGCCGAGATGGACGCGTCGCGCCGCGCAAAGCTCACGATTGTCGGGCACTCCCTTGGCGGACGTCTCGCCGCCCGCGCGCTCGCCGAGCTCGGCAGGCGGGGAATCAAGGTGAAGCAGGGCGTCCTCCTCGCGCCCGCCGTGCGAAACGACGACCCCGAGCTGAAGGGGATGGGCCTTGGATCGGAGGAGCCCGTCATCCTTCTCACGAATCCGCAGGACATCACGCTCAAGTACGTATACGCGATCGCCGGTGGGGAGGGCGGGCATGCCCTCGGGAACGACGGCGCGATAGAGCCGCTCGTCAACGTCCGCGAATGCTCCGTGCCGACCAACATCACCGAGACTACTGAAATCGGCGCGATGTGGGGCGGAACGGAGGCGGTGAAGCGCATCGCGAACCACCATGCCGCCTTCTACTGCGCGGAGCTGAGGCGAATCCTCGCCGGCAAGCCGTCCGCAAGGCCGCAGGTGCGCGTTCCGCAGGACCTCGTGAACGTCGAGCTTAAGGTCGCCGACGCCGGGATATGGTGGGACGTCCTCGATGTCGTCAAGGACTGGAAGCTCGAGCGAAACATCGTCACGGGGCACTGCCGCATCCTCGATCCGGGCAAGCGCCGCGTCGCATGGGGCTCTGAGGCGGAAATGCGCCGCTCGTTCGAGACCGTCCGCCGTCAACTCGGGGACGGACGCCCCGAGTAGAATTTACTGTTGTAAAGGAAGGGAGCTCGCAATATGAAACGAATGATTGTTGTTTCGATGCTCGGCGGCATGACGCTGCTGACAGGCTGCATGACCGAGCAGATGAAGTCCACCCCGTTCTACGAGGGCAACGACGTCACATACACTGGCAAGCCCGAGGACCGCGTCAACCTCTGGCCGCTCGCATACTGGCGCGAGCCGGTGGGGTCGGTCCTCTGGCCTCTCATCTCGTTTTCGGACGACCAGTTCGCGGTCCGTCCCCTCTACTCGCGCTACGGCGATGAACACAATTTCCTGTGGCCGCTCGGACAGTACGACTCGAAACGCGAGAAAGGGCGTCTCTTCCCGTTCTTCTGGGGCAGACACTACTTCAACGTATTCCCAGTCGTCTGGAACGACGGCGACTTCCATTCTCTGTTCCCTCTCGTCTTCTGGGATGAAGGGGACTACTTCACGCTCTTCCCGCTCCTCTGGTGGGACATCGACGGCAAGGGCTTCACCCTCTTCCCGATCGCCGGGCACGACAAGTACTCGGACTGGTTGTTCCCGCTCTTCTATCACGACGACGACTTGACGCTCGTAACTCCGCTCTACGGTTCCGCCAAGTCGGGCGAGAGCTGGCTCATGCCGTTCTACTACCACGACAAGGACACGACGTGGGTTACGCCGTTCTTCGGCTGCAACAGGTACGGCGACAACTGGCTCCTGCCGCTTTACGCGAAAGTCGGCAACTCCGTCATTTCTCCGCTCTGGTGCAGCGGAGAGTCCGCAGCCGACGGTTCATGGTGGTGCGCCCCGCCGCTTCTTTCGTGGAGCGAAGGGAAAAGAGGCTCCTACGAGGACCGCTATCTCCTGGGGCTCGCCGGACGTGGCAATTCCAGCGGCGTCGATCGTTCGTGGCTCTTCCCTCTCTACTACGGCGCGAGCGACGGCACATTCGTCACTCCGCTCTACGGACAGACCAAGGATTCCGCATGGACGTTCCCCGTCTGGTACCGAGACGAGGAGTCGTTCGCCTCGTGGTTCTGGGGCGGGCATTGGAACCGGGACGGCGAACTCGACTGGTGGGTCGTCCCGCCGCTGCTCACTATGGGAGGGCGCGACGAAAACGGGGCGCACCTCAACATACTCACGGCGCTTGCCGGCGTGCGCTGGGACGGTCCGGACGGCTACAGGAGTTCGTGGATGTTCCCGCTCTGGTACGAGAACAGCAATGGGACGATCGTGACGCCGCTCTACGGACAGACCGGGAAAGGCGTTTCCGCGTCACGCTGGATATTCCCAATCTGCTACATGGACAACCTGGACCTTGTGACGCCGATCTGGTGGCAATCGTTTGACGGGATGACAGGCGAGACGGAGTCCTGGATGATCCCGCCGCTCTTGACCGGCGGAGGTGTTGACAAGAACGGAGACTCCTATTTCTATTGTCCGCTGGGCGGATGCAATGCGCAGGCCAACGGCGTGTTCCCGCTCTGGTACAAGGATGACAAGCACTTCGTCTCGCTGCCGTTCTGCCGCGAGAAGGATGGGGCGTGGACGACTACCTTCATTTCACCGCTCCTTTCATGGTACGAGTCCTGCTCCGACGGAAGCGCCAGGACACGCCTGCTGCTCGGCATGTACGGACACGACACGGCGTCCGACGGTTCTGCAAAGAAGGATTGGCTGTTCCCGTTCTACTGGTGGAACGACAGTGACGGCTTGCGCATACTCCTGGGCCTCGGCGGATGGTGTGCGGACGGCGACAGCTGGCTCCTGCCGCTCTACGGCTACGACGCCGACGACGGAGATTTGGCGACGGCCGTTTTCGGACGCGATACTTGCTGCCGCTACACCAACTACTGGTTCCTCACGCCGCTCGTTGGCGTGACTACGGGTGAGGAGGTCGGCTTCTGGCTTCAGCCGTTCATCCACTGGAACCACGACAAGCGGATGCCGGAACTGGAGCGGCTCATGAACGCCGACCGTCTCGATGTGTCCGTGAAGGGCGGGATGAAGGCAGATGTCCGCTCCCGCTACGACAGGGCAACCAATGAATATACATACGAGACGAACATGGTCTTCCGCGTCGACGGCGGATCGGCGACGGATTCGACGAAGTTCCTCCTCGAGACGACGGGGCGGGAGCGGACGATCCGCTACGGAGATTCGTCCAGCTGGTTCGTCGGCTCCGCCAAGCTGGCTGCCGGATCCCATTGGCGCGAGGGCAGGGAGCGGACGGTCTGCTGCCGCGAGGATGTGGAAGTCGGCAATTACATCGCCTTCCACAAGGAGAACCACCGCGTCGTGAATTTCGACTACGACACGAAGGATAAGGTGTTCGAAGGCGAATACGGCGAATCTGGCGTGCTGTTCAACTTCCTCTGGTCGTCGCGCGACGAGCATGTCGCAGGCGGACACGACTACGTGAAGCGGGCGGTGCTGTGGCGTCTCTTCCACTACGAGGAGTTGGACGGCGACTCGACCATGGACGTATTCCCGTTCATCACACGCGATACCAAGAAGAACGGCTATACGAAGACGTCGTTCCTCTGGCGCTTCTTCCGCTACGAGAGCGATCCCGATGCCGGTACAAGCGTCGACTTCCTCTTCATCCCGCTCTGGCGTCCCTAGTCTATCAAGGGATGAGAGGCATGATGTTCCGCTAATAGGTGCATCCTTGGAGACGCGGCTTCCAGCCGCGTCAAGTGCGCTAATGTTGGGATGAGGGGACAGGTCCCCGTGGGATTTTGGAGACGCGGCTTCCAACCGCGTCAAGTGCGCTAATGTAGTCGCATGCCAATCACTCGATTGACGCGGCTGGAAGCCGCGTCTCCAAGCAATTTAACCCCTTCGGAAATAGGGATTGTCTCCGTCAAATCATTGATATGAATGTCCGTCGCGAGACGCGCCCGCGCACCCCTGCTCCGCGAAGCGGATGCCCTAGCAGGGGTGCGCAGGCGAATTTCGCGACGCAACAAGAAAGTCCCAACCGCCGGTAGGGAGCGATCGCCGAGCGCGCCTCCTAACTACACGCTCTACACGTTCTACAGGCTAAATGATCTAACTGGTTGAGCAGGAGAGAAATGCCCATTCCACTTGTGAAAGCGCACATCACGCTTTGTTCATCGGGGTGAGATGAACTTTAGCGGTCAAAAAATGGGTGAACTCCAGGGTAATGCGTCACTAATGACCGTCCCATCCTCCGCCGGAATCTAACTCCGACGG